>NZ_LT607412.1:5121942-5423233 GCF_900091455.1 Micromonospora coriariae | reverse complement strand
AGTCGCCATCGTGACGGCCGCGGAGCACCAGGCACCGACTACTGGTGGCGGAGGAACTGCCGGCCCTCTCGGGGACGGTCATCTACGCAGCCGGCGGGCGCAGGGGCCGTCGTGGCCGTCCCGGAGGAGGCAGCGCCGGCCGCCAGGTAGCCGCAGGTCGCAGAAGACCCGGTGCCGGAGGAACTGCTGGTCCTCTTCGGAGACGGTGGTCTCCCCCGGGTCAGCCATCGGCAGCACCAGCATCCACCGCCCGATGACCCGGGCCAGGCGTTGTGCGGCAGACAGGTCGCTGGCAACCACGGGCAGGTGGATGACGTACCGCTGGCTCATCTCGTGTTGTCCCGCTCGTTGCGGGCACGGGCCTGGTCGGTCTGCCAGCGGCGCAGCGCGTTTTTGATCCGGACAGTCTCGAGGCGGCTCTCGGCGAGAGCGGCGTAGACGGCGGCCATGTCGACGGCGACCCGGTCGAGGAAGGCGTAGACGTCGTCGGGGTTCAGACCGCGACGCCCGAGCCCGGTCGCTGAGAAGCGGCGCTCGCGGACCTGCCACGGCAGCAGGCTGGTGTACGCGGCGGAGCGGTAGGTAGCGCCACCGCCAACTGGGGTTGGTCGCTGGTTGCGAGCGTTCATGTCCGTCCGCCTTCCTGCTCGTGGCCAGGGCGGGTCTGCCCGCTCATCCCGTGCGGGCAGACCCACCCCGCCCTGACACCGCAGCTTTACTCAGCGGTACGGCATCGCGGCTGCTCAGCGAGGGTTGTTCGGGGAAGCACGGCGGCCGTTCGGGGGAGCCGACCGGCCGCCGTTGCTGGGATCAGCTTGCGATGGGCAACAGGAAGACGCAACGTTTCAGGCAGCGATTTCGCCGGTGTGCATCGACTTTCTTTGCTGCAATCCGTGTGAGTTGCAGGAGCGGCTGATGCAGTGTTCCGTGGTGAAACGAGGGAGTGTGCGCCATGCCCAGGGGCAGAGACTGTGCCGGGTGAGTCAGCGGATTGAGAGCGGACCGATGGCGTCGGTGGCCTCGCCCATCTCAAGCTGGCAGGCGACCGCCTGATTTTGGCACTCCTCGACAAGATCCTGCGGCCCGTCAGACTGATCCAGGTCTCGGGCCAATGCCTCGAACCCGTGACGGGCCTGCCGGAAGTCGCCCGCGAGCATCAAGAGGTTCGCGAGATCTACTCGTAGCGCAACGATCTCGGTGGCGAGCCGCTCACCACCTCGCGGCACCAAGCGGAGGGCACGCTCCAACACCTCGGCGGCCTGCACGAAACGCTCGTTCTCGGCGAGTTCCCTTGCCTGCGCCCGCAGCTCCACCAGGTTCTGCGGGGATCTCTGCGGCGGAACCGGGACGGGATCGATGAGCGGTGCGGCGCTGGAGAGTCTGTTGTCCGTTCGGGCTGCCACCAACCCTGGAAAATCGCCGCCGTCGAGGAAAGGCGCAACGAGCTGACGAACCTCGCCAGCCGACGCTGGCCGTTCCCCTGGATCCTTTGCTAAAAGGCAGTAGATGAGGTGCGCCAGGTCGTCGGGCACGTCCGATCGATACTCAGTGATGATAGGAATTGGCGAATCGATATGACGGCGCATCAGGTCTGGGGCGTTCGCCGCCTCATAGGGAGGGTTCCCGCCGAGCATCTCAAAAAAGATGCAGCCCAAGGCGTAGAGATCGGCCGCCGGCCCTACCGGACCACCCTGGGCTTGCTCGGGTGCGATGTAGGCGGGGGTGCCGAGCGTTCGACCGCTCGCGGTGAGGCGTGACGCCTCGGCAGGCCCGAGCAGCGCGGCAACCCCGAAGTCGAGCACCTTGACTACTCCGGACGGGGTGATCATGAGGTTCTGGGGTTTCAGGTCACGGTGCACGAGGGACGCTGCGTGGGCGGCCATGAGCACCGAACAGACCTGCACTGCGATGGAGGCCGCCTCGCCGACAGGCAGTTGTTCCTGCTCGGCGATGTGGTCGGCGAGGACGATCCCCGGCACGAGCTGCATGACGAGGAAGAGGTCTTCACCGTGCACACCCAGGTCGTGCACGGCCGGCACACCGGGATGGTCGAGCCTGGCGGTCGCTCTCGCCTCCCGCCGGAAGCGCTTGCCCGCCGTCTCACGCTCGTCCTCCGGCACCTCCAACTGCCGGAGAAACTTGATCGCCACCGGCCGGTCGAGCCGCTCGTCGAAGCCGGCCCAGACCTGACCCATTCCTCCGCGACCGACCGGGTACGTCAATTCGTACCGATCACCGACACGATCCCCCGCCTGCACCTACAACCTCCCCCGCATCGCACGCCGCCCCGCCTGAGCAGGAGCGGCAATCAGGCTAGCTGTCGCTGCACGAGCCGCCCGGTCAGGAACGGGCTGGGCGTGCCGTGCCAGAACACCGCAAGCTCGTCGCGCGAGCGGGTGGCGGCGACGAAGAGCAGCGACCGGTCGCGCTGACGTTCACGCTGGTAGCGCTTCGGGTCGGTGTCGCGGTACCTGCTGATCATTTGCCGAGGCACCAGGCCGTCACTGACCCCAGCGATGATCATGCGTTGGTACTCGAGGCCCTTGAACCGGTGCATCGTGCCGATGTGCACGCCGTCGGGGCGCTTCGGGCCATCCGGGCCGATCTCCACCACCGCCAAGCCGTCCGACTCCAGCCGGCTGATGACGTCCGCAGCGAGGTCCTTCGTCGGTACGCAGATGGCGATCGAGCCATCTGTCGCGTTGCCCCAGTCGCGCAACTGCTCGACGATCAGGTCCCGCTCCTGCGCCCACGTCCCGGCACCTCGGAAAACCGGTCGGCCGCCGCGCAGCAACGACCGGTAGCCAGCCAGGTTCTCCTCACCGCCGTCGAGGTCGTCGTACACCTCCCCGGTCATGATCTGCAGGGCGTCGGCGAGGATCTGCCGTGTCGTGCGGTAGCTCAGGGTGAGCCGGGACGACCGACCGCGAATGTTGACGCCGAGGCTGCTCAACGTGACGTGGTTGTCGTAGATGCGCTGGTGGGTGTCGCCGGTGAGGAACATGTCGTCCGGGCCCGGCGCGACCATGGCCCGCAGCATCTTCCAGTGGGCGGCGCTGAGGTCCTGCGCCTCGTCGACCACCACGTGGCGGTAGCGCGGCCGGTAGAACCCGCCGGACGACTCGCCGGCCACGCCGGTGTTCTGGGCCGTGCGGTCCATCTCAATGCGGGCAGCCCGTTGTGCCACCTGGCGCCAGGTCCAGACGCCGCGGTTCTCCAGCCACGTGGTGAAGCGCTCGGTCAGTTGCCAGATCTGGTCCCGCTCGATCCGCGAGAGACTGCGGCCGCGGTTGGGGCGGCGGGCCTTGAAGTAGTCCGTCCGCGAGTTGAGCACCTGACCGAGGATCACCTGGGTCCACTCAGCGGCAAGGAACTCAGCCTCCCAGGCAGTCTCGCCGGTCTCGATGAGGAACTCGTCCCACAGCTCAAGGACTCGATTGTCGTCCACCACCCGGCGGCTGCCACCTGCCTTGGCTTCTGCCACCACCCTGCTGGCCAACCGGTCGATGTTGACAATGTCGACGCGCGACACCAGCTCCTGCCCGCCCAACGCCATGAGCCGGGTCCGCAGGTCGGCCGCCAGATTCCGGTTGAAGGTGGTGAGCAGGATCGGCTTGTCCGCTCCGTCTGGCAACTGCCGGGCGAGGTGCGCCACGCGGTGCAGGGCGACGATCGTCTTGCCGGTGCCCGGGCCACCACCGACCCGTGCCGGGCCGTTGTAGCGGCGCTCGACCAGCTTGCGCTGAGTGGGGTGCAGGAAGATCTGCCACCGCTCGAAGGCTTCACCGAGCATCGCCTGCAACGCCTCGTCGTCGGAGGTCACCTGCGTGGCGGGCCGTTCCACTGCCGCCTCGAAGTCCTCGGGGTCGACCGGCTCGTCGGCGCGGACCGGGTCCGTGACCTGTTGCAGCACGTCGTCGTAAGGGGTGCCGTCGAAGAGCGCGAAGAGCACGTCGGTGGTGAGCTGCGGCGCCCTGTCCAGCAGTTCCAGCAGCTCGGCCTCGGCTGTCAGTTCCCGGATCTGTGGTAGCAGCGGCTCGGATACGCCGAGATCCAGCAGCTGGGAGTCGGTGTACGTGTCGAAGAGCGGTTTCTGCGCGGGCTCCGGTTCCATATCCGGCGGCACCACCCGACCGATGATGCTGTCACCAACGGGCGCCATGTCGATGACCTCGATGCCGCCGGTGATCCGGTTGATGCGGTACGCGTACCGGGTGAGGTCGTCGTACACCTCACCGCGGTGCTTGACCGCGACGAGCAGATAGTCGCGCTCGGCGATGTGCAGCAACAACGCGCGATAGTCCTTGTTGACCCGGGCGGACATCAGCCGGGAGTCGCTGTTGAGCGCCTTCAGGTTGAGCCCCGGGTTCTCCGGGTTGTGCCGGAACTTGTGCATGAACTCGTAGACCGCTCCGATGTCGGCGCGGGTGAGCTTCATGACCTCCTTGTCGGCGCGGTCCAGCATCCGCAGGGTTGTTGCTCCGGTGCTCATCGACGTTCTCCCCCGCTCGTTGCCTTGATCTCTGCGGCCAACTCGTCAACCGACCACTCCCGAGCGGTACGGGCATGCCAGCCCGCTTCCGCGTATGCCCGGTCGCGGTCTTCCGTCTCCGGGTCGTCGGACGGACCGGTGAGCACGATCGCGATCCGCCGGTCGGGCCAGGCCAGCTCAGCTTGCCAGCCCTGGTCGCCCAGCTCGTAGCCGACGACCGGTGCGGGCAGGTCCTGCCGCGCGAGTTGCTGGACCAGCTGATCCAGGGTGTTCTCGGCCGGGTCGAGGTAGCGCAGGACGTCCCGCCACGGCGACTCCGTGTCGAGTGCCTCGGGCTCGGCGGCGGCCGGCTGCGCCGAGACGCCAAGCCACGTTGCCGTCTCCTCGTCAAGCGGCAACGCGCGTTGAGCGAGCACGAGCCCGGTGCCCTCGGTGACCGCCATCGAGGCCGGCTCGAACGCATCAAGTGTGGACACGGCGAGCTGACCCGCATCGCCGCCACCATTGCCAAGGAACTGGATGACGTTGCCCCAGGCAAGCCACGCGGCCCAGCGGTCCTTGTGGCCCTCATCTGCGACTGCGGCAGGCAGATCGTCGATGACGGCGAGAGCTGACATCGTCGGCATCGGCTTGCTGCGCGCGTCGAGGACGATCGTCACTGGACAGCCTGCGTTGTCCTGAGATCGGGCGACCATGATGTGCCGCGCGGTCGACGGGGGCAGAGGTTTTCCACGCAGAGCGGCGGTCAACCTTTCCGCGACGCCTACGGAGTCGGTGGTGCTGTTGTCCCGGGCCTGCTTGAGCATGCCCCACAGAGCGGCCTCCGCCCGCCGCTGCCAACGGTCGAGATCAGGATCGGCGAGGTAGCGCATGAGCTGTTCGATCGGATTGACCCAGATCGTCTCCTCAAGCTCTGCGGGATCCGCGCCAGGAAGCAGGCCACGGAACTTCTCCCTGGCGGTCTGCTTGCTCAGTCCGCCGTACGGCATCCACCGCCCCTCCGCGCTCCCCCAGGTCTTGACGTCGTCCCAGGTGGCGGCGAAGACCAGGTAGCCGTGGGCGCGCAGTCGGGCCCGCTTCTCGGCGTCATCGGCGAGCCGGTTGTACTGGGATGAGGCGTGGTACTTGAACCCGTCCAGATAAACCGCCACCTCCGGTGAGGGGGCGTCGAGGCGCTTGAAGTGAACGTCGGGCCGGGTGCCTCGAACGGTGTTCTGCAGTTTCATCTGCCAGTGGGTGACGCTCTGGCCGTTGTCCCGGACGAACCGCAGGTCGGCGACGCGGGCACCGTCATGATCGGTGCGCCGGTCGATCCGCAGGCCTGAGTTGGGCGTCTCGCCAAGCGCCAGCAGCTTGGTGAGGAAGCGCATCTCCAGCTCGCTCTCCACCTGGTGGATCAGCGAGATCTCGTCCGTGCGGGTGCCCTCCTGGACGTCCCAGGTGTCGAGGAGCTTGTCCAGCATGCCCAACGCCTCGTCGCGGCTCATCAGGGCGAAGTGCTCGTTACGCGCGTGACGCAGGAGACAGCGGTGACACACCGCTTTGCCTTCGTTTCGACAGACGCAGTCGGCGATCCGCTGCCGCGCGAGTTCCAGAACGGCGCGGAACTCCTCCGGTTTGGCGAGGCGGTGCAGATAGCCGGTGCCCTGCGGCTGAGTGTCGTAGACGACCACGAAGTTGCGGGTTCCGTCACTCTGCCCGTCCGGCATGGTGGCCGACACGGCTTGAAGGTGAGCCGGGTCGCCCCCGTACTGCGCGGCGATGCCGAGGCGGATAGCGGCGGCGAACGACGCGATGCGCTCCTGCACCACGGCCGTCGCGGCCGGGATCAAGATGCGCAACGCCTCGGTTTCCAGCTCGTGGGCGAGGATCAGATCGACGTGGGCGTCCGCAGCGGCAGGCGAGCGCCGGTAGGGGCACCAGGGCCGGTGGTGCTCGGCGCCCTTCACGACGGTCGACCCGGAGGCCTCGGCAGCGAGTTGTTGGCTCACCGCGGGGGCACCGTCAACCGTTGTCCCGCCGCAGGAGGTGCAGGTGTGGAACCGGTTGATCCGCACCTCCTCGCCAGCGAAAAGTTCAGCCGCCCGGTCGTAGCGCTGGGCGCCGAGGTTGAAGTGCCGGATCATCGCGTGCCGGCTGTAGTCGACACCAAACGTGTCATGAGCGTGCCGCCAGGACGAATCGACCTTGGCCGGATCCACGTCGACGGCGATGGTGGTGGCGTAGAACCGACGGTCCCGATCGTCGCTGTCGTCGCGGATGCGGGCGTCGTCGCGCTTGTCGCGGCTGAGCACCCGGGTCGGTTGGAGGACCTGGAACAGTCGCCCGTGATCGGCGATGCCCGGGTCGGCGCATCGCGGGCAGGCGCTGGTGTCCTCCTTGGCGAGGTGGGTGCGGACGTAACCGCACTGCGCGCAGATCCGCCACTGCTCGTACGCCGGCCGGTCCGCCGGACCGACGTCCAGCCCGGAGATCTCGTGTTTGTAGCCCCGCACGTAGTAGCTGTTGCCGGGTGCGATCTCGACCAATGCCTGCCGGGCGGGGCGCGCGTACTCCCGGAGTTCGCTGTGGAACCGACGGTCGCCGTCGGTTTTGTCCTCCCAGGTCAGGGTGGCTTCCAGGTCGGTCCGGCTGTCGATGAGCGCATAGTTGGGCAGCAGACCGAACTCGACCAGGGTGCCGTGGGCGGCAGCCGCGCTGACCTCTCGCAGGCGGCGGCGGACCGCGCCCTCCTCGGCCTTCAACATCTTGATCTCGCGGGCGTGGTCCGGGTCGCTGGGCACCAACGTGCCCCGGGCGGTGGCAAGCTCCTGCATCCGTCGACGCAGGTCGGCCAACCGGAGTTCCCAGACCTCGTCGGCTTCCTTGACCCGCTGGACGATGCCGTCCACCGCGAACTCCCGCAGCTGGTCGGCGGCGGCCCGCAGAACCTTGTCGCCGAAGAGGGCCAGGAAGTCCTCCACCAGCCGACCGCCGTCGCGACGCGCGGCCTCGGCGAGGCCCGTCAGCCAACCCGTCGGGCCGAACAGTACGTGCGCCCGCCGTGGCATCGGCAGCACTCCGACCAGACGGCCGCGGGCGGCCAGGTCGATCAGGTGGGCGAGGTACTGGCGGCGCAGGATCTCCACGGCGGAGAGGAAACAGCCGGGCGGGACGATCTGGCCGGCGATCATGTCGCGGGGATCGGTGAGGTAGTAGCGATCCCGCTCGGATCGCCCGACCAAAGTCAGCACGAGCGCGTTGCCGCTCTTGCGGCCGGCGCGGCCCGCCCGCTGAACGTAGTTGGCCGGGCCGTGCGGGAGCGAGGCGAGCACCACGGCGGAGAGGGCGCCGATGTCGATGCCCATCTCCAGTGTCGGCGTGCAGGAGAGCACATTGGGGTCGGTGTAGCGCTCGCCGTCGCGGAACTGCTTCTCCACCGTCTCCCGCTGGGCACGGGTGAGCATGCCGGTGTGTTCGCCGGTGACCACCCGGAACACCGGGCTGTCCAGGTAGAGCCGCCGGTAGTAGTCGTCGGGAGCGGTGTCGTCGTGGACGGCCTGGAGCTGACCGCGGCAGCGGTACTGCCGGCACGGCTGGCCAATCCAGTCGGCCACCCGGTCGGGGCGCTCGGTCTGCTGCCAGTGGCAGGTGTCGCAGCCGACCCCGGCAGACACTGCGGAGGCGTCGTCGAGTCGGGTCACCCGCAGGTGGCCGGGCATCAGCCCGTATACCTTGTTGCCGTCCTCGGTGTCGCCAACGGCGACCACGCCTTCTGCGGCGAGGGCTGGCAGCAGCTGGCTGAGGAAGCCGGCGGCGTCACCGGAGTCGAGGCCAAGGCAGCGCGACGTCCAGTCCTGATACCAGTTGCCGCGCGCGGTGATCACGTCGAACTCCGAGCGGGACTTCGGCGTCGCGAGCAGGAACGCGGGCGCTGACAACCCCTTCGGGAACGCGGGCATACCGGCGGGACGGCCGCCCCAGATCTGCCACCGGGTGCCGCCGCGCTTCAGGTACGGCACCAGCCACTCGTGGAACACCGCACCCCGGGTCCGCAGCCGTTCCAGCAGACCGCGGAGGAAGGCGAGGTAGCGGGCGTCGTCCGGCGCCATTCCGGCCAGGTGACCGGGGCCGGTGAGGTGGACGTCCCGGCAGATCGCGGCGGCTCGCGCCGGATCGTCGAGGGCAACCTCAACGGCGACGCTGCGGGTCAATTCCAGGGTGCGGCCCTGCCGGGAGCGCAGCCCGGTCTCCATCACGGTGGCGAAGACGAGCCGCTCACTGATCAGCTCCCACGTCTCCCGGCTGCCGCTGTGCTCACCAGCGAGCAGGCTGTCGACACCGGGCTGATCGTGTAGGTCTGGCGGCACCACGGTGGAGAGGATCTCCGGCTTCGCCGCCTCCTCGATCATCCTGACGAAGAGGTCGTCGAGCCCGATCGACTCCCCGGCTCTCAAACGGCCGGCGAGGAGCGAGCGCAGCGAGAACGAGTAGGACCGGTTCGCGACGAAACCGGCCCGGTGCGCGGCATCCTGCACCGAGTCGTTGAAGAGCAGCGTCTTCTTCTCGGCCTCGTCAAGCTCGCCACCGGTGAAGAGCTGCGTGATCGCCACCGAGGCGAGGGTGGCCAGGCCGGCGCCGAGGAAGCGGATGCCGTGGTCCAGCTCGCAGGACGGGCAGCGGTCCTTCTCGGCGCCGTCGATGTCGAGCACGTCGCCGAGCACGACGATCGCGTCGTCGGTGGGCTCCCGGTCGCGCTGCTCGTCGAAGGGGCGCACCCGACGGCCGTACTCCAGGACCAGCAGGCCACGGGAGCGCTGGCGTACCTCATCCTCGGTGGCGGCGATCAGCGCGCGGATCCGACGCTTGTCCCGACCGACGCTGGCCCGGTAGATCTTGTCCGGGTCGGTCTCCAGCTCCTGCGGGTCCTTCTCTGGCGACAACGCCATCCAGCCGGAGCGGCCGCAGTGCCGGCAGTAGATGGCCGGTAACCGTGGGTAGCGGTTGTCGGCCACGACCACGTCGGCGTCGGTGGCATACGGGTCCAGCTCGCGCGGCGCTTCGCCGTACCAGCCGAAGGCGGCCTGGTGGGAGGTGCCGCGCAGCAGTCGGGAGACGGCGCGTACCCACAGGTGGGTTTCGATGTTCAAGAGCGGACGGCCGGGAGCCTCCGGGTTCTGCGCGACGGAGAGCAGGCCGACGAACCGGGCAAGAGCCTTCGCCGTGATCTCGGGCGGGGTCTTCATCACGCTGCCCCAGCCGGTGGCGTTCTTCCGAGGCAGCACGTCGATGATCTCGTCGAGGGTGCACGGCCGCGCCTGGAGCGAGTCGAGCACCGCCTTCGTCAACGGATGCTGACGGAGCAGGTCACCGAGGCGTGCCGGGTCATTGAGGCAGCGCTCGCCGAGGACCAGCTCGGCGACCTCGGCCATCATCTCCTCGGGGTCGCGGTCGTCCACCGCGGCGAGCTGTTCCGGGGTGGGTAGCGGCAGGTTGAAGTCCTGGCTGGCAATGAACTCGCCGGCCTCGTACCGGTCCTCCCCCACCAGCGAGCCGGCATCGAAGACGACGCCGAAGACCTGCTCGGCGACCTCACGGATCGCGGTACGACCATCCCGGCCGCCGCCCTCACCGAGCGTCGCGGAGGTCGCCACCGGGCAGATCGGCCCCAACGGCCGGTCCGGCTCGTCGAGATCGAGCGCGGCGGCGAGACGGCGCAGCAGCATCGCCACGTCGGTGCCCTGCGCGCCGTCGTAGGTGTGGAACTCGTCCAGCACCACGTACGCCGGCTCGGCGCCCTCCCACAGCGGCAGGTCGTCGGCACGCTGGAGCAACAGGTCCAACATCTTGTAGTTGGTGATCAGGATGTCCGGCGGGGTGCGGCGCATCTCCGACCGCTTGGTGAACACGTGCGCGTACTCGATTGCCGCCACGTCGCCGATGTAGAGACCAGCCGTGACCTGGCTGAGCGCCGGGTCGGAGAGCAACTCGTTGATCCGCTGCGTCTGGTCCGTCGCGAGGGCGTTCATCGGGTAGAGCAGGATCGCCTTGACGCCAGCCCTGCCCTGCTGCTTCTGCCGCCGGCAGTGGTCGAGCACCGGGATCAGGAACGATTCCGTCTTACCCGAGCCGGTGCCGGTGGTGATCAGGGTCGGCTCGGCCGCCCTGCCCTTCGTCGACAACCGGGCGAATGCGTTCGCCTGGTGCAGGTAAGGGGCGAAGCCAGCCGGCGCCCAATCCAGGTGCGCCCGCCAGTCGCCCTCCGCCGGGCGGAACGGAGTGCGAATCCGCAGGTACGGGCCGCGGAAAATGCCCTGCTCCGGGTGGGAGAGAAAACCCTCCAAACCCTGACGTACGCCGTCCTCGGTCAAGCCGAAGGTGGTGGTCAGGTATTGGGTGAGGGTCCGACGCAGGGTGTCGGCGGCGAGGGTAGGCCTCATGAGCGGGTCACCGCCGCATGCTACTGCACCCCTTACCGGCTTGAGCTGCCTAACAGCCTGGAGCACATGTGCGTCAGATTCGCGACACCCGCGCCCTCGATCATCACCTACGCTGCGACGACTTGAGGCCGAGGGATTGGCGACTCCTCCGTGACGGACCCGAATACCGGCGACGAGCACATCTGCCGTCACTGTGGCGTCATCTGCGCCCAGCACGGGGATCGGTGGATCCATCCTGAGCCTTGGCGCAGTCTGAGGGTCCGGCGGATTTGTGACTGCCCAGAGCCGTTGCGACCGGCGACACCGCAGGAAGCGAAGCGTGGCGGTATGCAGCTCGTCCGGCGCGACCGATGGATACGAGAGGCCAGCTACGGCGGCTCGCGGTGCCCGACGACAGCCCGGTCGAAGTCGCCATTGTCGGCTGCTATCAGCCGCAGAAGAGTGAACACGAGCATCCTCGCGGCTGGGGCTACGTCGCAGACGAACGGCCACTACGGTTTCGGGGCGACCACCAGTCAGCGGCGCTTCGACGGCGACGGTGAGTTGGCGGTGACCGATTACCCGGCCGTCGCTGAAATGGTCAACGCATGGCGTGAGGGGGACCTTACTGCGGCCCCACCCGGCTATGACCGCTCTGATCGAGCCTCCGGCCGCAAAGCGAAGTTGATGTTCCTGGCGCCCCGCGTTCAAGAACATGCCGACCGGGTGGCAGTACACCTGGTGAATGGCTTCGAGGAAACCGTGCTGGGCCGCGCCGCCAACGAGCTTTCCCTCCTCGGGTGGAAGTGGTGTGCCCGCGAACTCACCAAGATCTCGGCGAGCGAACGAGCCCTCACGTTCGCAAGTAGCGCCCTTGACGTGGAGCCAATCTTGGTGTCGTACGCAGACACCTCGGAGGATCCCGAGGACCACGACTCCCGTCACGCCACCCCTGACTCACCCACCCCTAACGATGAAAGCGACAACATGTCGAACGACTCGTACCGGCAAAGCCGTCGAGAGCTTCTTATCAACGGGCGTCGCGTCCGGATCTCGGACCTGCTCGACGCGGGGCTACTCAGTTCGGGCGCCGAGCTGACCTTTCAACAACGGATTGGCGAGACCCCGTACCGGGCAACCGTGACATCCCGCGGACAGCTTCGCCTTCCTGACGGCCGTGAATTCGCCACTCCCTCCCGCGCCGCTGCTGAGGAGTCAGGTCTCGTCGCGGTGCCCGGATGGGCGGTGTGGCGGGTCCAGCCAAGCGGGCAGACGCTACACCAACTGCGGGTGCAGCTACTCAAGGATGTCGCTGAGGAGGTCGGGGCGGATCACGCGCGTCCGCACGAGGAGGCGGAGGCGGTACGGCGCCGTTTCACGCTGCTCGAGGAGGCACGGACGGACGCCGAAGCGGGTCAGCCACGCACATTGACCGTCCGCGAGTTCATTAAGCACTGGGGCATTGAGGACCGCGACCGCACCGCGAGTGTGCAGATCGACGCCGACCTGGCCAACCACGGGCTGACCACCGTTCCCGACTTCCGCACCGTCAGCTTGGACAAGACGATCCGGATCATGGTGCCCGAGGGCGACCAACCCACGGTCGCGGTCGAGCCCGGCGTCGACAACAGCGAGCCGCCATCCTCCGCCAGTGACGAGGAGAGCGTTGACGTCGGGTTGACGCTGGGCAACCTCCTTCCCGACGATATGTCACTGACCTGGGTATCCCCGACGGCCTCTTTCGAGGAGGCGATCACCGCAATGCAGGTCGACGACTTCTCCCAGATCGCGGTGCTCGCCAACCCGTACACGCTGCACGGTGCGGTGAGCTGGGAGTCGATCGCGGCCGCCAAGCACCGCGACGGGCATGCCACCTTCAGTGACGCGATCGATCGGCGCGCGGCTGCCCGGGTCTTCGACTACGACGTACGGTTGCTCGACGTGCTGGGAACACTCCAGCAGGACGGATTCATATTCGTTCGAGACGACCAACGCAAAATCACCGGAATCCTCACCGCCGCAGACGTGGTGCGCAAGTACGACGACACGGCGACTCCGTTCTTCCTCATCGGTGAGATTGATCAGGAGTTGCGACAGCTCCTGCAGAACACTTTCGACGAGGAGGCCGTCAAACAGGCGTGCCTGTCGGCGGGATTGTCATTCAAATCGTTCGACGCGATGTCCGTCGGGCAGTACCAGGCGGTGCTTGACAATCCGGACTGCTGGACGCAGTTGGGGTGGCCGCTCGACCGGCAGGTCTTCATCAAGCGTCTCGACCGGCTGCGCCGGGTCCGCAACAACGTCATGCACTTCAACCCCGACCCGGTCAAGCCGACCGACGTGGCCAAGCTGCGGAACTTCCTCGACCTGATTCGCCGGTATCGCGGGTGACGACTCACACCTTCCGGCACGACGGCCGGACCTACTCGGTCAATGCCGAGGCGGTCCGGGTCGCGCTGGCAGACCTGGTCCGCGAGGACCTGCACGAGCACTGGGTCGAGATCGACGGGGCCCGCTGGCCGGTGAAGCAGGTGTTCGGCGCCGTCACGGGTCTGCACCGAAGCGCCTTCACCTCACATACTGCCCTGCGGCACCTTCAAGCGTTGAAACTTCCGACCAGCCTTCGCACGAAGGGCGATGTCCATGCCCGGACGAACCTGTCGTCGGTCTCGTCCGAGGTCCGACCAGGCCTCGCAGCGGCCTTCGCGACGTTACTCGCCTTTCTCGGCTCCGCCGACCTGACCGGCCGAATCTCCGACCTGGAAGCGCGACTCAACGGAGTCGACCGTCGAGCGGTGTCCTCGCTCGCCGAGGAGGCCGGCATGGGCTCAGAACTGCTGCGCGCCGCGCTCCTGGTACGCCAGCACGCCGGCCGTCTCAGCGACGTGATCCACGCTGCGGCGATCACCCTGGTGTTGCCAAAGATTTTAGAGGACGGCGAACGGGTCGTCCGCCGGCCGTCGCTGGCGGCCGGCAATGACCTGAGCCGGCCTTATGATCTGGAAACCGATAGGCGGATCGCCGAGTTCAAAGTATCGGTATGGAAGGGCGCGGACGCCATGCGCAAGCGCGGCGTCTTCGCCGACTTGGTCCACCTGGCACTCGATACGTCAGGCCGCCGACCGCAGCTGTACGTCGCCGGACCGCCGGCAATCCACTTCCTGAGAGGCGCGAGGGGCACGGCGGAGTGGGGACTCAACAGGTCGTCGCCCAGACTGCGGCAGGGCTTCGAGGAACGGTTCGGGCCGCTGGACGTTCCAATCCGCGACTTCACCGCCGGCCCCGCCGGTCGCGTCGAATTGATCGATCTGACCGTCCTATTGCCCGAAGTGGCCGCAGCCATCATCTGACAGCCAGCAAGGGCTGTTTGCCCTGTCGTCGATGGCAGGCGTGATCCCAAGTGGTCCTGCTGATCCCGTTCCCCGGCGCCCAAGCCGTCCGCATGCCAGCGGGCCGTCGCACGGGTCCCGAAACCGACTCATCGAACAGCAGCTGTGAAGGGCCGCTTAAATGAGTCATCGCAGCTAGTCGGTCACCAGTCGCGGGCCCAGTCCGGTGGCGGTACGACAGCGAGCTGCGGCTCTCCGCTGATCGGTTCGAGAGCGTGCACGACCCGCAGGTCCCCGTCCGCCGCAGCATCCTCGTCAGTGATGACCCTACCGCTGCTGCCGTCGGTGCTGACCAGCAGCCACCGGTCGGGGTGGATGCTGCCATCGTTGACCAGGGCCCGCACTCCGAAGGTCCGGGCCAGGGTGGCCGCCAACTCTCGCTCCCCCTGACCGGTGGCATCGGCTAGCTCCGTGTCACCGGTCAGGACCCAGCCGAATCCCTCGTCCTCGTCTGGAGGATTGAGCATGGCGACCGGCCGAGGATCATCGACCGCCCGATCCTCGATTCGCCCGACATAGACCGCGTCCGGTGAGATGCCGTAGTCCTCGGCCAGGAATCGGCGTAGCGCCTCGGTGGTCAGTTCCTTTTCGAAGTGGATCTGATAGCGCAACGGTTACCCCCGGACGGCCTCCAACGCGCGACGTGTCTCGGTCAGCGGATCCTCCACCGAGGACAGCTCGCGTTCGGCCGGCACAACACGAGAAGATATCAGCTCAGTACGGTGCGTCAGTGCCCCGCGGGACGGTCGCCGAGATGGATGCCACCGTAGATGTCTCTGCCAAGCCTCCGGGGGAGACAGTCGCGATCTTCCATGTTTTACTGCCTTGCGTGACCACTGAGTTCACGACGGGCCTCTTCGGCTTACTGGGCGCGCTCGTTGGCGGCGGTGCCACGTTCGCCGTCGGTTACCTCAGCACCCACACCCAACGTGCTCAAGCCGAAAAGGCTCGCGGCAATGAGCTCGCGGACGCCGAGCGGGCCCGGATCAGCCAGCTCGCTGACGCGCGTAGCGGGGCCTACGTCGTGCTTTTGACCCGAGTGGACAGCTTCCTTGATCAAGCCCGAGAGCTCAGCGACCTACTGAACCTGCATCCCGAGGGTGAGCAGCCAACAGACCAGCACCGGCAGTACACGGCCGAATGGAACCAACTCGTCGCCGCCAACGCCGTCGTCCAGGTAGCCGGACCTGATTCACTGGCGCAGCGCGCTCAGGCTCTGCTCGACGCGGTCGGCTCGCTCTCAGAAATCATCGACAAGCGGTACCGCGGCCATCGTTGGCCGCCTGGGCTTGAGGCCGGCTGGGACCGTGCGCGCAAGGAGCGGCTGGAATTCCTACAGGCTGCCCGCCAGACGTACGTCGAGGGCTTCGTGATGGCTCCGCCCGCCACGGTCCACCCAAGCTAGCCGCCCCCACCCGGGTGCGCCAATCAAGGCCTTCCGGCGCTCCCATACATGCCTCGCTCGGCCACCAAGGGTGAGGCCGGGAATTGCGCCAGAGCGGCCCAGTCCTCCATCGCGGCGAGGAGGATCTTCTTAACCTGAGCCTTCGTTTCCTCAAGAGCAAGATCAATAAAGCACTGGCATCTCCTGATGTCATCACCGTTGAACAGACACAACAGCACTCCGGCCACCTGCAGCCCCCGCGCTGTAGCCACCATCTTGGCGTCGGGGGGCAGTGGGATGTTCGACGCGAGTTGACGGGCGAAGGACTGCACGACCCTGTCACCGCCAAGGAGCCTGGCCAGCCAGGCCCCTATGGCTCCTACCAGATCGTGCAGCATCTGCTTGCCGGCCAGCACTGCGCCCGCCGTCTGCGCCAACAGCTTGCACCTCCTGCGGCGGCGCCGCCTGAAGAGCCTTTTCCAGGTCTCCTCGGCCACGTATTCCGTCACGCGGTCGGACACAACATCAGCCCACCCGTCGGTGAGAACCCCGACGCAGAATTCGGCAGCGCTCTCGACACGCTCTTGTCGGCGGCGTTCCTGGGCTTCCCCACCCCGTCCACTCCCCGCGCGTGAAGCGCTCCTGCCAGCGCCCCGCCTACCTGGGCTGGTCGATGCCCGTGACCGTCGTCTTGTCGATCTCTGCTTTGGATGTCGCGGCCCCGCCTCCGGCATTCCCACGTGTCGGCCGCACCGTGCGCCTGGCACGCCCACCGGGTTCTTGCAGAGAGTGTTGTCCTTGCACCGGGCACGGCATCGAGGCATGCCGCCATCCTCATCCATCTCGGAATGGATAACTGTCGATATTTTTACATCGGCGAGCGGCTGCCCAAGCCTGCCCCAGCGAGGCGCTGGTCGTGCTGCGACCCGACACGCTGGCCACAACCATCAAACGGTACGAATGGCAGCCCGCAACGCCCAACTGGGACGCGCCGCTGAGCGCCGAACTGCGCCCGTTCCTGCGGACTGGCGGCACCTGACAGGTCAGCGGGCAGTTCGCCGAGGACGTACAGACGTCGCAGTACAACGGCAACGTCTGTCGACGCCGGCGGCGGCACGGTCTTCCTGAGGGTCATCGACAGTTGAGCCGACAGACATCACCCTCGGCAGGCACCAGCCTGCTGCGGCGGAAGCTCGCTACGCCGCTGATCGGGCTCAGCCTGCTGATGGCCGTCCCGGCGGTGTTCGGAACCGTGACCTGGTGGTCGTTCAACGGGGTCGGATGCCGGGTGTTGAGCATCGTCATCTGCCTCGTCCTCACCGCGCAACTGGCGGTGGCGGTCTCCATCGGTGTCCGCCCAAGCAGGGACATGCCCTGGGTGAGGGCGGACTGGTCATCTTTGGCATCATGCTCAGCTACGGCCTGGCCCTGTTCGCCACGAACTCTGAACCTCGCTCCACACCATTCCACCCCCGGACAGTGCGCCGATTAGCCAGGCGTGGGAATTGCGCGTTCATGGCTACTATCGGGAGTGTCTTGTATGGTCAGACGCGTGATCGCATTGCGCTACAACACCCAATCGGATTGATTCTTGGGGAACGTTCGTGCGTTTCACCGATGGCGACCGGATGTAACAAGATGCAACGTGGAGAGGGCGGGAGCCGATGGCCGACGACATGGGATCGACAGTGCCGCGACGGCAGCTCGGGCGGGCGCTGCGCGAGCTACGCACAGAGGCGCGGATGACGCTGGACGGCGCGGCCGAGGCGATGCAGTGCAGCCGGCAGAAGATGTGGCGCATCGAGACCGGCATCGGCCCGGTCCGCGCCCTCGACGTCAAGGCCATGTGCGAGCTGTACGGGGCGACGCCCGACCTAGTCGGCGCGCTCACCGCCCTGGCCGCCGAGACCAAGGCCAAGGGCTGGTGGCACTCGTACGGTGACGCCGTCCCCGACTGGTTCGAGCTGTACGTCGGTCTGGAATCCGCCGCATCGAGGCTCCGGGGGTATGACGAGTCGCTGATCCCCGGCCTCTTGCAGACAGAGGCGTATGCCAGGGGTGTCTTTCAGAACCGCGCCGACATGAGCGAAGACGAATTGGACCAGCTCATTAGCATCCGGCTTCAGCGGCAGGGCCTCCTACGACGACGGTTGCCGAAGGCACCTCAGCTCAGCTCGGTGCTCGCCGAGGCGTTGCTAATCAAGCAGATCGGCAGCCGGGCGGTGATGGCCGAGCAGCTCCGACATCTGAACGACCTCGCAGGCCTACCGAACATCTCCATCCGGATCCTGCCGCTATCTGTTGGGGCGCACTACGGCGCGCTCGCCGGCACCTTCATGATGCTCGACTTCCCACTGACAAACCGAGTCGTCCCGGAGCCATCCGTCGTCTACAGCGAGTCGCTGACCGGTGCCCTGTACCTCGACCGGCCCGAGGAGATCGCCGCTTACGAGAAGGTGTGGGCGAGCCTTACGTCTCTGGCTCTCGATGAGCAACAATCGAAGCAACTGATCAACAAGATCGTTGGAGAGGTCCATCATGGCTGAACTGGCCGGCGCCCTGTGGCGCAAGAGCACCCGCAGTGGCGACAACGGCGGTGCGTGTGTGGAGGTCGCGGACAACCTGCCCGGCCTTGTCGCCGTACGTGACAGCAAGGACCCAGCGGGACCGGCCCTCACCTTCTCCCCCGCCGCCTGGGCCAGCTTCGTCCGGGTCACTAAGAGGTCCTAACAAAGTCGGACGACATGCCGGTACGTGATGATGCAGGTGGCGAGGGTGAGGAAGGCTTCGTGGATGTCGTCGCGGCGTTCCCAGCGGATGCGTAGGCGCTTCATGCCGTGGTACCAGGCGATCGTGCGCTCGACGACCCATCTGATGGTGCCCAGTCGGGAGCCGTGGGGCTGGCCGCGGCGGGCGATCCGTGGGCGGATGCCCTTGCCGCGTACTGCCTTGCGGTACTTGTCGTGGTCGTACGCGCGGTCGGCGAACAACGCGTCGGGGCGCTGGCGTGGGCGGCCGCGCCGACCGCGTACCGGTGGGATCTTGTCGATCAGCGGGAGCAGTTGGGTGACATCGTGGCGGTTGCCGCCGGTCAGCGACACGGCCAGGGGGATGCCGGCGCCCTCGGTCAGGACGTGGTGCTTCGAGCCTGGGCGGGCGCGGTCGACCGGGCTCGGGCCGCTTTTGGGCCACGTCTGGCCGCCCGCACGTGCGAGGAGTCGATGACCGCGCGGGACCAGTCCAACTTCCCGGCGGCCTGCAGCTCGGCCAGCAGCAGCTCGTGCAGTCGCTGCCACACCCCGGCCCGGTTCCACTCCTGCAAGCGCCGCCAGCAGGTCATCCCGGATCCGAACCCCAGTTCCTGGGGCAGGAACTCCCACTGGATGCCGGTGTGCAGCACGAACAGGATCCCGCACAGGACCTTGCGGTCCGGGATCCGCTTACGCCCTGGATACCGCGGGTTGCGCTCAGGCTTGGGCAGCAACGGCTCGATGCGCTGCCACAGCCCGTCCGGCACGACCCACGGAGGCTGCTCACCACGCCTCACGGCCGAACACCGTAGATCACCATCTACAAGGGACGGAAGACTCTAGATCATTTTGTTAGGACCTCTAAGTCTGTGCGCTGAGCCGCACATCAGACGGGAGCGCAGCCGGCGGACGCGCCGGACGCGCTCCCGACACGCGGCAGACAAGAGGCCGTTTCTCCGCTCACGGGCTGGGCCACATCCTCGAATAACGACCACCGATTCCGCCACGCCTCCACGCTCACCGGGTAGATCGCCGTCCTTCCGCTGATCGTCACGAAGGTCTGCGGACTGTGTAGGCTCCCCGAAAGGCCATGCAACAGGGCCTCAGCCACCGCTAGGCGCCGTCCAGCCTGGTGCTTCTGGTGATTACTCGGGGCCATCTGCTCTCCTTTGGGGCGGAAGAGGGGTAGTGGGCTACGACGGCTGCCAGCCCGCGTCGATCGCATCCTGAAGCCGCTTACTGAACACGGCATGCGCCTGCCGATACTCGTTCTCCCGATCCGCCTTGTAGAACGGCGCGGCGTACCCATCCGGTGCCGAGTTCCGCTCGACATCGTCGAAGTAAATCAGAAACTGTTCGAAATGCTCCTTGGTCTGACCATGGCCGTAAGTATTAAAGTTTCCCGCCAGCTTTCTGCCGCTGCGATCGAACCAGGTATCGGATTCGTAATTCGCCAGCACTCCATACCTGGACCGGTAGGAGGCCAACAGTCCTTCAATATCGATGGACAACCAGACCGCAACAAGAGCATCGATCTCCACTAAGGCAGACCGGCGCCCTCTCTCCGATCGCAAAGGGGTATGCATCGTCCAATCAGGCTTAACTCCGTCAAGAAGATCGTCAAGGCCAGGCCAATTGACCGCCCACGAGCTGGCACGCGAAGCGATCGGAAAAAGTTCCCCCCAAAGCTCCGCATAGGCGCTCGTAATGCAGTTCAAGCGGAGTGCCCGAATGAGGAGGTCGGGCGCCAAGGGATGAGCCGGATCAGCGTAAGGCATTTTGCGCGCGTCGGCTTCGCGGAGATCTCTCCGACCGGTGATTCTGAGCAGATAATCGAGAGGCAGGGCCGCCCAGAAACCGGCATTAAGAGCGGTCACGACATTCCTATAAGATGCAAGGCTTTGCACCGAGTCGACGTGCGTCGGACCCGGCGGGAGTATGGCAGCGAAAAGGCTTCTCTCGCCATTATCGGCTATTTGCCTCCGCCATGCCATCCGATAGTAATCCGAGTAGGGTCGACCAGCCCAAGCATCTTGACTTGCACGGAAACGCTCGGAATCGCACGCGCGAACGTACTTCGTCGCAGGCACGGCGTCGGCCGAAAGGGAGTCAATGTCGGTAGCTCTGTCAGCATTTCCCATATTCGGCGGTTGCTTAGCAATCGGCGTGGCAACTCCGAAATGCGGGCCTTGTACGATAACCTCGGCCCAGCGCCCAGGGTTAGACAGCTCTTCGCGAAAAATCCCAGCCGTCCGAGCAGACTTCTGATGGAATCCACCACTCGTCCATAAATCGACGTCGCGGAGACGAACCTCAACCCGGCTTAGGGCATCCATTGCCCTCTGCTCACCGGAGGATATTGGGTAAAGCAAGGGCACGGCCTCAGGCTGCGCTTCCCCCAAGCCCAGCAAGGCCCTCCACTCAAAAAGTCTTGCCTCGTCAACGACTAGCAAACGACTGCGATGCGGGCGGCAATCCCATTTGCCCAGGAACTTCACGCCCGGAAGATTCCCATTTCCATCGTGTCCAAATGAGCCGATCAGCGGCGTCACGCCGTAGAGTTGACTCGCATGAACAAAGGATATCACCCCTGGCGCTCCGTAGATATTCATGGAAAATTGAAGTGTGCGACTAACAGGGGCGGCGAACGCCCAGTTCCCACCGTTCACAAAACTGGCATGTAACCGGAGATGCCGATAAGCCGCTTCACGAAGGGATCCTTCTCGCCCGCCCTCCAAGTGACTGTCGGGGTGCAGCAATCCGGATACTCCGCGAAGGTTAGAGTGGCGCCAAATCTGACACATGAAAGCTCGATACAAATCAGGCTGAGTTCCCGCCAGCAATGGAAATGCTCCTCGCGAACCCAAGTACGAGAGAACTCCAATATGACTAGCATGCTCCTGATGAATAAAGCGGCGACCATCAGACGAGGAAATTACCGCGGAACGTCGTCTATTCCAATCCACCTCGTTGCCGACGAGCTTAAACCAAGGGTCGCGCTCGGCGAGTACGGATTCCCTGTCCCAAACAGGCCGGACCCAGGGAGGATTTCCGACCTGAAGGTCAAAGCCTCCCTTAGCGAAGGCTTGAGCGTAGCTCAACTCCCAATGGAAGAAGCCCTGCTGACGGGCAATCTGATCAGCCACAAGAAGCCATGGGAACCGATCGGAAAGGGTCCATGGCGAGTCTACGCCGATAACACCGTCGAGCTTCCGCTCGAAATCGCTCATCTCACTCAAACTCGTGAGCGTCCGGCCGTAAAAGCGCTCGGTGGTCTCGTCCAGGTCGCTCCGGCCGATGAGCGCCTCGGCGAAGGTAAGCCAGTCGTCTAGGTTGGACAGCGGCACCTGCTGGCGGAGCTGTTCGGCCACCGTCATCCGCCGAGTACCGCCACTCGGCTTGGTCGGCAGCTTCATCTGCTGCGGCTGCACGTTGCCGAAGATGTCCGCGGTCTCGTACACGGCCGGCTCCTCGTACGCCGGCTCGTCCTTGATATGCGAGACCTGGACGGGCGTGGCTGGGTAGGCCGGATCCGAGCCATCCAGCAGCCCGACCTTATCCAGCGGCCAGAACCACAGCGCGCACCAGACGTCCATCAGCGTCTTGAGCCGCCAGTACGGCGTGCCAGGCGCGGTCAGGTCGGCAAGAATCTCCTCCCGAGGCACGGCTTCCGTGACCGGCGGCAGGTCGTCAGCACCCCACACCGCAATGTCGCGGCGGATCTCCCGCTCGGAGATGTCGAGCCGCTGCTGCACCAGCCCCCACAGGAACTCGACCCGCCGAGCGAGGGCCTGCAAGCGCTGGACCTGGGAGTTCTTCCCCTTGGCGGACGGCGTCCGCCTCATCGCCGTACGCCACGCTTTTAGTCTGGCGGTCTCGGCCGGCGCCAGCTCTCGGGCCTCCTTCTCCCCCGCGACCGCGCCCCACCCGTCGGCGGGGAGCAGGAAGTGGTGGATGGTGCCGTCGTCGATTGGCCCGTCCCGGAAGGGCTGTTCCTTCGGCGCGGTGGTGAGCCACGACTTGTCGGCGAGTTGCTTCGGGCCGTAGGTCTTGCGGCCGGCGCCGATGAGGGAGTTGCCGCGTTGCAGGTGCAGGCCGAACCAGGGGGCCTGGAGGCCGGCGTGCATGACGTTGAGCCAGAGCGACACCTCGGCCAGCTCGACGGCGGTGCGGTTGAGGTCGACGCCGTAGCTGTTGTGCAGGGCGATGTACGCCTTCACCCGTTGGAGTTCGAGGTGGTAGTCCTCCGGGTCGAGGGTGACGTCCAGTTCCTTCTGGCGGCGGCGCAGGTATTCGGCGGCGACCTGGTTGATCGCCTCGTTGAGGAACGCGCCAGAGCCGAGCGCCGGTTCGCAGATCGTCCAGTCCAGCAGCTCACGGGCCGGGGTGATCGTGTCGTCCTGGTCGAGCCGGTACTTGAGGGCGAGTTGGACGGTGACCTCGGTGAGCGACTGCGGGGTGTAGTAGGAGGCGCTGGTCTGCCGGTCGCGGCCGGCGAGCCGGTAGACGAACTGGCCGGGCTGGTAGCTGACCCGGCTGCGGACTCCGGTGTACGCGTCCTCCTTATAGACGAAGACACCATCGTCGTACTCGTCGACCTTGGAGGCCGGGATCATCCACGAGCCGTCCTTCGGGTCGCCGTTCTTGGCGACCTCGTAGAGCTGCTCGGTGGCGACGAACCCGGTGTACGACATCAGGCCCTCGTAGACCGCGCCGAGCTGGTTGATGCCGAGCTGGGCGTACGAGATGAAGCCGCCGCGGCGCTTCTTGCCGCCCTTGGTGAGCATCAGTCGGCGCAGCACCTCGTAGAGGACCTTGTTGCGCAGCCGCGTGTCGATCTTCGGGGCGTCCTCGTCGTCGGGGTCGCTGCCCGGCTCGGCGATGAGCCGGCCGATGAGCTTGGTCTTCTCCGGCAGGAACAGGTCCGAGCGCATCGGCTCGAAGCGCAGCCCCTCCCCCTCGCTGGCCTTGTCCTCGACGTCAGCGCCGCCGCGCGGCCGGTGTCCCTCGTTGACCATGCGGAAGAGCAGGTCGAGTGACTCGTACAGGTGGGTGCCGTCCTCGGCGGAGGGGGCGAGGCGGCGGGAGACGAGGTCGCCGAGGCGGGCGAGGCTGTAGCCCTCGACGTACTGGGGGTCGTTGACCGGCAGCACACCCAGTTCGGGGCGGGCCTCGGCGTAGAGCAGGAACAGGATGCGGTAGAGGTAGCGCAGCGACTCCCGGCCCAACTCCTTGGCCAGCTCGTCGAGGTCCATCACCTGCTGCGGGTGGTAGCCGGCCCGCCGGATCTGGTCGAGGACCTCATTGGCGATGAGTTCGACGGAGACCTTCAGACCTTCGCGGAGTTCGCTGGAGACACCGACGGCGTGTTGGCGGGAGCCGGCGACCAGGTCGGCGAGGGGTTCGGTGCCGCCCTCAGCGGGTGGGCGCAGCGAGTCGGCGCCGAAGAGCGCGGCGACGACCTCGAGTTCCTTGTCGTCGTTGCGGGCGTACGCGGTGTCGAGGCTGACGGCCAGGTAGCGGCCCTCGCCCCAGACGGTGCGGTCGGCGAGGGTGATCACGCCGCCGCTGAGGATCAGCACGTAGCGGGGCTTCGGGCTGTCGGCGGCGAAGAGCAGGGAGGCGAGCTTGGCGCCCGTCTCGATGGTCTCGGTGCTCAACAGGGTGAGCGGGTCGAGCAGGCGGCCGGCGTCGTCCGGGTCCTGTGCTGCCTCGGTGTCGACCGCCCAACCGCAGTCCAGCGCGACGATGCCGTGCGCGGTGGTCAGCTCGGCGTGGGCGACGCTGACCTCGTACTCCTGGGAGTTGCGCTCGACGGTGATGGTCTGCGGCTGCGGGTCGAAGCCGAGCGCCCGCAGCACGTCCTGGTGCTGCTTGCGCAGTCGCTCCGGGTCGAAGAAGTCGACGTCGGTCAGCTCGGTCTTGGCGTCGAAGTAGGTCCGGCGCATGCCGCGCAGCCCGGCGCGTGGCGTGATCCGGCCGGACTTCTCGTCCTCGGCCCACTGCTTGAGCAGGCCGCCCTTGAGGGTGGTGGGCAGGATCTCGGCGAGGTAGTGCGCGGAGAGGTACTCGCCACGGTTGGTCAGCGACTCAAAGCTCATGCGGCACTCTCCTGCGGCGGTACGAGGACGGCGAGCACCCGCAGCAGCGGGTCGCCAGCGGTTTCCAAGCGGTCGAGCAGGTCGTGCTGCTCCTGGACGGTGGCATCGACGCGTTGGCGGCGCTTCTCCCGATGCGCGGCGGGCAGCTCATCGAGGATGCTGGCCTGCTGGAAGGTCCTCAGCTGCTCCCGGTGCTTCCGCAGCGGCTCGGCGTTCGCCTCGGCCCACTCGTCGCGCTTGCCCTCCAGGTACTGCCGGGCCACTTGGACGGCCTCCGGCAGCAGCTCCTTCAGTGGGTCGATGGCGATGGCCTCCGCGCGGTTGACCATCGTCGGGCCGACGTTGGCCTCTCGCAGCACCTCGTCCATGGCCCGGATGGTTGGCGACTCGGGGAGGTCGGAGACGGCCATCCACTGGACCACGGTGGGTTGGCCGAGGCGGTTGGCGTAGACGCCCTGGATCAGGAACGTCGGCGCGGTCACGTCGGCGGTGAGCACTGGGGCCTGCTGGCGGCCCAGCCGGATCAGGACCTTGTCGACCAGCCAGTCGACCATCGGGTGCACGTCGCTGAGGAAGGCGATGTCCGGCCACATCGGGGTCTTGCTCTGCCGGGCCTGGTCGAGTTTGCGCTGGGCGAGCGGACGGTCGAAGGTGACCTTGAGTCGCAGGTCCTCGCCCTCCCGGTGTGCCCGCAGGTAGGTGCGGGGCAGGTCGGTGAGCCGGTGCACCAGGTCGTCGGGGGCGAGGAAGGTCAGCAACTCGTCCTCGCGGCGTAGGTCGATGTGGTCCTCGGGGCGGTCCTCGTAGATCTCGTACAGGGCGGCGTCGACGAAATCCTGGGTGGAGTCGAAGAGTTTGGGCACCTGAGCGCGCGGGATATCCGCTGTGACCGGTGCGGTGCCGACCTCCCCGAAGAGGCCAGCCATCACGTCGACCTCGGCGTGGGCGGCCTCGTACGACTCGTCCACCGACTTGCCGGCGAGCAGGTCGCGGACCAGCCGGTCCTCCTCAGCTTTCGCGTCGAACTGACCGGTCACGGCCTCGACGCTGCCGAGGCTGCGGTGCGCGGTCTCCTCACGGTTGAGGAGCTTCTCGGCGACCGTCCGGTCGTCCTTCGCGTCGTCGCGGTCCGAGGTGAGGATCAGCGCGCGGAACTGCGGCTGGTGCTTCTGCCCGTACCGGTCGATGCGGCCGTTGCGCTGCTCGATGCGGATCAGGCTCCACGGGATGTCGTAGTGGATCAGGTGGTGGCACTGCTGGTGCAGGTTCACACCCTCGGAGGCGACGTCGCCGGTGAAGAGCAACCGGACGTCACTGCCGGCCAGCTCGAACTCCTGCAGGATCGTCTGCTCGTCCTTGTCGGCCACCCCGCCGTGCAGCACCCGGATCGCGTTCGGCTTGAGGCCGAGCAGCCCGGGGACCACCTCGGCGAGCCACTTGATGGTCGGCACCCGCTCGGAGAAGACCACGGCCCGGGTGCTGCTGTTCTTGCCGACGCCGATCTTCCTCAGCTCGTCGACCAGGCCCTTGAGCTTGCTGGAGTCGCTGTCGGTCATAGCGGAGGTCAGCTCCGCGAGCCGGTCCAGAGCCGCCCGCTCGGTGCCGGTGGCCTTCTTGCGCCGGTTGGTCACCGTCTCGTGCAACGCACGGTGCGAGGACAGAAACGACTTCAACAAGGTGTACGGGAACAGCCTGTGCTGCCCGGTGATTGGCTCATCGGTCCACTTGCCGGCCAGCCACACATCGGTCAGTTCGTCGAAGATCTGCTCCTCGATGGGCGTCGCTGTGCAGTGCAAGGCCTCGGACGGGCCGCGGTCGGCCCAGCGGTCGCCGATCTGGTCGCGTACCTCTGGGCTGATCTTCGTGCGGCGCAGGTAGAGGTGCGCGATGTCGCTGGCCTGGTAGTCCTTCTCGTTAGCGATCGCCGCCGGGTCGAGCAGCGAGATCAGCTGCGCGAACGACTCCTTGTCGCCGTTGTGCGGGGTGGCGCTGGCCAACAGCAGCGCGTCGGTCTTCGCGGCCAGGCGCCGGGCCAGCTCGTTGCGCTGGGTGCCCTTGTTGATGAGATTGTGCGACTCGTCGATGACGACCGCGTCCCAGGTGGTGGCGTCGAGGTGATGGCCGAACTGGCCGGCGTCCTTGAGGGTGTCGACCGAGATGATGGCCCGTTTGAAGTAGGTGAACGGGTTACGCCCTGCGGGGATCTCCTGCTGGATGCGCTGGATGCCGGTCGAGTCGAGCCGGACCAGCGGGATCGCGAACCGGGTCCAGAGCTCCCGCTGGAACTGTTCGAGGACCTGCTGGGGAGAGACCACCAGGATGCGCTCCCCTCGGCCCCGGCGGATCAGCTCGGCGAGGATCAGCCCGATCTCCAGGGTCTTGCCCAGGCCGACGACATCGGCGAGCAGGATCCGCGGCCGCAACCCGGACAGGGCCAGCTCGACGGGACGCTGCTGGTAGGTCAGCGGGTCGAGCAGGAAGCGGTCGGCGAGGGCCAACCCGCGCTCCGTACGCGGCAGCGGAGTACGCCGCAGCACGGCCTCCAGGAAGAGGCGGCTCTGCCGGAACCGCGACGAGGTGTCCTGGATGAGGTCCGTCTCCTCGGGTACCAGGGGCGTGATGTCCTCAAGCTTGGTGAAGAAGGTCGCCTCGACGTCCTGCACGAACTCGGAGACGCCGACCGCCTTCACCATCGTGCCGTCCGCGGTGCCGGTCTTGACGCTGCGGATCAGCCACTCCTCGTCGCGGACGACGATGCGGGAGCCCGGGGCGAAGGTCGCGGCCTGGGTGGTGGTCATCGGTGGTGCCTTCCTACAGGGTCGAGCGGCGGGCGTACTGGCGGCGCATCTTGTCGACGAGCCACGTCACATCGGCTGGCGCGTTGGGCCGCTTGGCGTCGACTTTCGTGGGTGTCGTCTTCGGCACCGGTACGGTGTCCGCCTCGATGACCGGCGTGCCCTCCGGGTCCTGTCGCGGATCATCCAGGTCCGGAGGGACCAGCAGCTCCGTGGCACCGTCGTAGGTGAGGTCGGCGACTTCCTGGCGCAGGACGTGGACGCTTTTGCCGCCGGCGGAAGTGGCGACCGCGAGCAACCGGGCGCGAACGTCGGTCAGACCGGGTCGCGCCGTGGGATCAAAGGCGAGCATCGCGCCGAGCAACTGCACCAGCTCCGCCGGCACCCCGGACAGGTCAGGAAGGTCGC
Source organism: Micromonospora coriariae (assembly GCF_900091455.1). Taxonomy (NCBI): domain Bacteria; kingdom Bacillati; phylum Actinomycetota; class Actinomycetes; order Micromonosporales; family Micromonosporaceae; genus Micromonospora; species Micromonospora coriariae. The sequence goes on along the minus strand of NZ_LT607412.1, from coordinate 5,395,516 downwards.
TCGGCTCGCTGATGCGCAGCAGCAGATTCCAGGAGTTCGTCGGCGGGTAGAGCCCACGCCCGGTCAGGGCGAAGACCAGCGTCGCGGCGAGGGCATAGACGTCGACCGCCGGCGTAAGGTCCCGCTCACCCTTGACCTGCTCAGGCGACATGTAGGCGGGAGTGCCGACCAGGGCGCCCGGCTCGGTCAGGTAGTCGTCCCGCTCGATCAGCACCGCCAGGCCGAAATCGATCAGCTTGGGACCGTCGGGGCCGAGGATGATGTTCTGCGGCTTGAGGTCGCGGTGCAGCAGCTTGACCTGGTGCACCTTGGCGAGGCCTTCGGCGAGCATCGCGCCCGCCATCGCCGCCAGTGGCAGCGGAAGCGGCCCCCGGGCGTCGACGTGCTGGCGCAACGTGGCCCCGGGAACGTACTCCACCGCCAGCCAGGCCGGGTTCGCGTACGGGTCGGCACCCTCCAAGCGGGCTACCCGGGAGCCGAAGACCAGCTTGAGGCTGTCGACCTCGGCGGCGAACCGCTCGCGCACCGTCGGCGCCTCGATCAGGTGCTGCTTGATCACCTTGACGGCCACCCGCTCAGCTGTCGGCGACACCGCGAAGAACACGTCGCCCATACCACCTGAGCCCAGCGGCCGGACCAACTCGTAGCCGCCGATTCTGCCCAGCGTCATTCGTCCCCCTCACGATGACACCCGTCCGAACCGCTGATCCGCACTGTCGGGACCCGCGCCTGACGGACGCATGACCGTACAACGTTGAACATTCAACGAGGTACCGGCCGAATGGCGGTTCCTGCGGTTGCTGACCAGTCTGACCTCACCGCGGGCTGTCCGGTCGTATCGACCCGCGCGCCAGGCCGTCGGCCGTGAGTTGGGCCAGCTCCGCTCCCAGCGAAGCGGCCTGTCGGATCGCTGACTCGAAGGCGTCGAGGCGCCGGAAGGCGTCCCCGTGCGCCCGTTGCTCGTCGAGCGATAGCCGCCGCACCTGCGCCCGTCGAATGTCGAACCGCATGGTTCCCGAGAGACTCGACGCCTGCTTTTCGTTGGCCGACGTGCGCAACTGCCCGGCCAGGAACCACGGGTCCAGCGCCGCCGGGTTGGGCCGCAGCAGGTAGAGGTTGCGCCCCAAAAGCGCCCCGTCGGCGGTGACCACCCGCGGAATGAGCTGCCGCGCGATCATCGGCACCACCACGTCCCCCACAGCGAGGAAGATCTCCTGCCCGAACCGGTCGTCGACCCGCCCGGACGCCTCCACCCCGGCGAGCACGTCCGGCACAGTAAGCACCGGAGGCCCACCGGATGCGGGTGTGGACGTGCCGGCGCGGACCGGGCCGATCAGTTGAAGCGCCCCCGTCTTTGCCAACTCCCCCACCGTGAGGAAGAGTCCGTCTGGCCCGTCGGGGGCGGGTGTGACCTGCGGCAGCAGCGCCGGCAGCTCGCCGACGATGGCGGCCAATCGTTCTCTGGTGCGTACCAGATGCTCTCCTGAAGCCTCGCCCCCGACGGCCGGTTGCCGGCGCGCGGGGGTGAGGTCGACCTCCTCGTCGAGAAGCTCGATGACCGGGACCGCGCGGGCGAAGCCGGCTTCTTCGACGTCGGCGTCCGGGGCGGCCGCGAAGGCCCGCCACGCGGCCAGCACACGCGGCGCGGTGTCCGCCAGGTCGCCGCCGGCGGCGTCGATCAGCAGCGCCCGCGCCGGTGGCGGCGCGTCGGCCGCGGCCCGCCGCAGCACCCACAGGTGCAGCGGTACGCCGTGCGGCGCCGCCACGCCCGGCGGGAGCGCGATGACGGCGCGCAGGTGGCCTCGGCGCAGCAGTTCACCGCGGATCCGTTTGCCGGCGCGCCGGCTGGCCACCGTGGGCGGCATCAGCAGCACGGCGTGCCCACCCACGCGCAGGTGCGCCAGGGCGTGCTGCGCCCAGGCCAGCTCCGGTTCGGTGCGGGGTGTGGTGCCGACGATCCAGCGGGGGTCGTGGCCGAGTTCCTCGTCGCCCCAGTTGGTGGCGCCGAACGGTGGGTGGCAGACGACGGCGTCGACGGCGCGGCCGGCGAAGGCGTCGGCGCGCAGTGAGTCACCGGGGCAAACCTCTCCGGGTACGTCGTGCAGTGCGAGCCACAGGCCGGCGAGCCGGGCCAGGTCCTCGTCGAGTTCCTGCCCGTACACCGAGGTGCTGCCGGCGCGGACGGCCGCGCGCAGGATGGCGCCGGAGCCGGCGGCCGGGTCGAGCACTGAGCCGCCGCCGACGCCGGCGAGCCCGATCATCAGGTCGGCGAGGTCGTCAGGGGTGGCGAAGGGGCGGCCGGGCCCGGGTGCGGAGAAGCGCTGCCACAGCTCGTCGAACGCGCCCTGCGGGCTCAGCTCGTCGGCGAGCGCGTCGACGTCGGGCAGCAGCGGCGCGAGCTGGGCGTCGGGGTGGCCGCGTCGGGAGCCGCGCTGGCGGGCCAACAGCAGCGCGCCGACGGCCGCGAGCCCGGCGGCCGGGGAGTCGCTGGCCGCGGCGAGGTGTCGCCAGAGCCGGTCAGCGGTGGCGAGCTCGGGGAGCTTGCCCTGGGTGCGTAGCCACTGCTCGACCTGGATCAGGTCGAACTCGGGGCTCGCCGTCGTCCCGCCCACCGGGGCGGGAAAGTCGGCGTGCCGTTTGCGCCAGTTGCTGACCGCGGCGCGACCGACGCCGGCGAGCCGGGCGATTTCCGCTGCCGTGATGGTCGGGTTCTCCTGCACGTCGAAAGTCTCGCACATCTGTCAAGCACGAAATTGTCTGTTGACACCGCTCTCGGACGATGCTCTTATTGACGCCGCAACGTTCACATCAGGAGGACAACGATGCGCAAGACCACCACTCTCGCCCTGCTCGCCACCGGCCTCATCGCCCTGGGCTGCGGCTCCGGCGCCGCCGACGAGTCCACCGGCTCGGGCGGCAGCGGCAAGGGCGAGGACGCCCCGGCGAAGACCGCGAAGGTGGGCGAGGCGGCCCGCGACGGCAAGTTCGAGTTCACGGTGAAGTCCGCCAAGTGCGGCGTCGCCAAGGTCGGCAGCGACATGCTCGGCCAGAAGGCGCAGGGCCAGTTCTGCCTGGTCACGGTCAACGTGAAGAACATCGGCAAGGAAGCGCAGATGTTCGACGGCAGCAGCCAGAAGGCGTACGCGGCCGACGGCACCGAGTACTCCGCCGACGGCGGCGCCGCCATCTACGCCAACAAGAACGCCGAGACGTTCCTCAACGACGTCAACCCCGGCAACCAGGTCAGTGGCGTCGTCGTCTTCGACATCCCGAAGAACGTCAAGCTCGCCAAGCTCGAGCTGCACGACTCGCCGTTCTCCGGTGGCGTCGACGTCTCCCTCGGCTGACCAATCCCCCGCAGCACCGGGGCGGGTCTGAACGATCCGCCCCGGCTGTTCACAGCCCACCTGTTCACACGAGGAGCCCCGTCATGACTGATCCAACCACCCCGAACCCGCCCGACCAGCCGACCGAACTGCCGCCGCCTCCGGTGCCGCCGGTCGTCGGTCCACCGTTCGCCACGACTGCCGACACCACGCTCGTCGGCGAGCTCGGCTCTGCCATCAGCGAGAAGCGGTCCCACGTGCGGGCGTGGGCTGTCGGTGGCATCGCCCTGGCCATCGCCCTCTGCTGCGGCGGCGCTGTCATCGGCCTGGTCGCCAGCGACGAACCGGAAGCGACCGCCGGTGCCAGCAGCTCGCCTGCGATCAGTCCCACCAACGTGTCGCCCACGACGGCCGCTCCCACCACTGCCGCCCCGACCAGCGCGGCCCCTACCAGCGCCAGCCCCAGCCCGACGAAGACGGTCCCGCCGCCCAAGCCGAAGCCGCCGTCGTACAAGATGTTGAGCGCACGGCAGTGGAAGCTCATCGCCAAGAACCCGGACGCGTACCTCGGCAAGACCTACGTCGTCTACGGCCGGGTCACCCAGTTCGACGCCGCCACCGGCACCGACACGTTCCGCGCCGATGTCGCCCACCGCAAGATGCCGGACGAGTACGACTACGAGACCAACACCATGCTCAGCGGCTCCGAGTCGGACCTCGACAACCTTGTCGAGGACGACATCTTCCGCGCGAACGTCACGGTGCTCGGTTCGTTCAGCTACGACACCCAGATCGGCGGCGAGACCACGGTTCCGCTACTCCAGGTCGCCTCCATCAAGGTCCTCTGAATCCCCCCGAGACGTCAGGAGGCGTCGTGCGTCCGGATGAGTTCCTCCGCACCCTGGCCCTGCTCCCCCCGCCGCTGCACGACCGCGCCCTCACCCTGCGCGCCTTCACCCGTCCCACCGGCTGCGACGACTGCCAGTGCATCGGCGACGCCGTTCGCTTGGCCCTCACCGCCGCCCACTACGACGAGCTGACCTCCGCCGGCGAGCTGCTCGACACCGCCGAGCGGCTGGCCGGCGACCACGGCATCCACCGCTGGTCCGGCGACGACCCGCAGCGCGGTCGCGGTCGGGTGGTCCGCTGGGCTACGACGTCCGCGCCGCTGGTCGCCGCGACCGACGCCAGCTGGAAGGGCCGCGTCGGCGGCCTCGGGTACGTCGTCAGCGATGGCCACTACGGCCTGCTCGGTCGGGGTACCGGCCAGCTTGACCCGACCGGCGTCTCCCGGGTGCTGATCAACGAGCTGCGCGCGGTCGACTACCTGCTGACCGGGTACGACGAGGCGCCGGTGGGCATGACGGTCCTGCTGGACAACCTGACAGCTCTGCGCTACCTGCACCGCTGGCAGGCCGGCGAGACCGGCGCGATGCCCGCCGGCTACAGCCTGCGGGAGCGCCGCTGGTCGGACCAGCCCACCCTGGTCCGGCTCGCCGAGCAGGTGGCCCGCCGCCCGGACCTGACGTTCGCGCACGTCAAGGGGCACAGCGGCCACGCCCTCAACGAGGCCGCCGACGGCCTGTCGCACATGGCCCGCCGGCGGCAGAAGGAGTCCTTCGACCTGCGTCCTCGGGCGCACGCCCTGGTCGACGCGTTCCTGCGCGACTGGCACGCCAACGCCACGCTCTGACCGCTCCGCGGGGTGCCCGGAGCGGCCGGCGTTGAACCACTGATTCGTTTGCGACATCAGCTCTACAGCGTCCGACGGCCACGACCGACTCCCGACTCCGCTGCTCACCCCAGCCGGGCCGCCAGCGGCCTCCCCACTTCCACCGCTCACCCGGGCGGGCCGGCGAGTCGTCGGCCCGCGGACACCACACGCCTGGAGACGACCATGACCGAGCCTCCCCAACCCACCACGCCCCTGATCGAGATCATCTTCGACCGACTCGCCGCCGCTGACGACGTACCGACCCAGACAGCCGAGCTGGTCCTCGCCGCGCTGACCAGCGAGGAAGACCTGACCGCCGCCCTCGCCGGCACTCCTACCCGACTCGACCCCCGCTCCCCCACCGGCGACGGTCCGGCGGACCGGATCTGGCTGAAGTCGGTGACGGTCGCGGGCTTCCGGGGCGTCGGCCCGGAACGGACCCTCCGGATCGACCCCGGTCCGGGCCTCACCCTGGTCGTCGGCCGCAACGGTTCCGGCAAGTCCAGCTTCGCCGAGGCCGTCGAACTCGCCCTCACCGGCGACAGCGCCCGGTGGGCCGACAAGACGAGCGTCTGGCGTACGGGGTGGCGAAACCTGCACAACCCGGATCCGTGCTGGATCGGCGTGGAGCTGCGGGTTGACGGGGTGGCCACGCCGACCCGGGTGCACCGCGCCTGGCCGGTCGGGGCCGAACTGGCCGACGCCGAGGTGAGCGTCACCAGCGCCCGGGGCCGGCACACCGGCCTCACCGAGTTGGGTCTGGCCCGCCCGCTGGAGCTGTACCGGCCGTTCCTCACCGCCGCCGAGCTGGGCAAGCTCGCCGCCGGCACGCAGAGCCAGCTCTTCGACGCGCTGTTCGCGATCCTCGGCCTGGACGCGCTCACCGACGCCGACCAGCGTCTGCTGCGCGCCGCCCGGCCGCACGACACCACCATCAAGGAGGTACGCGCACAGCGTTCCGCCCTGGCCGACGCGCTGTCCGGGATCACCGACGACCGGGCCCGGCGAACCGCCGCGCTGCTGCGCGGCCGGGGAGCGGTCGACCTCGCGGCGGTGACGGCGATCCTCGACGAGCCGGACGAGCCGACCACCGACGGGGCGGTGCTGCTCTGCCGGAAACTCGCCGCTCTCGCCCCGCCGCCGGTCGACGAGGTGACCCGGCTGGCGGGTCAGCTGCGGGAGGCGGCGGTCGAGGCCCTGCGGTACGACGGCGGCCGGTCCCGGGCCGCGCTGCGCAGCGCCGAACTGCTCCGCCTCGCCCTCGAACATCACGAGGACCAGGGCGACGGGTCGTGCCCGGTCTGCGCCACCGGCACCCTCGACGGCGGGTGGCGTACCGCCGCCGCGCAGTCGCTGACCGACCTCCGGCAGCGCAGTGTCGCCGCCCAGACGGCGACGACCCGGCTCACGACTCTGCTGCGGCAGACGCACCACCTGATCGATGACCTCGCGGTGCCCGACGGTGACGGGTCGGAGGCGCCGGTCGGCGCGCTGCGCGAGGCCGTGGCCGCGCTACGGCGCGTACCCGGGAAGCCGGCCGACCTGGCCGACCACCTGGCCGCGCGGTACCCGGCGGTGGTGGCGGCGGCGGACGCGGCCCGCGCGTACGCCGAGGCGTTTCTGCGGCAGCGCGACACCGGCTGGCGGGCGGCCGCGGCCGAGGTCCGCGAGTGGGTGGCCGCCGCCGGCGGGTTGCCGGCGCGGGAGGCCACCCTGGCCCGGTTGAAGGCCGCGCGCGGCTGGCTGAAGGACGCCGGTACGGAGATCCGCAACGAGCGGGTCGCGCCGTTCGCCGGACACTCCCAGCGGATCTGGGCGCAGCTGCGGCAGGAGAGCAACGTCGAGCTGGGAGCGATGACGCTCGAAGGCGCGAACACCCGGCGTCGGGTGGTCTTTCCGGTCAGTGTCGACGGCGCCGACAACGGCACCGCGCTGGGCGTGATGAGCCAGGGTGAGATGCAGGCGCTCGGGCTGGCCACCTTCCTGCCGCGCAGCTGCGCCCCGGAGAGCCCGTTCCGGTTCATCGTGGTCGACGACCCGGTGCAGAGCATGGACCCGTCGAAGGTGGACGGCCTCGCGCGGGTGCTCGCCGAGCTGGCCGAGCAGCGGCAGGTGGTGGTCTTCACCCACGACACCCGCCTGCCCGACGCGGTCACCCGGCTCGGCCTCGGTGATGCCCGCATCGTGGAGGTGCACCGGGCGGAGCGGTCGGTGGTGACGCTGCGGCCCGGCTCGGATCCGGTGAGCCGCTACCTGGACGACGCGAACGCGCTGTCTCGCAACGGGGACATCCCCGCCGAGGTGCGCGGGCCGGTGGTGGCGGAGCTGTGCCGTTCGGCAGTGGAGGCGGCCTGCCACCGGGTGGTCTGGCGGGTACGGGTCGCCCGGGGTGTGCCACACGCCGACATCGAGTCGGCCATCGAGGCCGCGTCGCGGCGGCTGACCACCATCGTCGCGTTGGCGCTGTTCGACGACGCAGATCGGGGCGGTGACGTCCTCGGCCAGTTGAGCCGTCGGCACGGACGGCGAGCGGTGGACGCATACCAGGCGTGCCGGGAAGGCGTGCACGGCGCGTACCTGGCGGACCTGCCGGGCCTGGTCGCGGACGCCCGCTTCCTGGCCGAGGCGCTGCGGTGACCGCGCCGACGCCGCAGCGCTGCCTGGCGGCGGCCGACCAGTTGCTGCGCGGCTCCGGCCTGCTGGGGGCCGTCGCCGTTCCCGGCGGCTGGTGGCCTCGGGCCTGCGCCTGCCTGATCCGGCTCGCCCTGGAAGGCGGCATCGACGCCTACTGGCGGCGGGTCAAGCCGACCGTCGCGGCCTGCCGGCAGGGCCGAGCCAAGCAGCTGATGCTGCGCGGACGGCTCGGGCCGGGCACGGAAACCGCCCGGCGGGTGGCGTACGCGTGGGCCACGCTCTCGACCGCCGCGCACCACCACTGCTACGAGCTGGCGCCGACGGCCGCGGAGCTGCGCCGGCTGCACACCGAGGTGAACGCGCTGCTCGCCCGACTCGACCAGCGATGACCGGACCTACCGGCCCAAACAGGAGTGACCATGAGCTATCAGCCCGGCTATGACCCGCACCGGCCCGCGTTGCCGGCATCGGCCCCGCCGGCCAGCCCCGGCCCGTACCCGCCGATCGGTTACCCGCCGACGCACATCGTCGTGCACGGCCCACCCACCTCCGGCGTTGCCGTGGCGTCGCTGGTGTTGGGGATCCTCGGCGTGGTCGGCGGGTGGTGCCTGTTCGGGGTGCCGTGCCTGCTCGCCGTCATCCTCGGCCACGTCGGCCTGCACGACACCCGCAACGACTCGAAGTCCGGGCGCGGCATGGCGATCGCCGGCCTGGTCCTCGGGTACGTCTTCGTCGCCCCCATGGTCATCCTCACGATGATGGTCTTCTTCGGCGGACTGATCGGCGCGGCGACGCCCTCGACCACGCCCAGCCCGTGAACCGAGGCCGCACGCACAGCGCGACCGCCATCACGCATTCACCATACGAGCGTGGTGGCCGAGCGCAGAGCGCGCTCGGCCACCACGACTGGCGTCAGGTCAGCGCTGACCTCCCAGGTACATCGCGTTGAACAGCAGCCGGTACGTACCGTGCGACTGAGCCCGGTGCTGCGGCTTGAAGCCGATCATCACCACCTGCCCGTCGCCCACCTTCGCCGTCACCACTGCCGCCTTGCCACCGATAACGTCCTCACCGAGGAGGAAGCCGCTCTTCAGCAGATTGGTCTTCGGCCAGGTGGCCGCCACCGTGACACCCTGCGCGCCGTCCTCGACCTCGAACGCCGGCCCGTCGGCGACGAACGCCGACGCGGTCGATCCGAACCCGGCGGCGACCGGGTCACTGGCGTCGACGTTGAGGTTCAGCACCGAGCCCGGAATGTTGTAGCTGGTGTCCGGCACCCCCTCGGTGACGTCCTTGACCGGCACGTCGAACGCCTTGATCGGCAACTGTGCGGCCTTGTTGAGGGTGACCACCGTGCCGCCCGCCTCGACGAACGCCTTCAGGTTGGCCACGCCAGCGTCGGTCATCCCGCCGGTGTACTCCGGCGGCAGCGAGCCAGCCGCCCGGCCGTTGCGCATCGAGTTGTACGTGGCGTCGGGCAGCACGATCGTGTCGAACTTCGCCCGCAGATCGCCGGCCCGGACCGACGCGTTCGTCAGCTTCTGGTAACCGAAGCCGAACTGGTCCAGGGCCAGCCGGGTCCAGCCCTCGTCGTAGTTGTTGAAGCCGTCGTACAGTCCGATCCGAGGCGCGACGAGCTCCCGCACCTTGGCCGGCTTCGCGTCCACCGCGGCGATGCTGAGACCGTACTGGGCGGCGAGCGCCGTCACCCGAGCCTCGGTGCCCGGACGGGGCGTCACCAGGAACGTGCCAGCCGGCAGCTTGCCACTGCGAGTGGTCACCTCAGCGCTGCTGCGGAAGACCTTGTCCCCCGCCGCAAGCAGGGAGTTCACGGCGGCGGAGCTGTCGTTGACCCGGGGGTCGAGGGCGTACGCGTACTTCGGCGCGCCGGCCACCACACCCGCCGGCACCTTCGGCGAGTCGACCCGGACAGTGCTGGCCTGCACCGGCTGGCCGAGCTTGTCGACGGCGACACCCATCTGGAACGACAGGGTGTAGCCGGTGATGTCGTACGGCGGCTCCAGCGGGCCACCCGGGTAGAGCCGGCGGTCCGGATAGACCTGCGGGTTCAGCAGGTCCAACACGGCTGCCCGGTACGGCTGGGCCTCCCGCACGAGGTAGCTCCCGGCGGGGTATGTGCGCTTGCCGACGGTGAAGGAGTTCACCGCACGCTCGACCTGGATGTTGTTCCAGCGCAGCTTGTCCACCAGCTTGGTGGCGGTCGGGAAGTCCGCCTGATCCGCGGGGATCACGTAGGTGGTGCCGGCACCATTGCGGGCACCGTCGCGGGCCATCTGCGCCACGCCGTAGAGCAGGCCCTCGCGGTCGTCGCTGGCCACCCGCAGCATCGCCCAGGAGGCCGACTTGATGTAGTCGCAGCTCTGCGACAGGTGCCACTCGCCGCCCTTCCAGGGGCTGGGGTAGAAGACCGACGGTTCGCTCGTCGAGGTGCCGTCCGCGAAGGTCTTCGGGAAGGTCGCCGGGTCGTACACCCTGGGGGTCGCCGAGGCGTGCGCGGTCTCGGTCAGGATGCCGATCTGGTTGTGGTAGTACGGCGCGGTCCGCGCGCCGCCGTTCCACCAGATGTCGTACGACTGGCGGGCCAGCGCGCCGACCTTGCCCTCGCGATCCAGCCGCTGCCCCATCGCGTCGCCGACGAGGTTGACACCCCGGACCACCTGGGGGTTGATGTTCGGGTTCAGCGGGTCCTCGTACGGCGGGATGCTGATCCGGGCGGGGAAGACCGCGGTCTGGTGCACGTTGTGCATGACCTGCGGAATCCATTCGTGGAACAGTTGACGCCCGACGTTCTGCGTCTCCTGCAGGTTGAACATGTACCAGTCCCGGTTGTTGTCGTGCCCGGCGTACTTCTGGTACAGCTCGGGGTAGCTGGCATCCTGGTAGGGCCCACCGAGGTTCTTCTTGTACCACTCGGCGACCTTCGTGCCGCCGTCCGGGTTCACGTTCGGCACCAACAGGGTGATGACGTTGTCCCGGATCGCTCGCGCCTCGGGCGTCTCGCTGGTCACCAGGTCGAACGCGAACTGTGGGGCGGTCTGGTGGCCGGCCACCTCGGTGGAGTGGATGCCGAAGTCGACCCAGGCGATGGCCTTGCCGTTCTTCGCCAGGTCACGCGCCTGAGACTCGGACAGCGAGTCGCCCTGAGAGAGCCGCACCGAGGTTTCCCGGTAGCGCTTGAGGTTCGCGTCCTTGAGGTTCTTCTCGGAGGAGACGATCGCCATCAGCTGCGGCCGTCCCTCGCTGGTCTTGCCGATCTCGACCAGCTTCATCCGGTCGCTGGCCTTGTCGATTGCCCGGTAGTACTCGGCGATCTGCTCGTAGGTGGCGAGCTTGTAGTCGGCACACGGCGCCCAGCCGATCACCGACTCCGGCTTCGGTACGCGGTTCGAGGCGGTAGCGGTGGTCGCCGACGTCAACACCGGCGTACCGACCAGAGCCAGCGCGCAAGCAACCGACACCGTTGTCCGGGACAGTCTTCGTTTCACCTGATACCCCTTCGCAGTACGTACACGACGGAAAAGGGTCCGGTAGGGGCGGCCGCGCCAATCGGATAGCTCGATTCAACAGGTTTCGATCGAGGTCCGGAATGCTCAGGATGGCAGTTGAGGAAATCTTGAGACTCACCACTGTGCCGGATCTGACCAGGACCAATTTTGTTCAGGCATGACATTTCCACCAAGGATGCAATGGACAGTCCTTGGCGTTGGCGTGGCCACGAAGGGCGGGCATTGAATGCCCGCCCTTCGCACGTCACTGGCTGAGCTCGGCGACCTCCTCGGCTGTCAGGCGGAGCGCTTCGGCGGGAGCTGCGCCCCGCGCGGCGGCGGTGGGCGGGTCGGCCGGCCGCCGCAGATGCCAGTCCGTCACCGCCTGGTAGGCGGCCACCACCGACAACAGCCGGTCCTCGGCGTACGGGAGGCCGCCCAGGATGGTGCCGACCGGTCGCCCCGCGGTGGTGAACCCGATCGGGAAGGCGATCTCCGGCAGGCCCAGGATGTCGAAGGGCACCGGGTCGGTCTGCACCACGACGTCGCAGCCGTCGAAGAGGTCGTTGAGAACCCGGTCCATCAGCAGCAGCTTGGCCCGCTGACCGGTGATGAACTCATTGCCACCCATCAGCGCTCCTTGCAGCCAACTGGTCACCGACACCCCGAAGCCGCGCAGGTCTGTGCGCAGGTACGGCATGAACGGCTCGGCTCGCTCGGGCAACCGGATGTTGTTGAAGGTGCTGCCGGTCAGCTGATTCCACTCGGCGGGCAGCTGCACGTCCACCAGGGTGACGCCCGGGATCGCGGCGAGCTGTGCCAGGTACGCCGTACGGGCCAGCGCACCGGGCGAGGTGCCGTTGGCGAAGCCCGGCAGCACGCCGATCCGGGTCTTCCAGCGCAGCTTGACGCGGCGTCCCTGATAGACCGGGCTCGCCGCGTCGATCAGGTTGGGTACGTGGGGCAGGCCCTGGCTGCGCGGGTCCATGGGATCCTCGCCTGCCATCGCGGTCAGCATGATCGCGGCGTCCTTGGCATCGCGCGCCAACGGGCCCGGATGGTCGCGGCTGTACGTGAGCGGAATGATGCCGGCCGCCGAGACCCGACCCATGGTCGGCTTGAGGCCGGTGAGGTTCTGCGCGTTGGACGGGGCGGTGATCGAGCCGCCGGTCTGCGTGCCGATGCCCGAGGTGGCCATCCGGCCGGCAACCGCGGTGGCGGTGCCGGTGGACGACCCGCCCGGGTCGACGCCGCGGTCGGTCGGCGTCCAGGCGTTCACCGTGGTGATCACACCAGCCGGCGTGGTGGCACGGGTGGTCGCCAGCGGGCCCATCTGAGTCTTGCCGAGCACGATCGCGCCGCTTGCCTTCAACCGGGCCACCGCAGTCGCGTCGTACGGAGGCACGAAGTCCTTGAACAGGAACGAGTTCGCGGTGGTGGGGACGCCTTCCGTGTAGTAATTGTCCTTGATGGCCAGTGGGATGCCGTGCAGCGCACCGTGTCGGGGCCTGCGTCCGGCATCTCTCGCGGCCGCGACGGCCGCATCGGCGAGCACCTGGTTGAACGCCTGGTAGCTGCCGTCGTACCGGGAGATGCGATCCAGGTACGCCTCGACCAGGTGCTCGGGGGTGAGTTTGCCGGCGCGGATGAGCCAGGCTGCCTCCGCGACGGTGAGCTCGGACGGATCGGCGAGCGCCTCCGGCCGGGGCTTGGTGTAGGCATTCGGCTGGTCCAGCGGCCGTCCCCCCGCTCCCGGCTTGGCGTTGGTGGACAGGCCGCTGCTCGCCAGCGCAACCGAGGGCAGTCCGACGTTGACGCCCACGGCTGAGACGGTGGCCAGAGCGGCGGCGCGGGCCAGAAACGCGCGGCGGTCGACCGTACGGTCGAGTGGTTCGGACGTCATGCCTTCCGCCATTCAGTGCTGTTGGAGGGGTAGAGGACCGGCACGTGCTGCTGCGACAGCGCCTTTGCGGTGTCCGGCTCGGTGCCATCGGGAGCGGGCAACTGGTACGCGGCGAGCGTGGCCACGGTGCCCCGCATGAAGGAGCGCAGCGAGGCGAGCACGGAGTCCCGGCCGGGCGAGCCGGTCTCCGGGTCGGGGCTGGTCCCTGGCGGAAGTTGGTCGAGGTCGATGCCGAGGGCGGCGAGCCGGGCACGGATCAGAACGTTCAGCTCAGCATCCGTGGGCGGAGTAGGTGCCATGATGCTCCCAAGTCGTGCGACAGGGGGTGTCGCGGGTCCCGGTCGAAGTGACCTTGACCGTAGGCCGGTGGCAACTCGCGGCGGCGGGGCGCGTGTAGAAGTTGAGCAATATTTGAGTTTGCCGATCATGTTGCAGCCGGCACCCGTCGGGCGACCGCTACCCCGCCGCGATCCTCATCCCCCGGCGATCGGGCTGGCACGTGCGTAACGTGCAGGGGTAACCCTGACGCGAAGAGGAGACTTCATGTCCAAGCCACCGCTTCCCGAGGCCGCGGTCACCATGCTCCAGAAGCCGAACCCCGCCGTCATGACCACGCTTCGCAACGGTGGTCAGCCGGTGTCCGCGGCCACCTGGTACCTGTGGGAGGACGGCCGGATTCTGGTGAACATGGACGAGAGCCGCCGCCGGCTGGAGCACGTCCGGAACGACCCCCGGGTCTCGCTGACCGTGCTGGATGAGGCCGGCTGGTACACGCACGTCAGCATCATCGGGCACGTCGCCGAACTGCGGCCGGATGAGGGCCTCGCGGACATCGACAGGTTGTCCGAGCACTACACCGGGAACGCGTACCCACGGCGGGAGCGCGCTCGGGTCAGCGCCCTGATCGAGATCGACCGCTGGCACGGCTGGGGCTCGCTCAAGGACAACAACCAGGTCGGCTGACCAACACGGCCCGGCCGGCGGCACCGGCGGCCGGGCCAGCGACACCACGGTCAGGGCTGAACGGTGGCAGTGGACCGGGTGCCGACGCGGGTCACCAGGTAGCCGAAGGCCGCCGCGGTGAAGAACATGACGATGCCGTAGACGGCACCGGGGATCGCCATCTGGGTGCTGTCGAGCAGCGCCGGGCTGAGCGCGATCGTGATGGCCAGGGTGCTGTTGTGGATGCCGATCTCGAATCCGGCCGCGGTCGCGGCACTTCGGTCGACGCCGGCCAGCCGGGGCACCCCGTACCCGATGGCGAGGCTCAGCAGGTTGAAGGCGAGCACTGCCAGGCCGACCGAGACGAAGTAGTCGGCGATGTTCTCGCGTTCGCCGAGCACCGCGCCGGCGATGACCGCGACGAGCACGACGACGGACAGGATCCGCACCGGACGGTTCAGCCGCTCGGCCACGTGCGGAATCCGCGCCCGGATCAGCATGCCGATCGCGACCGGGACGAGCACGATGGCGAAGACCTGCAGCACCTTGTCGAACTGCAGGCCGATGCTCCTGCCGTCGGGCAGGAAGTACGCCGCCGACAGGTTGACCAGGATCGGCAGGGTGAACACGGCGAGCACCGAGTTGATGGCGGTCAGGGTGATGTTCAGGGCCACGTGCCCGCCGAAGAGGTGGCTGTAGAGGTTGGCCGTGGTGCCGCCGGGGGAAGCCGCCAGCAGCATCATCCCGACCGCCAGTTCGGGCGCCAGGTCGAAGGCGACTACCAGGCCGAAGCAGAGCGCCGGCAGCACCAGCACCTGGCACACCAGCGCGATGACAGCAGCCCTCGGGTGCTGGGCCACCCGGCGGAAGTCCGCAATGGTCAGTCCGAGACCCAGGCCGAGCATGATGATGCCGAGGGCGATGGGCAGGCCGATCAGAGTCAGGGCTGAGTCCATGACACAACATCGTTACCACCGGGTAACGACTCCGCCATCCCCCATGTGGCCGGACGGCTCTTGACCCTCGACGGTGATCGGCTTAACTTCATCAATCAGATAGGACTCTTTACTAATTCCGCTCCATTCCTCGTGGGAGTGCCGATGCGACAATTCCGCCACCGCCGCCTCACCGCGGTCCTCGCCCTGACAACCATGCTGGTCACCGCCGCCCCGCCGAGCGCCGCGAGCGCGGCCGACATACCGGATCGCCGGGCCGGCTACCACCGGGTCGGCTACTTCACCCAGTGGGGCATCTACGGCCGGGCCTTCCCGGTCAAGAAGCTCGACACGTCCGGCGCCGCGAGCCGCCTCACCCACGTCAACTACGCCTTCGGCAACGTCAGCGAGGACGGACGCTGCTATATCGACGGTGGGCCGGGCGAGGGCGACGCCTGGGCCGACTACCAGCGGCCGGTCCCGGCCGAGGAGAGCGTCGACGGCGTCGCCGACGCCCCGGGTCAGGCGCTCAACGGCAACTTCGGCCAACTGGCCAAACTGAAGGCCAAGCACCGCGACCTGAAGGTGCTGATCTCGCTGGGTGGCTGGAGCTGGTCGACGTACTTCTCGAACGCCGCCCGCACCGACGCCTCCCGCAAGGCGTTCGTCACCTCCTGCATCGACCTCTACCTCAAGGGCAACCTGCCGGGCGGGGACGGCGCCGCGGGCGGGCCGGGAGCCGCCGCCGGCGTCTTCGACGGCATCGACCTCGACTGGGAGTGGCCGAACTGGGCGGGTGAGCCGGGCAACGTCATCCGGCCGGAGGACCGGGAGAACTTCACCAAGCTGCTCGCCGAGTTCCGCCGGCAGCTCGACGCGTACGGGCGCACGACCCGCGAACACTACGCGCTGACCGCCTTCCTGCCGGCCAACCCCGCCACCATGGACGCCGGCTACGAGGGCCGCAAGATCTTCAAGTACCTGGACTTCGCCACCGTGCAGGGGTACGACTTCCACGGCGGCTGGGACGCGGTCACCAACCAGCAGTCCGCGCTGCGGGTGCCGGCCGGAGCTCCGGACAACCCGGACTTCTCCGCCGAGGTGGCCATCGACGGCTGGCTCACGCGCGGGGCGCCCCGCGACAAACTGGTCCTCGGCATCCCGTACTACGGTCGGGGCTGGACCGGCGTCACCGGCGGCGGCAACGGCCTGTTCAAACCCGCCACCGGGCCCGCGCCGGCCACCTTCGAGGCCGGGTACGAGGACTACAAGCAGCTCAAGACCCTGGCCGGCAACGGCTACACCGTGCACCGCGACCTGCGCTCCGGGCACGCGTGGCTGTTCGACGGTACGACGTTCTGGACGTACGACGACCCGGCGGTCGTGCTGCAGAAGACGCTCTACATCCGGCGGGCCGGCCTGGCCGGCGCGATGATCTGGTCGCTGGACGGCGACGACGACAACGCCACGTTGACCAAGACGATCGGCCTGGGGCTGACGACCTGGTAGGCGTACCCCGACTGCCGTAGTTCTCCGGCCCGTCGCCGACCGATCATTCGGTTGGCGGCGGGCAGGCTAACCCTCCTGAGCCGCCTGCGCGCGTACCGCGGCTTCGATGAGCGCGGTCACCTCGTCCATGTCACGAGCCCGACGCACGTCCAACTCGGCCGACCATCCGTCCGGACCGGCGAGCCGCACAGTCACGTCGTCGCGGCGGTGGGTCAGCCAGCCGGCAACCGCCTGGACCAGCACCATCACGACGACGCTGCTGTCGACGGCCACCAGCAGGCTGTCCGTCACCTCCGCCGACACGTCGTCGGACGGGTCGGCGGGTGGCGCGGTCACCTTCTCGCGAAGCCGGTCCTCGGACCGCAGCCAGGACGCGAGCGAGCGCCGAGCATCGGCGGACGGAAGATCCGGGAAGACCGAGAGCGTGATCGTCTCCTGAGAGGCCAGCACCATCTCCTCCTTCCTTCCAGGCGAGAAGCCCGCACACCGTCATCCTGCCAGCCAACATTGCCGCCGGCATCCCACGAAGTCACCGAAGTCGATCCGACCTTGACCCGGGTGCCGGCGGTTCATAGGCTCCGGCCACTGCGAGGCTTTTCCCGAGAAGGGAAACACGAGACATGGCCCCATCGATGCGTCCGTCCTGGACGGTCCCCACGAGGCGGCTGGCCAGCGCCGCCGCGATCACCCTCCTGCTCGGCACGATTCCCCTGCTCAGCGGCACATCCGCCGCGAGCGCGGCACAGTCCTCCCGGTGCAGCACCGACCCGACGGCACGTCTGAGCACCGTGCCCGCCCCGGAGGCCGTGCTCGGCTTCCCGCTCGGCGCGGGCCAGGAGCGGGTCGTCACCAACGACGAGGTCCGGACCTACCTGGGAGCGGTGGACCGCGCCTCCAACCGGGTCGTCACCGGCGTGATGGCCACCAGCGTGCTCGGTCAGCCGCTGCCGTACGCGGTGGTGTCCAACGAGCGCAACGTCCGGCCGTCCGCGCTGCGCGAGATCGCCGACGACGTGCGGGACCTGCGGGACCCGCGCCGGACCAGCGCGAGGACGGCCGCCCGGACGGCGAAGGACAGCCCGGCCATCGTCTGGGTCACCGCGAACGTGCACGGCGGCGAGAAGAGCGGCACCGACGCCGCGCTCAAGACGCTGTACGAGCTGGCGGCCGGCCTGTCCTGCGCGGTCGAGAAGCGCAACGACAACCTGGTCACCGTCATCGTCCCCACCCAGAACCCGGACGGCCGCGACGCGACCCGGCGGCAGAACGAGTTCGGCTTCGACATGAACCGGGACTGGTTCGCCCGCACCCAGCAGGAGACCGACGGCAAGCTCGAACTGCTGCGCCGGTACCCGCCGCAGGTCTTCATCGACGCCCACGAGATGGGCGGCCGCCAGTACTTCTTCCCGCCCAACGCGGACCCGATCCACCACGAGATCGCCGGCGAGGCGGTGGACTGGATCAACCAGATCGGCGAGGCCAACAAGGCGGGCTTCGGCTACAACGGCGCCTGCGACGACACCGTCACCACCGAGTGCTACTTCAACTACGACACCTACGACATGTTCTTCATGGGCTACGGCGACACCGTGCCGACCACCGGCTTCGGCGCGGCCGGAATGACGTACGAGAAGGGCAGCGCCTCGGCGGTGGCCGACCGGGTGCAGCAGCAGTTCAACACCCAGTGGGCGACGCTCGGTTGGGTTGCCGCGAACAAGCACGAGGTGCTGACCGACTACTTCGACATCTGGACCGACGCGCTCGCCCAGGGCAGGGCGGGCACGCTGGAGCCCAACGAGGTGGTCCAGCCCACCAACGAAGTCCAGTTCCCGGTGCCGGACATCAAGGTCCGCTCGTACTTCCTGCTGCCGGACCGGCAGCTCGCCGACGTCCGCCAGCTCGTCGAGCGGCTGCGCCGCATGGACGTCGAGGTGTACGAGGTGCAGAAGCCCACCCGGGTGCCGACCGCGCGGGTCTTCGGCGGCCGGACGGCCACCAACGTGACAGTGCCCAAGGGCGCGTACTGGATCCCGATGGACCAGCCGCAGAAGCACTGGATCCAGGCGATCATGGGCGAGGACCCGTACGTCCCCTTCCCCTACTTCTACGACGTGTCGTCCTGGAGCAACCCGCTGCTGATGGGTGTGTCCACCATCTACACCGGCGACAATGTCCGGCCGAAGGCGCAGCTGGCCCGGAAGATCTCCGGCGGCCGGACGGGGGTGGCGTGGCCCTGGGGCTCGTACACGTACCCGCTGGACTCGGCCGCGGCAGCGGAGTTCACGTTCGCCCTGCTCGGCCGGGGCGTCCCACTCGTACGTGACCTGAAGACCAGCAGGGTCGCCGTCGCAGCGACCAAGCTGAGCCGTACGGTCGACGAGCTCGCCGAGTCGTTCGGGGTGACCCTCACCCCCGGTGGACGACCCAGCGGCACCGCACTCGCACTGCCCGACGTGGGGCTCTTCCAGGGCACCGGCATCTCCACCACGTCGGGCTCGCACGGCGAGGCCCGGTATGTGCTCGGCAAGCGGTGGGGGCTGGACCTCACGCCGGTGACCACGGCCGACATCAACGACAACACCGAGGCGTTCACCGGACGCACAGTGCTGCTGGTGCCGGACGGCAGCAGCCCGACCGGTGGTCTGACCGCCGCCGGGCAGGCCAACCTGCGCGACTGGATCGCGCAGGGCCACACGTACATCGGGCTGCGCAACGAGGGCACCCGGTTGGCGCGCTCGGCCGGGCTCACCTCCAGCACCGAGAAGCCCAAACCGGCCGACTACCTGGTGATCGGCTCACACCTGCGGGTCGATGTCGACACGGCGAGCCCGGTCGCGCTGGGCCGGCCGGCGGAGGACTTCGAGTTCAACAACAGCGACCCGATTCTCAACCCGAGCACCACCGGGACCAACGTGCTGACCTACCCGGCGGGTGACACCTTCTGGGCCAACGGCTACACCGTCGCTGGCGACACGCTGAAGGGGACGGCGGCTCTGGTCGACGAGCCGACCGGCGCCGGTCGGGCTGTGCTGTTCGCGTTCAACCCGCTCTTCCGGGCGTACAACGAGAATGGCCTGCACCTGGTGGCCAACGCGCTGCTCTACCCGGCGGGCGCGGGCGCGACCAGCACGCCCGACCCCCGGCGCTCCGCCGGCATCGACCCGGCGCGGGCCAGCGCCGCCGCCGCGCCGGTCACGGCGGACCTGGGCGGCGGCTGGCGGCCGACCACCATCGAGGTCGCGGCGGCCGACCTGCCGCGCGCCCGGGCGATCGTCGAACGCTTCACCTCCGACGCCCAGGCGTCCGAGAAGGGCGGTTCGGCGTACGTGGTGATCCCGAACCCGCAGGGACTCCAGGTGGACGAGCACCCGTTCGCGAGTGACCTGGTGCGCGCCCTACGTGACGCCAACGTGCCGCTGCGATCGGTCGTGGGCTGACGAATCCCGCACAGCGAAGCGCCCGTCCCCGCGTGGGGACGGGCGCTTCGCGCGTTGACCCGTTGGCTCCGGCTGCCCGTCCGGCCGACCTGGAGAACGGGCCGACCGGACCGCGGCGGAGGTGTCAGCCGCTCGTGCAGACGACGCCGTTGAGGGTGAACGCGGTGGGCAGCACGTTCGGGCCGCTGTACGCGCCGACGAAGCCGGCGCTCACACTGCCACCGGCGGCGATCTGCCGGTTGTCGTCGGTGGGCGTGACCCGCACGACGGCGCCGACCTGCTCCCAGTTGGCGCTCCAGCCGCTGCTCACCTGCTGCCAACCTGTCGGCCACTTCCAGGTGAGCGTCCAGCCGTTGAGCGGGCTCGTACCGTTGTTGATGATCTCGACGTCGCCGATGTAGCCGTTGCCCCAGTCGCCGCTGGTGGTGAAGCGCACGCCGCACGCGCTGCTGGCCGGGCTGCCGGTGTCGAAGGTGAGCGGCGGTGAGGACCAGGACACCCGGCCGGCGGTGTCGCGGGTCAGCACGTTGACGGTGTACCTGCTGCCCGCCACCAGGTTCCCGACCGTGAGCGAGGTGGCAGTGGTCTCGCCGAGCTGCTCGCTGACCGCTCCGTTCTGCCGGTACACCTCGTACTTGGCGATCGGGCTGCCACCCGGGGCGGCCGCCGGCCAGGAGATCGTCGCGGACCGGTCGGTGACGCCGCTGGCCGTGGGCTGGCCCGGCGCCGCGGGCCGCCCGGCGGTCCCGCCGGCCGGGCGCAGCACGAGCGTGGTCAGCGAGTACGGCGGCAGGGTCCGGCTGGTCGCGGAGCCGGACTGGCTGGTGGCGATGCCGGCCGCGCCGTTGGTGAGGGTCCAGACCGTCGGCGCGGCGGCGGACGGGGTGAACCCGGCGTAGTCGACGGTGACCGGATGCGCGGAGTCCGGGTCCTTGTTGACCAGCAGCACCGCCAGGTCACCGTTGCCCCGGCGCACCGCGTGCGCGGTGACCAGCGGCTGGTCGGTGCCGGCGCGGACGAACTGGTCGCCGGCCCTGGCGAAGACGTTCATCATGGCCAGCGCGTGGTAGGGCGCGAACGGTGTGTTCAGCGGCGGCTCGCACACCGGGCCGTCCTCGGTGCAGGCGCCGCTGGAGAGCATCCCGAAGTCGCCGTAGTCGGTCTGGCCCGCCACCTGCGACACCGTGCCGATGCCGTTGTGCACGTTCCACCACTGCACAGTGAAGACACCGTTCTCCAGCAGCCCGCTGTAGACGTCCGCCAGGAACAGCGCCGCCGGCTGGCTGGTCCGGCCCGCGTCGACGTTCAACTCGGTGAAGCTGATGCCGATGCGTGCGGCGTTCGGGCCGGCGTACCGGGTGAGCTGCTGCCGGAGCAGGTACGCCGCGTCGGGGACGTGGCTGGTCCGGGCCAGCGACTCCGCGGCCGTGCCACCCGGGTACCAGTGCACGTCGACGAAGTCGATCTTCGGGCCGGCGAGGGAGAGCACCGTCTGGTTCCAGGGGCCCGGGTCGGCACCGGCGGTGATCCCGTCCGGCCAGTTGCCCGGCATCGTCAACACCGCGCCGACCTTGATGCTCGGGTCGACCGCCTTCATCGCGTCGGCGTACTCGACGACCAGCCTCGCGTACTGCGCCGCGCTCTTGTCCGGGTGGTCGTCCGCCTCCCAGGCCGACCCATAGTGGCCGTTGCCGTAGTTCTCGTTGCCGACCGTCCAGTACTTCGCGCCGTAGCCCTTGGTCACGTTGGCGTACCGCACCCAGTCGGCGGCCTCGGCAGGAGTGCCGGTGCCGTAGTTGGCGATGATCATCGGCTCGGCGCCGACCCGCTGGACCGCGGCCATGAACGTGTCGAAGTCGGTCCCCGGTGCCACGTACCCGCCGGGCGCGGTGTGGTCCTTCCAGTGGTAGATGTCGGCGTACGAACCGCCGGGGTAGCGCATCATCCGCACGCCGGCGTCGCGCAGCAGGTCCGACGTCTCGGCACCGCCCAGGTGCTGGTCCCAGATGGCGTGGTTGACACCCAGTGCGGTTCGGGGCACGGTCGCCAACCCCGCCCGCGCGTTCACGGTCACGGCGACCGGGTCGGCCGCCGCGCTGGCGGTCGGAGGGTTGATGCCGGCGAGCGCACCGGCGGCGAGCAGCATGCTCGCCACGAGGGCCGCGCGACGGGATCGGGCGGGTCGGGGCCCGCGGATTTTCGGGTACGGCATGGCTGGGCTCCTTCACGGAGAACGACAGCGGGTCGCCCAGCCTGTGACGGGTCGGTCGCATCAGCGGACGCGGCGCGGTGGCGGGCAGACTCGTGGACGGACGGCTCCCGGTGTGCCACCACTCGTGTCACCGTCCCCCGGGTATCCAAGGGATCCCGGCTGCCCATGGACGGGTGTCAGCCCCGCGCGCGGCATGTCATCGACGGTCAAGAGTCTCATGGTCGATTCGACGATCTCAAGGTGTGCGGAGGTATTCGGGGAAACCAGTCGACGGCTCGCACAGCCTCAATCTTCCCGACACCGCCAAAGCCCTCCATCGATGAAGTAGCCCGGTCGATGTGGCCGGTCACGGGACTGACGATGAGCGCAGGAAGCTCCCCGCAACGGCGGAACAGAGCCGCGGCGCACAGGTGCCTGAGGGTCGGGAAATGAGGCTGGCTAGCCGACCGCCCACTATGGAACGATGACGGGAGATGTGAATAGGGGGTGCATGTGATGCACGACATCGACATTGCGAGCTTGTTCGCACCGCTATCCCTGGATCAGTTTCTCACCGAAAAGTTGGGCAAGGAGCCGTACCACTGCACCGGCTCAACCGACAGATTCGTCCCGCTGTTGGACTGGGACGCACTGAATCGTCTGTTGTCCGACCGGCGATGGGAGTACCCACGGTTCCGGCTCGCCCAGAACGGTCAAGATCTCCCGCCGGCCAGCTACAGCACTCCGGGTCCGTCCGGGGCGGACCACTCGGTCCTGTCGGTGAGGGAGATCGCGTGCCGGGTCAGGGGCGGGGCGTCGCTGGTCGTCGACGCCATCGACGAGATCTGGCCTCCGGTGCGGAGCCTTGCCGAGGACCTCGAGCACGCGCTGGGTGAATATGTGAAAGTCAACGCCTACGCCTCCTGGACGCAAGAGCCGGGGTTCGATCACCACTGGGACGATCACGACGTGATCGTCCTACAGGTCAGTGGCAGCAAGCGGTGGTCCCTGTTCGGCGAGGCACGCCGCTACCCCTTGCGTAGGGACGTCGACCCGAACCTGAGTCCTCCGTGCGGGGAGGTCGCCACGCTTGACATCAAGGCAGGCGACGTCCTTCACGTTCCCCGTGGCCACTGGCACGCGGTGAGCACCATCGAGGGCCCGTCGCTCCACCTCACGGTTGGCATCACTCAACGGACGGCGGTCGACTATCTCCATTGGCTGGCGGACCATCTCACCTCCAACGAGTTCATGCGCCAGCCACTGCCCCGATACTCTTCGGCCGACCTGGCAACGCACTCGGCGCGGATCGCCGACCTTGTTGCCCGTGAGAGCGAAGCCAGCGGCTCGATCAACGCGTTCCTCGCCGAGATGGATGCCCTCGCTCCAGCACGGCAACGCTTCAGCCTGCCGAGCGTCGACCGGGACGCGGTTGCTGAGAGCCTCGTGGGTGCGCAGGTCGTCTGGGTACCGTCCCGGTTCCGGGTCTACGACGAGAGCCAGACAGTGACCGTCCGCGCAAACGGGCTGTGCTGGCGGTTCCACGAAGAGGCGCAACCACTGATCAGGCTGTTGACGTCCCGCACTCCGGTAGCCGTTGATGACCTTGCCCGCAGTGGCGACGACGTTCGGACCAGGTTCCTCCTGGCCGATCTCATCATGGAAGGGCTGGTCACGATCGTCGCCGACGTCCGTGACCAGCCCTAGTCTTGCCGTACGTGCCGTCAGTCCTTCGCCAGACTCCGGAGCAGCACGAGCAGCTCCGCCAGACTGACGCACTCCTCCAGAGACCACCCCTGCGCCAGCAGGACGACCACGACGGACGCGGCGGTCACCGCCGCGATTTTGCCGCCCGTTGTGCCCGTGTGCTCGCCCGGGGTGGGCTCCGGGTCGCTGTCGTTGTTTGTCACTTGCGCTCCATTCCCGGGGGAGTAAACGCATTAAGCGTTCAATGGAGCGCCCGTTTCCGCGAGAGCGGAAACGCGGCGACCGGTTGCATTTCGGGTCCCCGGCCAGGCGTTATCGGTTGCATGTACAGGCGGGATGTCTACGCAGTCAGACCGGTGGACAACAACAGCACGGGAGGTTCGGTTCCGGCGCTTCGACGCTGAACTGGAGAGACATTCGGTGCCCGGGTCGGAAACGGAACCAACGGGCCGACACGCTGGTCCAACAGATTGGACCGCGATTTACTGACCGGGGCGCAGGATGAACGTCTTTCGGCCGCAGCGAATCGGCTGACGTGGAAGGCGCAGGTCGAACTGCGCGTACAACTGTTGAACAAGGGGTTGAACGGGCCAGACAGGTACCGACGGCGACGAGCCTGAGCTAACCTGGATGGACGCCCCACGATGCGTGACACGGGACGTGGACGAAGGGTGACACGAGTGAGTGCTGCGTCCAACGACAGACTCCGCGACACTATGGAACGCGCGGGCTGCTCAAACGCGGGTCTCGCTCGACGCGTGAACGAGTTGGGTGCCCTCCAGGGCAGGACACTGAAGTACGACAAGTCCGCCGTCACCCACTGGTTGCAGGGAAAACGTCCGCGAGGGGTCGTACCCGCGTTGATCGCCGAGGCGTTGAGCCAGAAGCTGGGCCATGCCGTCACTTTGGCCGAAATCGGCTTCACGGACGCACCGGATCTCGACATCAGCTCTCGATCCTTGGTCCTCCGCGATCTTGCTGACACCTTGGATGTGGCATCGGAACTGGGGCAGGCTGATATGGAAAGACGCTCATTCTTGTACCTCCTGCCCTTCTCGGTGGCCGCCTCGGCAGGACCACAGCGCGACTGGCTTCTCCACCTCCTGCAGACCGAACGACAAGAACGACAAGCCACCGGGGCCAAGGTGGGCAAGGCTGAGGTCGCGGGTCTCCGCACGATGATGGAGTCCTTCACCAAAGGCGATCTCCAACTCGGCGGACAGCACGCACGAATGGCCCTGGTCACCTACCTGACAAATGACGTCGTTCCGTTGCTTCAGCGGCAGGCTCAGAGCGATGAGATCAGCGAGGGGCTTTTCGCCGGTGCCGCCGATCTCTACATGCTTCTGGGCTGGAAGACCTACGACGGTGGTGCCTACGGGCTGGCCCAAAGATACTTCCTGCAAGGCCTCGAGCTGGCGAAGGAAGGAGGCGAGACAGGTCTCGGCATCGGCAGCATTGTCCTGTCCTGCATGAGCCACCTCGCCGTGACGGCCGGCAATGCCACTGAGGGGGTCAAACTCGCCGAAGCGGCCGCCTACTCGGCCATCAAGGCAAATAGCCCCGGCGCGATGACCAGGGCCCACGCCATGGAGGCCCGCGCACACGCGAGCCTCGGCGACGGCAGGCGGACGGCCACCGCCATCTCCCGCGCGGAGGTGGCTCAAGAGACGGAGAGAAACCACGACCCGGCCTGGATGGAGTTCCTTGACAGTGCCTACCTGGCAAATCAGATGGCCTTCTCGTTCCGGCAACTCAACGACCGGACCAACCTGGAGCAGGCCGCAAAGCTGAGCCTGGAGAACAGCAACGGCAGGCAGGTCGGTTCGAACCTCATCTACCTGGCCACATCACAATTGCGCGGCGGGGACGTCGATGAAGCATGCACCCACGCCATGCGCGCGGCGAAGATCGCCAGCGAACTGAAATCGAAAATGGTCGAGAAGCTTGTCGAAGACTTCTGGGTCGAACTCCAGAGCACGGATGACCGACGCCGCGTTCAAGAGTTCGGACGGAGCTTGGCCCAGGTGACACCGGACGTCACCACGTCCGACTAGATCTTGTTGTTGCCGTTCTTGTTCTGGAGGTAGCCACGATCACGGGGAACGGCTATGGCCTGCACCTCAAGGAGAAGGGTCTGCGGCTGCTTGGGGTGCGGCTTCGACGCGGTCTCGCTCATGGGGTCTCCTACCAGAAGAGGCCTACTGGGCCAGGATCGCATAGATGTTGCCCTCTGAGAAGAGAAAGCTCATCAGGTGACCTGCGGCGGGGACGAGCCAGGCATCCGAACCGGTGGCGGGTATGTCTTGCCGAGATGGAACGCGTAAGGGCTGGGCCCGTGCTCGCGCACGTGGAGCAGCCGCTCCTCACCCTCGGCGAGGCCGGGCTTCCTTCCTGCGGGAATCCACCACAGAGCCATGTGCGCCTCAGGCAGGTCCCGGAACCACTCCCGCCGCCGCCTCAGAGCACCGGCGTGGACGCCGTGAAAGATGAAGTGTCTGAGGTCGTCGACCGTTCGCCAAACACTCATCGTCACCAGTAGGCCGTCCACACCCAACAGACACGGGTTCGGCAGCGGTGTTTGTGGACGCCAGATGAAGCCAGGCGCGGAGTCGGCCGCTTCATTGACCAGGTCTGACAACGCGAAGAACGAGTCCAGGGCATTCTTGTCGGCGGTGTCGTCGGGGAGCGCGACATTCACCTGCGCGAGATGGAACCGGTCCGCCACTCTTTCACGCTAACGCGCGGTGGAACCCGTCGTCAGACCGCCACGAGCCGTCGTTCGGCCGCTTCGCGTCAGCGGCGCCGGGGCGCTGCGGCGCTGTCGCGCTCGATGAGGTCGGTGGCGAGTTCGACGCGTGGGCTCTCGATCGTCTCGCCGGCGGCGAGCCGCAGCACGGTACGCGCGGCCAGCATGCCCATCTTGGCCAGCGGTTGACGGACCGTGGTCAACGGCGGCGAGCACCACTGGACCTCCGGCAGGTCGTCGAAGCCGACCACGCTGATGTCGTCGGGCACCCGTAGGCCGCGTTTGCGGACCGCCTCGTAGACGCCGAGCGCCATCTGGTCGCTGGCGGCGAAGATGGCGGTGGGCGGGTCGGACAGGGACAGCAGTTGCGTACCGGCTGTGTAGCCGGCCTGGTGATAGAAGTTGCCGGGGCGGATCAGGGTGTCGTCGACAGCGATGCCGGCGGCGCCGAGGGCGGCGCGATAGCCGTCCAACCGGGCCCGGCTGCACATCAGGTGCGGTGGACCGGCGATGTAGCCGATGCGGCGGTGACCCAGGCCGAGCAGGTACTGGTTGGCGCTCAGGCTGCCCGCCCAGTTGGTGGCGCCGATGGTGGGTGCCGCCTGCGGGTCCACGCCGGCGGGGTCGATGATGACCACCGGGAGTCGGAGCCGGCTCAGCTCGGCCTGCAGCGGCGGATTCACCATCGAGGTCACGAAGATGATCCCGTCCGTGGAGCGGGCGCGCATGTTGTCGAGCCACTGCTTCGCCGAGGAGATGCGCCAGTGGATGGCCGAGACGACGGTGCCGACGCCGCTGCTCAGCGCGACCTCCTCCACCCCGCGGATGATCTCCACCGCCCACGGGCTGTCCAGGTCGTTGAAGACCAGGTCGATCAGGGCGGCAGGGGTCTCCTTGACGGGCGAACGGCGACGGTAGCCGTGCAGGGTGAGGAGATCCTCGACCCGTTCCCGGGTCCGGGGGGCGACGTCGGAGCGGCCGTTGATGACCCGGGAGACAGTGGGCACGGAGACGCCGGCCAACCGCGCGATCATCGCGATGGTGACGTTTCGACGGGTGTCGGAGCCCACGGTCGGCCCTTCGTCTGGCTGGAGTCGGTTCGAGCGGCATCTCTGGAACTTTCGGCGCTTCACCGGTACTACCAATCGATGGCCGGGACGCTACGAGTTGTTTCCACACTGGTCAAGGTCTCTGTTTAATTGCGAATGGAACGGCTAGCGTAGTCAGGGCTTCCACAGCTACCGGTACGTAGACCCGGAAGTTTCCGAAAGCTTGCCCAGAGGAGCCCTCGTGTCGACCGACACCGCTGCCACGGCGACCGCTGCCCGGTCGATCCGCAACCCTGTCCTCGCCGGGTTCCACCCGGACCCGTCGATCCTGCGCGTCGGCGACGACTACTACCTGGCCACCTCGACGTTCGAGTGGTACCCAGGCGTGCTCGTACACCATTCGCGTGACCTCGTGCACTGGCGGACCCTGGGCGGGATCATCACCGACCGTCGCCTGCTCGACCTGCGCGGTTGCGGGGACTCCAACGGGGTGTGGGCACCCGACCTGACCTACCACGACGGCGAGTTCCACCTCGTCTACAGCGACGTGGCCAGCTTCGCCAGCGGTTACTGGGATCCACAGAACTACCTGGTCACCGCGCCGGACATCGCCGGACCCTGGTCGGATCCGGTGGAGCTGCACGGGCGCGGTTTCGATGCCGCGCTGTTCCACGACGACGACGGCACCACCTGGCTGTTGAGCATGTGCGCGGACTGGCGACCCGGCCGGGACCGCTTCGGCGGCATCGAGATCCAGCAGTACGACCGGGTGGCACGCGCTCTCGTCGGCCGGCCCCGCCTCCTGTTCACCGGAACCCCGGTCGGGATGACCGAGGGTCCGCACCTCTACCGCCACGACGGCTGGTACTGGCTGATCACCGCGGAGGGTGGCACCAGCTGGGAACACCAGGTCACCGTAGCGCGGTCACGGGAGCTGTTCGGACCCTACGAGGTGGACCCGGACGGCCCGCTGCTCACCTCCGTCGGCCGACCCGACCTGCGCCTGCAGAAGGCCGGCCACGGCAGTCTGGTGCGCACCCCGGACGGCGGCTGGTACCTGGCGCACCTGACCAGCCGCCCCTACTCACCCCTGGGCAACTGCGTGCTCGGCCGGGAGACCGCGATCCAGCGGGTCGACTGGCCGTCGCAGGGCTGGCCCCGGATCCCCGGCGGGGTGCCAGCGGAGGAGGTCGCGGCACCGGACCTCCCGGCGCACCCGTGGCCGCCCGAGCCCGCCACTGACCATTTCGACGACCCGGAGCTGGGCCGCTGCTGGTCGACGTTGCGCCGGCCGGCCAGCGCGGACTGGCTCGACCTGCGCTCCCGCCCGTCGTACCTGCGGATCCATGGCGGGCAGTCGCCGGTGGGCCGACAGAGCCCCAGTCTGGTCGCGCGGCGCGTCGGGGCGACGCGCTGCTCGCTGGAGACAGTGGTCGAGTTCGACCCGGTCGACCACCGCCAGCTCGCCGGAATCACCGCCTACTACAACACCCTGAACTGGCACCACCTCTACCTCAGCCGCGCCGACGATGGGCGGGTCGTCCTGGAGCTGCTCAGCTCCGACAACGGACGGCGCACCCCGTACCCCGAACTGACCGTCGACGCCGACGACGTAGCCCGCGTCGGACTGCGGGCGACGTTCGACGGGCCTGTCGTGCGTTTCGACTACGACCTTGGCGCGGGTTGGCGCCAGCTTCCGGTGGACCTGGACGCGACCATCCTGTCCGACGAGCACGCCGCGCTGATCATCGACGGGGAGCCGGCCGCGTGGGGCTTCACCGGAGCGTTCCTCGGCCTGTGGGTGCAGGACCTCGGCCGCGACGGCGCCTACGCCGACTTCGACCTGGCCACCTATCGCGAGCACTGACCAGCGTCCGTCCCCCACGGCCGGCCGTGCCCGCGTCCCGGCCCGGCGGGTCAGTGCGCGACGGCGACCGGTTCTGGTTCGCGCGAGCGTCGGTCGGCGGCGAGGCTGACGCCGGCCAGGACCAGCCCGAGGACCGCCAGGGCCAGGCCCACCCGGGCGGGTGCGAGATAGCCGAGCCCGGCGGCGATGGCGACGCTGCCCAGGGCAGCGCCCAGGCTGTTCGCGATGTTCATGGCCGACTGGTTGACCGCTGCACCCATCAGCTGGGCACCCGGGGCGACGGTGATCAGCCGCGCCTGCAGCACCGGACCCAGATAGAGACTGGTCGCGCCGACCAGGAACGCGCCCACGAACAGGCCGGCGCGGGTCGACGCGACGAGGCTGAACACGGCGATGCTCGCGATCATCGCGACGAAGCCGATGATCATGCTCCGGCGAAGGTCCCGGTCCGCGAGCCAGCCTCCCAGGGCGTTGCCGACAGTCATGCCGAGCCCCACCGCCACCAGCGCCCACGGCACCGTCGCGGCCGAGAGCCCGGCGACGTCGGTGGTGACCGGCGCGATGTAGGAGTCGACCGCGAAGAACCCGGCGAAGCCGACCGCGCCCGTCGCCGCGACCAGCCAGACCTGCGAGGTCCGCAGCGCCCTCAGTTCGGCGCCCGGCGAGCCGCCCGCCGCCGCGGCGACCTCCGGGACGACCGCCAGCACCGCCAGCAGGGTGAGCAGGAAGACCCCGGCGATGACCAGGTAGGCGGTGCGCCAGCCGGCCGCCTGACCGAGCCGGGTGATCAGCGGTACGCCCACCACGTTGGCCGCGGTCAGCCCGCTGAGCACGGTGGCGAAGCCGCGGGCCTCCCTGCCCGGACCCATCAGGGCCGCCGCGAGCAGGCCGGCCGCACCGAAGTACGCACCGTGCGGCAGCGCCGCGACGAACCGCGCCACCAGCACCAGGCCGAACGTCGGGGCGACCGCGGACGCGACGGTGCCGACCACGAAGAGGACGAGCAGCCCGAGCACGAGCCTCTTGCGGGGTACGCGCGCGCTCAGGGCGGCGATCAGGGGCGCGCCGACGACCACACCGAGCGCGTAGGCGGTGATCATCCAGCCGGCCCGGGCCACCGCGCCCGACGACGACTGGGCGTACTGCTCGGGCAGCAGGCCGCGCGCGATCTCGGGCAGCAGGCCCATCGCCACGAACTCGGTCAGGCCGACCGCGACGCCACCGAGGGCCAGGGCGACGACCGCGGCCAGGCGTCGGCCTCTGCTCAATCCATGCACGGGGAGAATTTAGCAACAGCGTTGCGTAATAGGGTGGTGAGATGACCCGCACCACAGCCGACGTGACGTTCCTGCGCGGCTACAACCAGGCGCTCGTCATGGCGGTGGGACGTACCGCGCGGACGTTCGAGCGGTCCACCGTCGTCAACGCCACCGGCCTGACCCCGCAGGCCGTCTCCAAGGTCATCGCCCGCCTGACCGCCGACGGCCTGATCCGGTCCGCCGGTGTCCGCCGCGCCTCCGTCGGCAAACCCGCGATGGTCTACGAACTGGTCCCCGACAGCCGGTACGCCATCGGCGCCCACGTCGCCCGACGCACGCTGCGACTGGTCCTGGTCGACCTGGCCGGCACCGTGCACCACTCGGCGGTCAGCCCGCTACCCGGCGACTTCACTCCCGAGCAGCTTCTGCACACCCTGAAGTCCGGCGTCGACGCCATCTCCAGCGGCAACGACCTGCGCGGCCGACTGACCGGCGTGGGGCTCGGAATGATCGGCCCCCTGGACCACCAGCATGGCCTGGTCCGTGACGCGCACGGTCTGCGGCACTGGCACGACGTACCGCTGCGCGAGCTCGCCGAGGCGTACCTGGGCCTGCCGGTCCATCTCGACAAGGACGTCGCCGCGGGGATCACGGCCGAGGCATGGCGTCATGGCGGGACGTTCGGCGACGCGGCCCTCATCATGGTCGAGTCGGGCATCGGCGGCGGCTTCTGGCTGGGCGGCGCCGCACACCGTGGCGCACACACCAACGCCGGAGAGTTCGGCCACACGGTCGTCGATCTGGACGGGCCGCTCTGCGTCTGCGGACGCCACGGCTGCCTGGAGATCGTCCACAACCAGGCCGCCGACGCGGGAGACATCCCCCGCGCGGCCCGCGTCCTGGCGATCGGCGTCGTCAACCTGCTCCAGACCCTCGACCTCGCCCACGTGGTGCTGGCGGGCGCGGATCTCCTGCGGCACGCGGACACCTACCTCGCCGCGGTCGAGCGGGCCGTCCGGGCGGACGCGCGGCGCAGGGACTGGCTCAGCACGGACGTGGCCCTGTCGAGCCTCGGCGCGGACGCGATCGCCGCCGGCGCCGCCATGCAGGTCCTCGACGAGCACTACGGCATCCCGGATCTTGCCCCGCTCTCGAACTCCACTCCATCCCTTCCTCAGCGAACTGGCCGGTGGCGAGCGTCGCTCATGCTGGAAGGGTGATTCGCTTCGTACTGAACGTGCTGTGGCTCATCTTCGGCGGTGGCATCGTGCTGGCGGTCGGCTACGGCATCGCCGCGCTGATCTGCTTCGTCCTGGTCATCACCATCCCCTTCGGCGTCGCGTCGCTGCGCCTCGCCGTCTACTCGCTGTGGCCGTTCGGCCGCACGCTCGTGCCCAAGCCGGGCGCGGGTGTCGCCTCCGGGCTGGCGAACATCCTGTGGGTGGTGCTGGCGGGCTGGTGGCTCGCCCTGTCCCACGTCATCGCCGGCATCGCCCTCTGCGTCACGATCATCGGGATCCCGTTCGGCATCGCCAACTTCAAGCTCGTCCCGGCCGCGTTCTGGCCCCTCGGTCGCGAGGTCGTCGACGCACCGTGACGTCTGCTCCGTCCGGTCCGGCCGTTCACCGTCGATAGTGGACGCCCGGCTACGATTCCGGTCGTACCGCAGCGGCGGTCCGCAGTCCGACGAACCTTCGATAGGAGCCTGGCATGGCCGGCCCGGATGCCGAACTCGCAGCGAAGCTTGAGCCCGAGGTGCCGCACGCGGCGCGGATCTGGAACTACTGGATGGGCGGCAAGGACAACTTCCAGGCCGACCGGGCGGCCGGCGACGCCGTGGCCGAGGTCTACCCGGAGATCGTCGTCATGGCACAGCAGTCCCGCGGGTTCCTGGTGCGGGCCGTACGCTATCTGGCCGCCGAGGCGGGCATCCGGCAGTTCCTGGACATCGGCACCGGCCTGCCCACCATGCAGAACACCCACGCGGTCGCCCAGGGGATCGCGCCCGAGTCGCGGATCGTCTACGTCGACAACGACCCGATGGTCCTCGTGCACGCCCGGGCGCTGCTGGCCAGCACGACCTCCGAGGGCGTCACCACCTACGTGCACGCCGACTACCACGACCCGGAGAAGATCCTCGCCGAGGCGGCGCAGACGCTGGACTTCGACCAGCCCATCGCCGTGATGTACATGGGCGTGATGGGCTACGAGCCCGACCTGGCCGTGGTGCGCTCGATCGTCGGGCGGACGATGGACGCCACCACGTCCGGCAGCCACCTGGTGCTGTGGGACGGCACCAACACCAGCCCGGCGGTGGTGTCCGGCGCCGAGCGGCTGGCGGAGAACGGCGGCGTCCCGTACATCCTGCGCAGCCCGGAGGAGCTCGCCAGTTGCTTCTCCGGGCTGACGATGGTGGAGACCGGCCTGGTGCCGATCCCGCTGTGGCGCCCGGACGACGTCGACGCCGAGGGGATCGACGCGTACGGCGCGGTGGCCCGCAAGCCCTGAATCTTTCGAATATCATCTATTTTCTCTTCGCCGCACGGACACGCTCCGGGCGTCCGGTACCCCGATGATCCATAGCGATCTATCCGTACCGGACGCAGGAGCACATCATGCGCGACCGAAGCAGCAGGACCCGGCGAACCTGGGTGGCGAGGGTGCTGACGGCGGCCGGCGCCGCGGGGGCGCTGGTCGCAGCGCAGCTCGCGGCGCCGGTGCCCGCCGGCGCCGCTATCAGCCGGGCCGCGCTGGCCCTTCGCTGGGCGCCCATCCATTACCAGGACGTCGACGCCACCGGCAGCCACGCCCTGGGCGGTCAGTCCGACTACATCGCCAAGGTCGACTTCGACGGTGACCTGAACGGGCGCAACAACTGGGACCGGACCGGCCAGGCCGGGACGGCACTCGCCGCGCACGCGTACTACTCCGTGGTGGAGACCAGCACCCACTGGTACATCACCTACCTGTTCTTCCACCCTCGGGACTGGACGGACCACCCGTTCTTCGAGACCGAGCACGAGAACGACGGTGAGGGCGTGCTGTTCGCGATCGAGCGCGACAGCTCCACGTACGGCGTCCTGCGCGGCGCGGTCACCGTCGCAAACAGCGACTTCTACTCGTACACGCCGGCCGGCAGCACCTGGACCAGTGGGCGTGAGAGCATCGACGGCACCCTGCAGTTCCAGGCGTCCCCGCACGACACGTTCCAGCACCCGGTGACGGCGCAGGAGGCGCAGGGCCACGGTCTGAAGGCCTACCCGCAGTACGCCATCAACGGCGACGGCCTGATCTACTACCCGTCCACCGTCGCCGAGACGCCGAGCAACGGCAACGACCGCGACGTGCGGTATCGGCTGATCGACATCTTCGACGCCGGCGGCCTGTGGGCGCAGCGCGCCAACGCGAGCCTCTTCGCCGGCCTCGGCACCTTCGCCGGCGACACCTCCGGCGACTGTGGCACCGGCACCTTCAGCTGCTCGGCAAACTCGGCCAACGCGCCGTGGGGCTGGGACGACGGCAACGACCTCCCCGCCCGCGGGGAGCTGGCCAGCGACCCGGCGAAGGTGTCCGCCGAGTACTTCACAACCCCCGCCGGCCTGGCGCGCACCTACAGCTACAACCCGTACGCCGGGGCGGCCGCCGCGCTCGCCAAGGCGGCCAGGACCGCACCACCAGTCGTCGACTGAGCGGCGCCCCCGAGCGCGGCCGGCCGGATCGGCGACCAGGGACAAGCCAAGGCGAGCGTCTTTCCAGACAACGCCCGCGCGCGGGCGGCCGCGGCGAAGAAGATCGGGGAGAAGGTCCGCAAGGGGTACGCGCCGGCCGTCCCGGGCGTCCGACAGAAGCGCAGCGTCTCCCGGCGGCAGATTGTCAGCACCCGCTCCACGGCCCGCACCGCCCCGGTGCTCTGGCGCTACTACTCAGGCGCCCCCGCGTTTGGCATCTTCGTCGACGAGCAGCACTGCATGGTGGGCAACGAGCACGGGGTGATCACCACCCTCGGCCACGACGCCCGGGTGCGCAGCCAGGTCCGGCTCCCCGATGGGGTCGCCAACAGTAGGCTTGAGAGTGCGCGAGAGTATGCGACTGTGAGCTTGAAAGAGTGGGCGAAGCGGGAAGGGGTCCACCCGGTGACGGCGTATCGCTGGTTCCGGGAGGGCAAGCTACCCGTGCCTGCTCGGCGGGTCGGCGGGTTGATCCTGGTGGAGTCGCCCACTGCCCCGGCCCCGGCAGGGGTAGTGGTGGTGTACGCCCGGGTGTCGTCGGCTGATCAGAAGGCCGACCTGGATCGTCAGATGGCGCGGGTCACTGCGTGGGCTTCAGGCCAAGGCATGACTACTTCCCGGGTGGTGACCGAGGTCGGGTCCGTGAACGGGCACCGCAAGAAGTTCCTCGCCCTGTTGCGTGACCCGGCCGTGGCGACCATCGTGGTGGAGCATCAGGATCGGTTCGCCCGGTTCGGCGCCGAGCACGTCGAGGCTGCGCTGGCTGCGCAGGAACGCCGGCTTCTGGTCGCCGACCCCGCCGAGGTTGATGACGACCTGGTCCGCGACGTCACGGAGATCCTGCCCCGCCTTCGCGCCCGGTTGTACGGCCGCCGCGCAGCGGCGAACCGGGCGCGCCGCGCGGTTGCCACGGCAACAGGCCGGAACGAGTCGTGAAGCGGTACGAACCGCCGGCCGGGTGGGCCGTGCAGGCGTACAAGTTCGCACTCGACCCCACCGAGGCGCAGGTGGGCGGTCTGCGCCGCAACACCGGTGCGGCCCGGTTCGCGTACAACCACATGCTGCGTCGGACCTGCGCGGTGAAGGCGCAACGCGCCGCCGAGGTTTCGTACGACGTGGCCGAGGCGGACCTGACGCCGTGGCAGGGCTGGTCATTGCCGGACCTGCGACGCACCTGGAACGAGGCCAAGCAGTGGGTCGCGCCGTGGTGGCATGAGTGCTCGAAGGAGGCGTACAACACCGGGTTGGCGAACCTGTCCGCGGCGTTGGGTAACTGGCACGCCTCGCGCACCGGCGCCCGTAAGGGCCGCCGGATGGGTTGGCCCCGGCCCAAGCGTAAGCACGCCCGCCGCTCGGCACGGTTCACCACCGGCGCGATCCGTCTCGACCCGGACAACCGGCATGTGGTGCTGCCCCGTCTGGGCCGTATCCGCAGCCACGAGTCGACCCGCAAACTGTCCCGGCGGGTACAGGCCGGTACCGCGAAGATCCTGTCCGCGACGGTCACCGAGGCCGCCGGGCGATGGTTCTGCTCGTTCCAGGTCGCCGTGCGGCGCACCGTCGGACGCCCG
Source organism: Micromonospora coriariae (assembly GCF_900091455.1). NCBI lineage: Bacteria > Bacillati > Actinomycetota > Actinomycetes > Micromonosporales > Micromonosporaceae > Micromonospora > Micromonospora coriariae. The sequence continues at coordinate 5,359,489 of NZ_LT607412.1, read as the reverse complement.
ACGCACGCGCCGCGCTCCGGGCGGGTCGTCGGGGTGGACGTCGGGATCAAGCGCCTGGCGGTGCTATCCACCGGCGAGATGGTGCCGAACCCGGCGCCGTTCACAGCCGCGTTGAAGAAGCTCGCCAAGGCGCAGCGCCGCGCCGCACGCAAGGTCGGACCGTACGACCCGGTGGCCAAGCGGAAACGAACCCCGTCGAACCGGTGGTGCCGGGCGCAGGCGACGGTGGCCCGGCTGCACGGCACCGCGCAGGCCGTCCGTGCCGATTCCTGGCACCAGCTCACCACCCGCCTCGCGCAGCAGTTCGACACCGTCGTGGTCGAGGACCTGCATGTGGCCGGAATGGTCCGCAACCGCAAGCTGGCCCGGTCCCTGACAGACGCCGCCCCGGCGACGCTGCGCCGGCACCTGGCTTACAAGGCTGGCTGGTACGGCGCCACGCTACACATCGCTGACCGGTGGTACCCCAGTTCCAAGACCTGCTCTGGCTGCCAGACAGTGAAACCCAAGCTGTCGCTGGCCGAGCGCACGTTCGACTGCACCGCGTGTGACCTGTCCCTCGACCGGGACGTCAACGCCGCACGGAATCTCGCCGCACTCGTGCGGCACGTCGACCTGGAGTTGCCGGGCGACGCAAAAACAGGACGTGGAGCCTGTGTAAGACCCGTAAGACCTGCGCCCGCAGGCAGGGCAGTGGGCCGCGAAGCGTCTAGACCGGTCCAACCGGTCAACGTCGTCCGGCAACGGACGGCTGCCGATCACGCGCTGTCAAATGCTTAGTGAAAGGTAACGGTGAAGTGCATCGTCGCCGACGACGCCTGGGTTTACGCGGGCTGCGACGACGGCAACGTCTACGACCTCTCCGGCAAGGCGCCCCGGGTGGCGTACGCGATCGCCCCCGAGATCGACATCTACTGGCTGGACATCCACGACGGCGTCCTGGGCGTCTCGGACGCCGACGGTGGGATCGCCGCCATCGACCACGAGGACGAGTTCCTTTGGCGCCGAGGCGGGCGGGGCCGTTCGGCATGGATGGTGCGCTGCGACACCGACGCGCTCTACCACGGCCATTCCCAGGGGGTGACCGGCTACGACTGGCGTACCGGCCGCGAGCTCTGGCACACCACGACCGGTTCGGTGCTCTTCGGGTGGCAGGAGCGCGGCAGCGTGTTCGCCGGGACGGGCACCCGCGAGGTGGTGCAATTGGCCAAGGACGGCCGGGTCGAACGCAGCTACCGGTGCGACGCCCCGGTCTTCTCCTGTGCCACCGCCGAGGGCGGCCGGTTCGTGTTCGCCGGCGACAGCCAGTCCTCGATCTACTGCTTCGACGGGGCGGGCACCCGGCTGTGGAAGCTCGGCACCGGCTGCGGCTCGGCGTACTCCATGCAGTACCACGGCGATCGGCTCTACGTCGTCACCACCGGCGGCCACCTGGCCTGCATCGACGCCAGCGAGCCGGCGATCCGGGCGGCCCAGGTCGGTGACGTGCCGGACGTGCTGGACGTCACGGCACCCCGCCAGGCGCCGCGGACCGTGGAACCGACAGTGGTCGAGGTGACCAGCGACGTCGGGGTGGGCGTGGTGGTGCAGTGCCTGACCGATCGGGGGCGGACGCGGGTCCAGGTCATGTCCGACGGCTACCGGCGCGACTGGTCGGTGCAGTTCCCCAAGGGCATCCGCGAGCCCGGTGCCCGCTACCTGGTGACCGAGGTCCGCGAGTCGGGCCGAGGTGGGTTCTACCGGGCGTACGGCGACATCCGCCGGCTGCGCTGAGCGGCCATCCGGCCCACCACCGTCCGTCACTGCTCAGGTCGTTCGCTGGTACTCCTCCCAGGACAGCTTGGGCGTGACGACCGGCCCGTCGTCGGCGGCCCGGTTGGCGAGCCCGTTGAGACCCAGGTAGTAGTCCCCGGCCTGGTGCTGCGCGGCAGCCGACTGGTCGGTGTCCGCCAGCGCGATCGCGTGGATGTGGTACGGCCAGTCGCCCTGCGACGGCGTGCGCAGCCACGCCGCGAAGCCCACCCGGCGCAACTGTGCGACCACCGTGGTGCGGTAGGTGGTGGTCAGGCCGCTCACTGAGAGGTCCAACGCGCCGCCGCCGTCGTGCGTGCCGGCGGAACTCGTGTTGCCGGAGCTGTACGAGCCCTGCGTGATGGCCAACTGCCTACCGAGCAGCCGTTCCGCCTCCAGCAGCATGGCCCTGGTGCGCGTGTTCACGGTGACCCCGCGGAAGGACACCCTGCTGCCCGGCGAGAGCGGGAGGGTCACCGTGTACCGCTGGTCGCCGAGCAGGCGCAGCGAGGTCAGCCCGGGCAGGCCGGTGGCGTCGAGCCCCGAATACCCCAGCGACCGCTGGTACGCGGCGTACGCCGCGACGGTGCTGGTGCCGAAGTGGCCGTCGACGTAGGTGGCGGACAGCAGGCCCCGTGCCTGCAACGCCCGCTCCACCTGGAGCACGCTGTCCTTGCTGCCCGCGGTGATCGCGGTGTCGGCGCGGCGCGGGTCGATCTGCGCGGCCTTGATGAGCGCCTCCATGTTGACCTGAGGCAGGGCGGCGGCCGGCGCGGCCTGGGCGGCCTGCCCCGCCGCAACCAGCGACGCCGTCGCGGCAGCGGCGGTGACCAGCAGATGTCTCCGAGTGGGCACTGATCCTCCAGGACGATGATCGGGAACGAGCGCATACGACGAAAAGTTTCTATACGTCGATGGATAGTGACAGAGATCTTCTCCAACCGAAAGCCTCCGGACCCCGGTGGGCGGTGGACCTGCCAACGAGGGCCAGCCCCGGCCGGGCGCTTCCATGACGTATGGTGCCGGCATGGCGCACCCCGTCCGCGCCGACGGCGAGGCCGCCGAGGCGCTGCAACCCCCCGCGGTGATCCCGGCCTGGTGGGACGCCCCGCCACCGCGGTTGGTCAGCCACCTGCCGGACGTCGACCCGGAAGTGCTCCGGGTGGCGCTCGACCCGCTGCCACCGGCAGCTCCCGCGATCGTGCACTACCGACCAGCGGTCGTGGGTTCGCTCGGCGACCTGGTGGATGCTCTGCTCGACCAGCTGGATTCCGTGGCGCTCGCAATGTTTCCCCGCTGGTTGCCGACGGCCGACCGCCTCGACGGGGAGGGGATGCTCGCCGTGGCGGCGGTCCGCGCCCTCGCAGCGCGCGCAGCGGCCCGCTCCCGGCACTTCGGCCCGTTCCTCGCGGATCTCGCCGAGCGCGGGCTGCGCTTTCCACGCCGGCCCGGTGGTCGGTCCCGCTTCCCGGCGGAGGTACGCGCCGCCGGGCTCGCCCGGGTGATCGCCGAGGCGTACGACCGGGAGGGTTGCGTACTTCTCGTCGCGCTGCCCGATCTGGGTCGGGACGCCGAACGGACGCTCGTGGCCGCGGCCGAGTGGCTGGTGCGGCACAGCGGCTTCACGGTGTGGCTGACCGGCGCACCCCTGCGCCATGCGGACCGGATCCGCTCGGTGAGCGTGACGGTGCCGGCACGGTTCGCCGACCTGGTCGTCCCGACCGGCCGAACGTCCGAGACAGCCACCCAACGGGAGTCGATGCTGCTGGCCTGGCCGCCGATTGCCGGCGTGCCGCGCGGTGACAGCGCCGCCGAGCAGGCGCTGGAACGCGCGCTCGCGCCGCACGCATGGGCGCGGGGCCGGCGCTGGAACCAGACGTACGAATGGCATGTGCTCGGCGAGGCGTACCGGCTTGACCTCTTCTGGCCCGCTGAGGGTCTTGCGGTCGAGGTGGACGGCCCGGAGCATCGGGGGCCAATAGCTTTCGCCAACGACCGGCGGAGGGACGTGCAGCTGCAACTTCTCGGGCTGGACGTGCTTCGATTCACCAATGAGCAGGTGCTGTCCGACGCGCCGGCGGTGGTCGACGGGATCCGTCGACTGCTGGCCCGGCGACGCGCGGATGGCACGCACCCCCATGGAGATGAGACATCATGACGAGCCCGGCGGACGTTCCGAGTCTGACGCCGAACCAGGTCAACGCCCTCGTGGTGCTGATGGCCGAGGCGCGCCGCCTCACCAATGTCGAGCTACGTGAGCTGGCCGGCTTCGCGCTGACCGGCAAGGACAATGAGAAGCTCGTCAAGCTGGGCCTGGTCGAGACCGACCGGACGCACCGGCCGTTCGCCCACGAGCTGACCGACGTGGGCTGGCGCGTGGTACGCCAGCTGCACACCAGCGCGCCGCCGAAGCAGGGCGGCTCCGCCACCCGGTCCATGTTCACTGTCCTGTCCAACCTGCACCGCTCGCTGGATCGGCTCCGGGTCAGCCACGGCGACTTCTTCAAGCAGAACGATGGGGCGACTCCGGCCGCCACCATGCCTGACTCCGCCGCCCCGGCAGCCGGGGACGTGGAGACGCTGGTTCGCGCGGCGTACCGGGACCTGGCCAATGCTCCGGGCGCCTGGGTCGGGCTCGCCGACGTCCGGGACCGCCTCGCCAACACCGACAGGACGACCGTGGACGCGACGCTGCGGGCGATGGTCGGCCGCGAGGATGTCCGCATCATCCCGGTGGCGAACACCAAGTCGCTGACCGCACGCGACCGGGCCGCGGCCGTACGGATCGGGAACGAGGACAACCACGCCCTGGCGATCGGCCCGGCGTGATCTCTGAGGAGCAGCGGGCCGCCCTGGAGGCGGTGAGCCTCAACCCGGCTGTCACCCCGGACGACGTCTGGCGGCCCAGCCGCCACAACGTGCCCGAGCTGCACGAGAAGGTGGTCGCGGAGATCCTCCGTGGGGTGGCGCGGGCGCGCACCGACGACACGACCGTGCCTCTCGGCGTGGCTATGCAAGGCCGCGCGGGCGCCGGCAAGACACACCTGCTCGGCGCGGTCCGGGAACGCATCCAGCACGGCGGCGGCTACTTCTTCCTCGTCGAACTGGTGAGCGGTAAGACGTTTTGGGAGAGCGTCGCCCTGGCACTGGTGGAGGGCATGGGTCGCGACGCGATCGGCTGGGGCACGCAGCTGCGAACCTTCCTGCGCCGGCTCACCGCGCAGCTCGGCCTGCCGGTCGACGTCCGTGACGCGGTCGCCGGCGCCCGCGAGGTGAACCGTGAGCATCTGGACGCGTTCATCCGGGCGCTGCGCACCCGCGATCGTGAGGTTGGACGGGACTGCCAGGACACCGCCCGGGCGCTCGTCCTGCACGGCGCCATCGACTTCGAGGCGCAGGACGTGGGTTACGGCCACCTGATCTCCGAACCGGGCGAGCCGGGCATGAGGGCCGCATGGGGGCTGAGCCCCGCGATACGCACCCCGCAGCAGATCGTGCAGGACATCTCCCGGCTGATGGCCCTCACGCTGGACCCGACGGTCATCGCCGTAGACCAGCTCGACACGCTCTTTGCCCAGACCAGCACGTCGCTGCTCGACCAGCACGCCGGGATCGAGGACGGCCAGGCCAAGATGATCGGCCCGATCGCCGACGGCCTGCTCAAGCTCCGTGACGTGACCCGCCGGACGCTGCTCGTCGTCTCCTGCCTGCCGGACACCTGGGAGCTGCTGACCCGCAGCGCACCGACCCCGGTCGGCGACCGGTTCCGCCAGGCGACCCTTCCGGACCGGATTCCCACCCCGGAGATCGGCCGGGCGATCGTGGCAAAGCGGATGTCGGCCGCATTCGCGGACCCGCACTTCGTACCGCCCCACCCCACCTGGCCCATCGACCCCGCTGCCTTCGCCGACGCGCCCACGCTGACTCCTCGCGCTCTGCTGCGGCGGGTGGACCGCCACGTCGCATGGTGCCGAGACCGCGACGAGGTTGTGGAACTCGACCGACTCATCGACGGCGCCGACGTCACACCGACTCCGGCCACCGCTTTCGGCCTGCCCGGCGACGTGACAGCGGACGAACGGCAGCTGGGCGAGTTGGACGTGCGGTTCGCTGAGCTGATCGCGGCGGCGGACGTGGGGGTCGCCCTCACCCCGACGACCGAGGACGAGCAGATGCCGCCGCTGCTCGCGGCCGGCCTGGCCGCCTGGATCGCCGAACAGGCCCCGACCGGCGCCACCTACAAGTACGACCCGCCGCCTGGACGCAAGCCCGCCCTGCACGGACGGCTGATCGAGGTACTCGACGAAGCGACCGAGAATGAGGCGCACTGGTGCTTCCGGGCGATCGCGCACCCCAACGCGATCGCCGTCACCGCGCGGGTCAAGGCCGCCTGCACCATGGCTGGGTTGGACCGGGACCTGCCGCAACGACGATTGGTGCTGCTGCGCAACGGGGCGTGGCCGAGCGGGAAGCGTACGACCGAGGTGTTGACCGCATTCGACGTGGCGGGCGGCGTCCGGTGCGGGGTGACGGAAGCGGACCTGCGGGTCTTCGCGGCGCTGCGGGTGATGGCGGCCGAGCCGTCCGCCGCGTTGCAGGAGTGGCTGGTCGCCCGTCGCCCCGCTAGCGGCACCGACCTGTTCCGGGCGGTCCTGCCCGGGCCCGACCCCACGTCCGGCGACACCGTAGCCGGCCCGGCAGGCGTGCCGCCCGCCGACGTGGCCGGTGGACCCTCGACCAGTCCCGGCGCCGCTCTCGTGCCTGCCGGCGCTGACGCGGCCGACCTCGTGGCCGATGCCGCCGACCAGACCCCTGACGTCGTCGCTGCGGCTGTCGACGGGCGGTCGATCGGGCTCGGACGGACCGTCGAGGAGGGCGAACCCTTCACGGTGGACCTGGAGTCGCTACGTCGGCACGCCGTCGTATTCGCCGGCTCTGGCTCGGGCAAGACGGTGCTCATCCGCCGGCTCGTCGAGGAGTGCGCCCGCCAGGGCGTCTCCGCCATCGTGCTCGACCCCAACAACGACCTGGCCCGACTCGGCGACCCGTGGCCGGACCCGCCGAGCGGCTGGACGCCCGGCGACGCCGAACGGGCCGCGGACTACCTCGCCCACACCGAGGTCGTGGTGTGGACGCCCCGGGTCACTGCCGGCCGTCCGCTGAGCTTCCAGCCGCTTCCCGACTTCACCTCGCTGCGGGACTGGCCGGACGAGTTCGACCAGGCGATTCGCTCCGCCGTGGAGGCACTCGCGCCGCGGGCCGGTGTCGACCGGTCGACCAGGCTGGCCCAGCAGGGCAAGGCTGTCCTCACAGAGGCCCTCCAGGCATACGCCAGGAGTGGCATGGTGGGCCTGTCCGGCTTCACCGAGTTCCTCGCCGATCTGCCCGACGGGGTCAGCCGGCTGGCCCGCGCCGACAAGCTCGCTCAGGACCTGGCCGAGACGCTGAAGGCGGCGATGGTCACCGACCCGCTCTTCGGTGGGGTCGGTGCGCCGGCCGACCCGGGGCTGCTACTAACGCCGACGCCGGGACGGCGGGCGCGGGTGTCGGTGATCAGTTTCATCGGTCTCGCCTCCGACCAGGAACGGCAGAGCTTCGTCAATCAGTTGCAGATGGCACTCTTCGCCTGGATCAAGCGGCACCCCGCGGGCGATCGGCCACTGGGTGGGCTCTTCGTCATGGACGAGGCACAGACGCTCGCCCCGTCCACCGGGAACACGGCCTGTACGGCCAGCTCGGTCGCGCTCGCCTCGCAGGCCCGCAAGTACGGGCTCGGGCTGGTTTTCGCCACCCAGGCGCCCAAGGGCCTGCACAACCAGATCTCCGGCAACGCGACGACGCAGTTCTTCGGGCTGCTCAACGCGCCCGCGCAAATCGACGCGGCCCGTCAACTGGCCGAGGCCAAGGGTGGGCGGCTCCCCGACATCGGCCTGCTGAGCAGCGGCGAATTCTACGCGGCTGGGGAGGGGTTCTCGTTCGCCAAGGTCCGTACCCCGCTGTGCCTCACTCACCATCCCAAAGCACCGCTGAGTCCCGAGGAGGTCATCGCCCGCGCCCGCCCGGGCAGCGCCGACAGCTGACCCGCCCGGGGTGACCGCTCGTGGGCATTGAGCATCTACCCTGCCCCGGCAGCAGCAACTAGCCTGCCCGGATGCGACACACCCTCACACCCGGCGACGAGACCCTGCACGGTCACTTCTCCCCCGACCTCCCGCCGGTGCTGACCATCGACGCCGGTGACACCGTCACCTACCGCACCCTGGACTGCTGGTGGTCGGCCGGCCCGTACCCCGGCGGGCGCAACCGGGACCGGCCGCGGGTCCCGCAGCACCAGCCCGACCACGGGCACGCGCTGATCGGCCCGGTCGCGGTCCGCGGCGCCCGCGCCGGCCAGACCCTCGAGGTGCGGATCGACGCGATCGTCCCGGCGACCTGGGGAACCACCGTGGCGGGTGGCTGGCCCAGCGGCTTCAACGAGCGGTACGGCGTCGAGCACGACGGGGTGGTGCACGACTGGACGCTGGACCCGGTGGCGATGACCGGCCGCAACCAGCACGGCCACACGGTCACGCTGCGTCCCTTCATGGGGGTGCTCGGCATGCCGCCGGCCGAGCCGGGGCGGCACTCGACGGTCCCGCCCCGGCCGTGGGGCGGCAACCTGGACTGCAAGGACCTGACCGCTGGCACCACCCTGCTGCTGCCGATCCCGGTCGACGGGGCGCTGTTCTCCGTCGGGGACGGGCACGCCGCTCAGGGCGACGGCGAGGTCGGCGGTACCGCGATCGAGTGCCCGATGGACGAGGTGACGCTGACCGTGGACGTCCGCGACGACTTCCCGGTCACCGGCCCGGTGGCCCGGACCGCGGACGCCTGGCTGACACTCGGCGTCGGCGCGACCCTCGACGACGCCACCTTCATGGCGCTGGATTCGATGCTGACCCTGATGCAACGGCTGCACGGCGTCAGCCGTCCGGACGCGGTCGCGCTGGCCAGCGTCGCGGTCGACGTACGGGTGACGCAGATCGTGAACCAGACCGTCGGCGCGCACGCAGTACTCCGCGACGACGCGCTGCGCTGAGGGTGACCGGTCAGACCGCAGTGTCGACTGGGAGTAGGCGGCTCAGCCGGTCTCGGTGAGGTCGGTCTTTGCCGCGAGTTCGGTGACCACGTCCAGGAGCCGGTGCAGGGCGGGTGAGGTGTTGCCTGACAGCCACACCATCTCGGTGCGCGCGACGGCGCCGGTCAGCGGAACGAACACCACGCCCGTGCGACGAAGGCTGCGTGCCGAGCGGGCGAGCCGGGTGACTCCGATTCCAGCGGCGACCAGACCGAGCAGGCTCTGCACGTTTGCCTCCTCCTGGACGATGTCCGGGACGAAGCCCGCTTCGCGGAACTGGTCGTCGTACGCGCGGTGCCAGGGTTCCCACGAGCTACGCGGGGTCATCACCCACGGTTCGTTCGCCAGGTCGGCGAGCTTCAGTTCGGCGCGCTCGGCGAGCGGGTGGCCCTCGGGCAGCACGGCGCACACGGGCTCGGTGGCCAGGGTCCTGGAATGCAGGCCGGGGGCGAGCGGGGTCCGGGTGAAGGCGGCGTCGTAGCGCCCGCCGAGGACACCCTCGACCAGGGACGCGATGGTGGTGGACTCCGTTGTCAGGCGAAGGTCGGGGAGTTGCTCACGCACGGCTCTGACCACCGGGGGCAGGAGGTGGTTGGCGACGGAGGTCAGAAAGGCCAGGTTGAGGCTGCCAACCTCTCCCCGCCGGGCCCGTTCCACGACGGCGACCGCCTCCTCGGCACGGTCCGTCACGGCGCGGGCCTCGGGGACGAACAGGGCGCCGATGTCGGTCAGGGTGGTGCCGCGGGTGTCACGGGCGAACAGCCTCACCCCGAGGCTGCGTTCCAGGGCGGTGATCTGCTGGGACAGCGACTGCTGAGCGATCATCAGGCGGGCGGCGGCCCGGGTGAAGCTCAGCTCCTCGGCGAGGACCAGGAAATACCGCAGTTGCCGCAGCTCGGGCGTGGTCACAGGGACAGACTGTAGCCATGCCAGGAAGCCTGTGTTGGGCGCTTCGAAGGGTGCCGCGCACGATGGGTTTCGGACCACGGCGAGCGCTGGGGCCGTAACGAAACGACAAGGAATCCGAGGAAGTCGATCATGAATGCAGATCGCGTCACCACGCCTTTCGACGCCCGATCCACCGCTGGTGACGTCGTCGCCGGCGTCGACCTCACCGGGCAGCACGCCGTCGTCACCGGCGCATCGTCGGGCATCGGTGTCGAAACGGCCCGGGCGCTCGCGGCCGCGGGAGCCTCGGTGACCTTGGCGGTACGAAGCGTGGAGTCCGGCGAGCGGACAGCGGAGGACATCCGCGCCACCACCGGGAGCCATCTGATCCGGGTCGCCCCTCTGGACCTCTCCGACCAGGGGTCGGTCGCCGCCTTCGTCAGCGCCTGGGAAGGCCCGCTGCACATTCTGGTCAACAACGCCGGGGTGTCGGCGACCCCCGAGACGCGGACGGCGCAGGGCTGGGAGCTGCAGTTCGCGACCAACCACCTCGGCCACTTCGCGCTCACCAACGGGCTGCACCCGGCACTCGCAGCGGCCGGCCGAGCCCGCGTGGTGTCGCTCAGCTCCATCGCGCACGTGCAGGCACCGATGGTGTTCGACGACGTCAACTTCCGTGCACGCCCCTACGACCGTCTCCTCGCCTACGGCGAGTCGAAGACCGCCACCGCGCTGTTCGCGGTCGAGGCGAACAGGCGCTGGGCCGGCGACGGCATCACGGTCAACGCGGCCAACCCGGGCGCGGTCACCACCAACCTGGGGCGCCACCTCACCGAGAAGGACCTGGCGCAGCTTCCGGCGTACGACTTCAAGACCCCGCCGCAGGGGGCGGCCACCTCAGTGCTGCTCGCGGCCTGGCCGCAGCTGGAAGGCATCGGCGGCCGGTACTTCGAGGACTGCAACGAGGCGCCGCGCTACAACCCCGAGGCGCCGCTTGCGGGCGTCGCCGACCACGCGCTCGACCCGGCGGCAGCCGAGCGACTGTGGCAGGTGTCGCTCGACATGCTCGCCGACGCACAGCGCGGCTGAGCGGACAGCGTCTCCCCGCCGGCTCCGCATGATCACTGCCGCGCCGTTGCCGATAGTTCCGGCGGGTTTCCGGGCGTGACGGCCACCCGCGAGGCGATCCGGATGCTCTCCCCAGCCTGAGGTTGAGCGTCCTGACGTGCGTCCGGACCCTTGCCTCCACGCTTCCGGAAGTGTTCCGGAAATCGTTGACGTCCCGGAAATCTCGCTGCAATACTCCGATCCATAGGGGTCAATGTGACCACGTCAATCGGGGTTCGGTTGGCCTCTCCCCCACTCCCCCATGTCCGGAAGGGCACCAGATGACCACTGTCTCCGCTGGGGCTGTCATGCGGTCGAGGCGACTACGCGCGGCGCTGTCCGTCCTCGCCACCGCCGTTGCGATGTGTGGCGTCGTCATCGCGGCCACCGCGACTCCGTCGAGCGCCGCCACCTGCAACGGGTACGTCGGGCTCACCTTCGACGACGGGCCGACCGGCAGCACCGGGGCACTGCTGACCGTGCTGCGCAACAACGGCGTACGGGCCACGATGTTCAACGTCGGGCAGAACATCCAGAACAACCGGTCGGCGGCGCAGGCTCAGGTGGCCGCCGGCATGTGGGTCGCCAACCACAGCTGGAACCACGCCCACATGACCTCGATGAGCCAGACTCAGATGCAGTCCGACCTCTCCCAGACGAGCTCGGCGATCCAATCGGCCACCGGCAGCCGGCCGCAGCTGTTCCGGCCGCCGTACGGGGAGACCAACTCCACCCTCCAGTCCGTCGCCTCGTCGCTCGGCATGCGACAGGTCATCTGGGACGTGGACTCCCAGGACTGGAACGGCGCCAGCGTCAGCCAGATCGTGTCCAACGCCAGCCGCCTCCAGGCCGGCCAGGTCATCCTCATGCACGACGGCATCCAGAACACCCGCGACGCCATCCCGCAGATCATGGCCAACCTCACCAGCCGCAATCTCTGCCCCGGCATGATCTCGCCGTCCACCGGCCGCGCGGTGGCGCCCGACGGCACGAACCCGCCGCCCGGTGGTGGCACCCCGCCACCTCCCGGCGGCAGCTGCACCGCGACAGCGACGACCACCAACGTCTGGGGCGACCGGTACAACACCTCGGTGACGGTCAGCGGCGCCAGCACCTGGACGGTGGTCGTGGCCATCACCCCACCGCAGAGGACCACGACCATCTGGAACGGCACCGCCACCTGGGACAGCAGCGGCAACGTCATGACCATGCGGTCCAACGGCAGCGGCAACACCTTCGGCTTCACCACCATGTTCAACGGCAACAGCAGCGCCCGACCACAGATCCGCTCCTGCACAGCCGGCTGACGCCCCGGACAACGACCGCCCTTTCCGTACGGCCCTGACGCGGTCGTGCCGGGCAGTGATCCTGCCCGGCACGACCCACACCACGGTCGTCAGCCACACCATCCCGACCTGTTGTTACCGGCGTTGGAGTCCGTCGGCGGGTAGTAGATGTTGCCGATGACCCAGATGCACTTTCCGCTGGCGTAGGCAGTTACCGGACCGGCGTAGTACCTGTAGGTGCCGTGGTCCCTGTCGTTCGCCTCCAGCAGGCGGCAGTTGCTGGTGCCGGATGAACAGACCCACAGCTCGACTGACATGACCTTGCTGACGCCCCAGGTGTTCGCGCTCGACACGGTCCGCGCGCAGTTGTATCCGCCGCTGTAGTAGATCTCGACGTACCCGTACCTCGTCGAACCGTTTATGGGTACGTCCCCGTACAGGTCGAAGCCACCGACTTTGGAGCCCGAACAGGTCCCGGTCGCGGCCTGCGCTGGTGGGCCGGCGAGGAACACGCTCCCGGTTGCGCTGAGGACGAGCGCGGCGAGTATCGCCATGATCCGCGATCGCAAGGTCGTCAAAGGTGCCTCCGTACTCTCGGTGCCCCGCCGGGAGGCGGTTCAGGACCGGCACAGTCAACGTTCGTCCGCGACCGCCGGCCAGTGATTCGAACTGGTTCGAATCCCCGCTGCTCAGCGGCCGCTCTGGAGCCCGCGCACAGGTTGTCCGATGCCAGGCGGACGGAAGTTGGTTTGCGTCTGCTTGACCAGCCGGAGTTCGCGCCGCGGACTGGCTGAGGCACCCGCACGGAAGAAAGCAGGTATCAGAATGCGCAAGTGGCTGCCGCTGCTGACGGTCTGCCTGGGTACGTTCATCGGTGTCGCGGCGTGGATACCCCTGCCTTCAGGCGGGGGAGGAAACGCCGCTTGCTCCCTTCAAAAGCAGCCTCACATAGGCAAATGCTAGAATGTGAAGCATGGGTGAGGTGGTGAAGCGGGCATACAAGTACCGCTTCCATCCGACCCCAGGGCAGGCCGATCAGCTCAACCGCACCTTCGGGTGCGTGCGCAAGGTCTACAACCTCGCCTTGGACGCCCGCACCCGGGCATGGGCCGTCGACAGGCAGCGCAGCACCTACGTCCAGTCCTCGGCGTGGCTGACCGAGTGGAAGCGCACCGAGGAGCTGGCGTTCCTCAACGAGGTCAGCTCCGTGCCCCTGCAGCAGACGCTGCGGCACCTACAAGCCGGCTTCGCGGCGTTCTGGGACAAACGGTCCCGCTATCCGCGGTTCAAGTCCAAGCGTAAGTCCCGGGCGTCGGCGGAGTACACCCGCTCGGCGTTCCGCTGGCGCGACGGACAGCTCACCCTGGCCAAGATGGACGCCCCGCTGACCATCGTGTGGTCCCGGCCCCTGCCGACGGGCGCGCAACCGTCCACGGTCACGGTGTCCCGCGACCCGGCCGGTCGGTGGTTTGTGTCCATGCTGGTGGAAGACCCCTCCATCGCGGCCCTGCCGCCGGTGGGCGCCGCAGTGGGGATAGACGCGGGCATCACCAGTCTGCTCACCCTGTCCACCGGGGAGAAGATCACCAACCCGCGGCACGAGCGCGCTGACCGTCGCAAGCTGGCCAAGGCGCAGCGGAACCTGTCGCGTAAGGCCAAGGACTCCGCGAATCGGGCCAAGGCCCGCCTCGCGGTGGCCCGGATCCATGCCCGCATCGCCGACCGGCGGCGGGATCACCTGCACAAGCTGTCGACTCGACTCGTCCGCGAGAACCAAACGGTCGTGATCGAAGACCTCAGCGTGCGCAACATGCTGCGCAACCACTCGCTGGCCCGCGCCATCTCCGACGCGGCGTGGACACAACTGCGCAGCATGATCGAGTACAAGGCCGCCTGGTACGGGCGGCAGGTTTTCGCCGTTGACCGCTGGCATCCGAGCACGAAGACCTGCTCGGCGTGCGGGCGGATCAACACCGCGATGACCCTCGGGGTTCGCGTCTGGACGTGTCCCGGCTGTGATGCCGTGCACGACCGGGACGTCAACGCCGCGAAGAACATCCTCGCCGCCGGGCTGGCGGAGAGGTAAAACGCCTGTGGAGGGACGGTAAGACCCGATCCGCGCAAGCGGCGAAGGCGCGGCCCGGTGAAGCAGGAACCCCCTTCGGGCGACCGAGGGAATCCCCGCCTTCAGGGCGGTGGAGGATGTCAAGCTCCTGATCGACGTGACGATCGTGATCGTCGCCCTGCCCGACATGGTCGACGACCTGGACGCGTCCTTCGGGGCGTTGCAGTGGGTGATCGACGCCTACGCCCTCGCGTTGGGCGCACTGGTGCTCGGCGCCGGCTCGATCGCCGACCGGGTGGGGCACAGCCGGGCCTACGTCGTCGGGCTCGCGCTCTTCGCGGTCTCGTCGCTGCTGTGCGGTCTCGCGCCGAACTCGGGTGTGCTGATCGCCGCCCGGGCCGTACAGGGCGTCGGCGCGGCGGCCATGTTCGCGACCACGTTCGCCCTGCTCAACAGCACCTACGTCGGACGTGACCGGGGAAGCGCGTACGGCATCTGGGGCGCCGTGTCGGGCGCCTCGGCCGCGGTGGGCCCGATCCTCGGCGGGCTGCTCACCGAGGGCGCGTCGTGGCGGTGGATCTTCCTGGTGAACCTGCCGGTCAGTGCCGTCGCCATCCTGCTGTGCGGCAGGACGCTCACCGTCGCCCACACGAGGGTCCGCGGCCGGATCGACGTCGCCGGCATGGCGAGCTTCACCGCGGCCGCGGCCTGCGCGACCTACGCCCTCATCCGGGCGAACGAGGACGGCTGGTCCGCGGCCGCCGTCTGGTGGCTGCTGGTGGTGGCCGCACTCCTGCTGGCCGCGTTCGTCGCCATCGAGGCACGCACCCGACACGCCATGTTCGACCTCGCTCTCCTGCGTAACCGCTCGTTCGTCGCTGTGCTGCTCGCCGGTCTGCTGCTGACGTTCGCGGCCTTCACCACCCTCACCTACACCTCGATCTGGCTGCAGTCCGTGCTGGGACTGAGTCCGCTCGCGGCGGGGCTGACCGGCCTGCCGATGTCCGTCACCGCGTTCGCTGTCTCGGCGGTGCTGGGCCGGCTGCTGCACGGCCGTCGACCAGACCTGGTGATCGGCGTCGGTCTGCTGTTCGTCGGCCTGGGCAGCCTGCTCACCGCGGCGCTCGTACACGGTTCGGCCAGTTGGCCGGCGCTGCTGCCGGGGCTCGCCCTGATCGGTGTCGGCGTCGGCCTCGCGACGCCCATCCTGGGATCGGTCTCGATGTCCCTGGTGCCCGCCGAGCGCGGTGGCATGGCCGCCGGGGCCGTCAACACCACTCGCCAGTTGGGTTTCGCGTTCGGCGTCGCCGCACTGGGCAGCGTTTTCACCGCCCAGGCGCAGATCATCCTGACCGGACGCGGCATTGCGGACCCGGCAAGTGTCGCGCACGCCATCGCCGGCGGTCAGACACCGGGCCTGCTGCGTTCCACGCCGGCAGCCGGGCGGCAACTTCTGGACAGCGCGGCGCACGCCGCCGGGGTCGCCGGCGTACAGGCGACCTTCGCCGTGGCCGGAGCCGTCGGCGTCCTGGCCAGTCTGCTCGTCATCGTCCTCATGCGACCAGGCCGGCCGCGCGCCGCCGCGTCGATCGAGCGCCCGCCCGTGGCGGAGGCTGCGGGACGCTGACGGCCCGAATCCGGGCGCCCCTGCTCGGTTCGGCACCGGACCGACGCGGGCTCCTGCCGGGACGGCGGCGGCGAAGGGCGCACAGGCATGGTCGTGGCCGTAACGGGAACCGCAGTGCCGCCAGCAGGATCGACGGAGGAGACGCGCCATGACGGACGCATCGAGTACCGGGGCGAATCGTGCCCGCCTGCCGGATTCACCGCCCCGGGCGCGGGATGTCGCGCCGCCGAACGGAGGCTTCGCCGTCGTGGAGATGTTCACCTCCCAGGGCTGCTCGAGCTGTCCTCCCGCGGAGGAGGTGCTGACCGAGATCGAGCGTGACGCCCGGACGCGGGGACAGCCGGTCTTCGCCCTCGGGTTCCACGTCGACTACTGGGATGACCTGGGCTGGCCCGACCGGTTCGCCGACGCTGCGTACACGGCGCGGCAGGAGGCGTACGCGCGGACCTTCGGATCCGGGCGCCTGTACACCCCCCAGATGGTCGTCAACGGCACAGTCGAGTTCGTCGGCTCCGACCGTCGACGGGCGGCGAGCGCCATCGCGTCCGCCCTGACGTCGGCAACCACCACACCGCTCACGCTGTCGTTGCAGGACCACGCCGGTGGCACGGGCGCTGGACGGCGGGTGGTGCTGGACTACGAGACCGAGCGGCCTCCGGCACGCGCGGTGCTGAACGTGGCGATCGTCGAGCGCGGCCTGGAGAGCGATGTCGCCCGGGGTGAGAATGCCGGGCGGAGGCTGCGGCAGGACAACGTGGTGCGCGCCTTCGCCTCGCTGGGTGTGGAGGCCGGGCGTGGGCAGGTGGAGCTGGAGGCGCCGCCAGACCTTGATCCTCGGCAGGCCACTGTGGTCGGTTACCTGCAGAACGACGGCGACAAGGCGATCGTCGCCGCCGCCGCGGTCGACCTGTCCGCCGTCGCGGGCTGAGAGTGGGCTGATGGCGGTGCGCGAGCGGGCGTCACGTCAACCTGGCGCTCTGGCAGAGGCTGCCTCGCGAAGCTAGGGTCCAAGACCATGTCGGGGCGGTGGGGGCGAGCACTCGGAATCCTGGCGATCGGGCTGTTCCTGGTCGTGTGCTACGGCTGCCTCACCCGGAGTCTGTCGGTGTGGCAGATCGTTGCCCTGGGCACCATCGCGGCATTCGGCGCGGTGGTGTGGACGGCGCTGACGGTGACGAAGGCGGTTCGGGAACGCGGTCCCGCCCAGGCGACCGCCGCGGCATACCTGGACGCGCTCGTCGCGGCCGATTTCACGGTCGCGTACCAGTTGCTCGCCGAGCAGCGTCGGCAGGCCAGTGACCTGCGGACATTTTCCGAGCTGCACTCCGGTGGCCAGCGGCTCACCGGTTATTCGGTCGCGGGGACGACCATCGTCGGCCCCGGGCAACCTCGTGCCGAGGTACAGGCGCAGGCCCGCTTCGTTGATGGCGAGGTCGCGCCGCTGCAACTGCTGCTGATCCGGCAGGCCGACGGCCAGTGGCGGGTCGCGGAATGGCACACCGGCGAGCGGTGGTAGTTCAAATCGCGACATCAGCACGCAACCCGTGGGACACATTGACGGGAGTGATGATCCTCGATTACCGTGCCGCCTGGGAGAGCGCTCTCTCACCGCATCTTCTCCTCAATTCAGACAACGTGTCGGAGCCGGCAATCCGGCGTCTCGACACGCGATGGAGGCACCGTGAAACCTCCCGCCCCCCGCCGCCGTTGGGTCCTGGCCGCCACCACCGCTCTGACCCTGGTCGTCGGCGGCCTCGCGATCTCCACCACCCGCCCCGCCGAGGCCGCCCCCGTCAGCGCAGGCAGCTACACCACCACCCCGGTCGGCCCGCTCCCCACCGGCTGCGGCCCGATGTCGAGCAACCCCCGGCAGTTCGCCACCGCCAACGCGCCAGCCGGTGCGATACCCACAAACGACTGGTGGTCCTCGCTGCTCTGGAAGCGCACCGACTGCGCCTTCAGCGAGCCCCTGCACGCCCACCCGCTCTCGTACGACACCTTCACCGACGGCCTCGGGTTCTCCGCCAACTCCACACCCGCCATCAGCGGCACCTCGACCGGGGTCGGCGAGTACCACTACCCGTACGTCCAGGACATCCGGGTCGGCGTGGCCGGGCTCGCCGCGCCCGTGGTCAAGGTCGACGGCTGGACCGACTGGACGGTCAGCCCGCACTGGAGCGACGGCGCCCGGACCATGCGCGCCACCATCGGCCACGGCCTGCCCTTCGCGTACTTCCAGACCACCGGTGGGGACGCGGTGATCAGCGCGACGGGCACCGCCGACGTCTGGTCCAACAGCGGCGCCACGGTCGGCTTCCGGGTCAACGGCCACGACTACGTCGGGTACGCCCCCAACGGCGCCACCTGGACCGTCAGCGGTGGCCGGATCTCCTCCACCCTGGCCGGCCGGGGCTACTTCTCCATCGCCCTGCTGCCGCCGTCGGCGTCGGCGGCCGAGCGCGCCGATCTGGCCGCCACCTACGGCCGGTACGCGCACGCCCACGTCACCGGCACCCAGGTCTCGTACGCCTACAACCCGGCAACAAGCGGGCTGACCACCACGTACGCGTTCACCACGACCGCCCGGGAGGGGACCGCCACGCAGACCGTGGTCAGCCTCTACCCGCACCAGTGGAAGTCACTGACCGGCTCCACCCCGATCACCCCGACCTACCCGTCGGCACGGGGCCGGATGAAGGTGCTCACCGGCGTCAACCAGTTCCGTACCGCCATGAAGTTCCAGGGGGTCCTGCCGGAACTGCCGGCCGTCGCCGACGGCGGCGGCGCCGACCTGACGACGCTCACCAACCACCTGGCTGCCGCCCGCGCGAACCCGATGGACCAGCGCGGCGGCGACACGTACTGGACCGGCAAGGGGCTCGGCCGGGCCGCCCGGCTCGCCGAGGTGGCCGACCTGGTCAATGACACCGCGACGCGGGACAGCGCGCTGAACGCGATCCGCAGCACGCTCACCGACTGGTTCACCGCGACCAGCGGCAAGACCGGGAAGGTCTTCTACTACGACGGCAACTGGGGCACGCTGATCGGCTACCCCGCCTCGTACGGCTCCGACCAGGAACTCAACGACCACCACTTCCACTACGGCTACTACATCGCCGCAGCGGCGACGCTTGCGAAGTTCGACCCGGCATGGGCCGCCGCGAGCCGCTACGGCGGCATGGTGGACCTGCTGATCCGCGACGCCAACAACTACCGCCGCGACGACACCCGCTTCCCATACCTGCGCGACTTCGACATCTACGCCGGCCACGACTGGGCGTCCGGGCACGGCTCGTTCGGCTCCGGCAACAACCAGGAATCATCGTCGGAGGGGATGAACTTCGCCAACGCCCTGATCCAGTGGGGGCAGGTGACCGGCGACACCGCCGTCCGCGACGCCGGCATCTTCCTCTACACCACCCAGGCCGCGGCCATCCAGGAGTACTGGTTCGACGTCAGCGACCAGAACTTCCCCGCCGCCTTCGGGCACTCGACGGTCGGCATGGTCTGGGGTGACGGCGGCGCGTACGCCACCTGGTTCAGCGGCGAGCCGGAGATGATCCAGGGCATCAACCTGCTGCCGGTCACCGGCGGACACCTCTACCTCGGCAACAACCCGGCGTACGTACGGACCAACTACGCCGAACTGGTGCGCAACAACGGTGGGCAGCCGACGGTGTGGCAGGACATCCTCTGGCAGTTCCAGGCCCTCGGTGACGGCGACGCCGCGCTGGCGAACCTCCGAGCGAACCCCAACTACGCGGTCGAGGAGGGCGAGAGTCGGGCGCACACCTTCCACTGGATCCGCAACCTCGCGGCGCTGGGCACCGTCGACACGACGGTGACCGCCAACCACCCACTGTCGGCGGTGTTCTCGCGCAACGGGGCGCGCACCTACGTGGCGTCGAACCCGACCGCGACGGCGGTCACGGTGACGTTCTCCAACGGCACGACGCTCACCGTGCCGGCCGGACGGACGGCCACCACCGGGGCGTACACCTGGAGCGGCGGCAACGCGGCCGGCGGCGTACCCCCGGGGACCCCGCCGCCCACCACGCCCCCTCCGACGGGTCCGCCCCCGAACCCGGGCTCACCGACCCGGTACCTGCTGCCCGGTGGCGGGCTCGGCGCCGCCGGCGGCGCGGCCACGACCACTGTCGCGGCGGCCAACGGAAACCACGACGGTACGCCGACCAACCCGCAGGTCTTCACGGCGACCGGCCTCAACCTCGCCTACTCCGGCGGGCAGAGCACCTTCGATCTGTTCGTGGACGCCGGCACGGCGGTCGGCAACGGTGTGCAGGTGCGGATCTCGTACGACCTGACGGGCAACGGCAGCTGGGAGCGGGTGGAAACGTCGCGCTACTTCGCCACCGATCCGGTCCCCGGCTACGAGCACTACACCCAGAACGCCGGCCTGGCCTCGGCCACCGGCACGTTGGGCACCCTCAGCAACGGCACGGTCCGGGTCGAGCTCTGGTCGGCGATCGGCAACAACCCGAGCACGGTGGGCATCGGCAACCAGTCGGTGCTCCGGCTTCCGTACTCCTGATCGACACACGCCTGCCGCCGCCGGGTCAGTACGGCCGGCGGCGGCGCCGTGCTCAGGCACCCGTCACACCATCTCGACCTGCCCGGACGGACCGGTAACCCGCTTGCGCCCGTCGCGACTTGTCGACAGGGTCGGGAGCCATGAGCGACATGTGGGTGGAACCCGCCGACGATCCACGAACCTACGGCAACCCGAAGGGCGAGAAGGCGACACTGCGGGAGTACCTGCTGAACTACCGGTTGACCCTGGACATGAAATGCGCCGGCCTCGACGCCGAACAGCTCGCCCGCCGCTCTGTGCCGCCGAGCACCATGAGCCTGCTCGGCCTGGTCCGGCACCTTGCCAAGGTGGAGAACCAGTGGTTCCAGCGGGTGCTGCAGGGCAGGACCGATCAGCCGCGCCTGTTCAGCCGGGACGACGACAGGGACGCGGACTTCAACGACGCCGCCGCGGACCCCGCGGTCGTCGAGGAGGCATTCGCCGCGTGGAAGGCGGAGATCGCGGCGGCCGATGAGTGGCTCGACGCGCTCGACGAGGACGACCTCGGACGGGAGGTGCCGTTCGGCGACGACACGGTCAGCGTCCGCGACGTCCTCGTTCACATGATCGAGGAGTACGCCCGACACGCCGGCCACGCCGACCTGCTGCGCGAGTGCGTCGACGGCCGCACCGGCCAGTGAGCCAGGCGCACGACCAGGGCCGCTCGAGCCGGCCGGCTTGCGCATGAGCGTACGAGCGGCGGGGGTGTGCCCCCGCCGCTCGTACGATCACTCGCTGCGTGCCGTCTCCGGGCCGGTGATCCTCTCCAGCAACGGCAGGGTGGACGCGATGATGCCGAGGCAGGCGGCCAGGCCGACGACCACGATCGCGTAGTACTCGGGACCCGGCGCGGTGAGCGTGTAGTCCATCTGCGCCTTGAGGAACAGTTGGGCGGCCACGAAGCCCATCCCGATCGCGACCACGGCGACAGCGAGCATCGGTACGGCGCTTTCCAGTGCGACCACGCGGCGCAGGACCCGCACCGGCGCGCCGCTGAGGCGGAGCAGGCTGAACGGGCGCCTGCGTTCGCTCAGACCGCCGACCACGCTGACCGCCAGGCTGCAACCCGCGAGGCCGAGGCTGGCGACGATTATGACGTTGGCCAACTGCTGCCAACCACGCAACTGGTCGGCGAAGGACGATTCGAACTCACCGGGAACTGTCGGGGCCACCCAGAAGTTCGGGTAGGCGAGTGAAAGGACCGTGCGCGCCCGTTCGACCGAGGCCGCCGAACCGTCCGTGCCGACGACGATCGACGCCACCGGCAACCGCTGGAGGTCGTCGAGGGAGACGGATGCGGCGGGCCAGATCCTCGTGGCGGACGCCGACTCGCGGAAGGGGACGAGGCTCTGGGCCACCGCCGCCACCGTGTCGCCATCCGCGCATCGGCCGTACGCCTCGGGGATGTCGGTGCACGCGATCACGCCGGGCTCGGCCTCGCGGTCCGGGTTCCGGTGAACCGCCGTCGCGCTCCGCACGCCCGGAATCGAGCGCAGTTCGACAAGCAGCGAGTCGGGCACCGCGCGCTCGTCCTCGGCGAAGCTGGTGGACAGGGTGCCACCATCCGTCGAGCCGATCGGGGCCGGGCCACGGTTGGCGACGATCGTGGTGATCACACCGATGGACACACTCGTGACGAAGAGCGCGAGCATGATGCCGCTGATGGCCCGGAAGCCGGCCTTCGGGTTGTCGGCGAGGCGGCGCGCCGCGATGAGCGCCGCGGGGCGGCTGGCGCGGCTGGCCATGACACGGGCGCCGACCATTGTGAGCCAGGGGCCAGCGAGGATCAGGCCGATCATGATGAGCAGCAGCCCGGGCAGGAACGCCGCGGTCTGGCCGTCGGAGGTCTCCGGCCGGCGGCCGATGAAGTACGCCAGCTCGGCCACCCCCAGCACGAGTGGGATCAGCCGGTAGGCGCGGGGCGGACGGGGGGTGACCTGCCGCGTGACGCCGAGCGGTGAGATCTGGACGCGCCGTAGCGAGACCCACGCCGCCAACGCCGCGCCGGCCGGGACGCCGAGCGCCACCACCAGGGCGTCCACCGGTCTCAGGACCATGTCGCTGGGGAAGAACCGCATGCCGGTGAACGGGATCGCCGCCAGTTGGCCACGGAACGCGAAGAACAGCGCGAAACCGAGGGCCGTGCCGGCGACGGCCGCGGCGGCCGCCTCGGTCGCCGCGATCACCGAGATCTGCCTGGGCGTCGCGCCCACCAGGCGCATCGCCGCGAACCGTTGCTCCCGGCGGGCAGCGCTGAGCCGGGTGGCGGTGCCAATGAAGATCAGCACCGGAAACAGCAGCCCACCGGCGATGACGCCGACGATGAGGTCCACGACCGTCTCCGGCAGCGCGGGGGCGTCGGCGCCGACGCTCGTGACCGGGCGGACATTCGGCAGGGCGGTGGCCTCGTCGACGGTGTGGCCGACGATGACCAGGAGGGCGTCCGGTGACGGCAACGCGGCGGGGCCGATCGTGCCGAGGTTCCGCCCGGGGTAGCGGTCGCTGAGTTCGGCGGCGGGGCTTGCCGCCAGCAGGTCGGTGAGCGCCGGTGAGACGTAGTACTCCCCCGGCCCCGGTGTCGTCGGGACGCCGACCGGGGTCGGTGAGTCCGGCCCGGCGGCAGCGACGTCAACCCGCACGATTTCTTCGCCGCGGAAGTAGTCCCCGCGTGTGGACCACCACAGTGGATCCGCGCCGTCGTCCACCGACGCGCTCGGGTACAGCGACGCGTACCGCGTGAGCTGCGCGTTCACGGCGTTGAGGCCCGCGAGGGTGACCAGCAGCAGACCGGCGCCGACCGCCACGGCTGTGGCGATGATGATGAGGCGGGTGAGTGCCTCCCGGCCGCCTGCCAGGGCGAGGCGGAGCCCAAAGCGGATCATGACGCGATCCGGTCCGGCGCGTTCACGCGGCCGTCGCGCACGATGACCTCACGGTCGGCGTACGCGGCGACCCGTGGTTCGTGGGTAACCAGGATGACCGTGGTGCCCTGCTCACGAGCCGCGGTGACCAGCAGGTCCATGACCTGCTCGCCGGTGAGCGAGTCGAGCGCACCGGTCGGCTCGTCGGCGAAGAGGACCTCCGGCCCGGCGACCAGACCTCGGGCGAGGGCGACCCGCTGGGCCTGTCCTCCGGAGAGCTCGCCGGACCGGCGCTGCTCCAGCCCTTCCAGGCCGAGCCGCTCGAACCAGCCGTACGCCTTGCGCAGCGCCTCGGCCCTGCGGGTGCCGTTGAGCAGCAGCGGCAGGGCCACGTTCTCCGCGGTGGTCAACTCGGGAACGAGCTGACCGAACTGGAAGACGAACCCGAAGCGGTCCCGGCGCAGGCTGCTGCGCCGGGCCTCGGTCATGGAGTCGACCCGGGCCCCGTCGAACAGGACCTCGCCGGAATGCGGCACCAGGATGCCGGCCAGGCAGTGCAGCAACGTCGACTTACCCGAGCCGCTCGCCCCCATGATCGCGACGATCTCCCCCGAGTCGACGGCGATGCTGGCGCCGCGGAGCGCGGGTGTCTGGCCGAAGGAGAATTCGACGTTCCTCGCCTCGATCGCGATGGTCATGGCCGTACCGCCTTCTTCAGGGCGTCCAACCGGGCGCCGGTCATCTCGATCCACCTCAGGTCCGCCTCCAGGTGGTACAGACCGTGATCGGCCAACAGCGCGTCGACGAGACTGCCGGTGCGCTTGATCTCGGTGAGCTCACGCATCCGCTGCAGGTGCGCGTGGCGCTGGGTGTCGAGGTATTCGTCGGCCGGGCGGTCCAGCATCAGCGCGAGCACGACCTTGGCGAAGAGGACGGTCTGCAGGTGCGGTTCCGGCTCGACCGGCTGGGTCAGCCACTGCTCGACCTCGGTCGCGCCCAGGTCGGTGATGATGTAGCGCTTGCGGTCGGGGCCTTCGCCGGGGCCGACCTCGCTGATCACCACCTTGCCGTCGCGCGCCAGGCGGCTGAGGGTCGAGTAGACCTGCCCGAACGGCAGCGGCTTACCGCGGCCGAAGTAGGTGTCGTACTCGCGCTTCAGGTCGTACCCGTGGCTGGGCTCCCGATCGAGCAGGCCGAGGAGGGTGAGGGGAACGCTCATGCCAGCACCATACACCGGGGGTATACACCGCGTATATACCCCCGGTTTCTACGCTCGAGGCCGCCATGGCCTCACGCCTGGACGGCGATGCCGTGGCGTAACGCGTCGAGCCTGCCCGTCGTGGCAACCCGAGCGAAGGCATGGGCACTTGGTTTCGGAGTTCTGCGCAGGTCGTGGTCGTGGTCGACCGCGATCAGTCCGAACTTGGGGCGGTATCCCTCGGCCCATTCGAAGTTGTCGAAGGCGGACCAGTGCAGGTAGCCGCGAACGTCGACTCCTTCCGATCGGGCCTGCGCGAGCGCGGCCAGATGCGTTTCGAGGTAGTCGACCCGTTCGTGATCGTCTTCGGTGGCGATGCCGTTCTCCGTGACGTACAGCGGAAGGCCGGCGGCGGCTGCACGGTGCAGTTGTTGACGCAGTCCGTCCGGATGGACCTCCCAGCCCATCTGGGTCAGTTGGGCGCCGGCCGGTGGTTCGGCGAACAGTGTTGGCACGGCGGGATCGACCCATTGCCGGCGGTAGTACTGGACGCCGAGGAAGTCTCCACGGTCGGGCCCGGTGAGCCCGTCGAGGTACAGGTCGACGATCTCGGTCCGCAGAGCGCGGCAGAACGCGACACAGCTGTCGTCGTCGCGAGCCGGCTCCAGCAGCGGCAGCTGCACGGCGAGGCCCACCCTGGACCGGGCTCCTTCATCGCGGACGGCCCGTACCGTTGCGTGGTGCGCCTCCAGGAGCACCCTGCCCACCCGTTTCCACAGGATCGGGTTGGTCATCCCCGGCGGGTGGTAGCCCTCCAGGTAGCCGTGCAGGGCGATCATCTGCGGTTCGTTGATCGTGCAGACGAAGGGCATCAGGTCGCCCAGCTCCGCGACGACCCGGTTGCAGTATCGGACGAACAGCTCGACGGCATCAGGAGCGAGCCAGCCACCGCGCGCGGCGAACCAGCGCGGCAGGGTGAAGTGGTGCAGGGTGACGAACCCGGTCAAGCCGACGCTGGCGAGCGTGGTCAGGACCCGGCGGTAGTGGGCGAGGGCGCTGCGGCTGAACTCTCCCGGTGCGGGTTCGATACGGGACCACTCCAGCGACAGGCGGTGGGCGTTGTGACCCAACGACCTCAGCAGCGCGAAGTCCTCGGCATACCGGTGCAGGTGGTCGATGCCGTCGTGGGACGACTGTCGCGCGGCGGTACCGGGCGCGTGTTCGAAGTCCCACCAGTCGTTGTTGACGTTGCCACCCTCGACCTGATGGGCAGCTGTCGCGGCGCCCCAGAGGAAGTCCGCCGGGAAATCGGACCCCGGCGGAGCCGGCGCGCTGCGACCGTCGGCGACGTCTCGGGTGCTGGTCAGGACGGCTCCTCATCGGTGCGCGGGGGACAGGCCCGGTCGCGACCCGTGGAATGAGCGGCGACCGGGCCCGTCGGATCAGTTACCCGTCCGCTGTGCCAGGAACGTGAACGAGCCGGAGGGAACGCTGTAGACGGCATAGTCTCCGTCGACACGCAGGAACATGGCCCGGTGCGGAGGCGCGGCGAGCGGCCGGCCTCCCGCCGGCACCCGCACCTCCGCGCTGGTGTTGGTGGGGACGTCGACCGTCAGCTTGAACCCACGGTCTGACGTGCTCCACTCGGACCGCGCAACGCCGTGTGGTGTCTGGTAGCTGCCCTTCACCGACGTGAGGTCCCCGACCATTTTGGGTTGGATGACAAGACGTCGGTACGCGGTCGAGTCGTCGGCCTCGCGGATGCCTGCCAGGCTTCCCTGGAACCACTCCTCGATCTGGGCGAGGATCATGTGGTTCTTGGAGTCCCCACGGTTCCACCGTTCGCCGATGGTGGTCATGCCGTTCGGATTCGCGACCGTGGGCTCCATGAAGAACCCGTAGCTCGGCTGGTCGTTCTCCTGGAGCAGGTCCCACAGGACGTCGTCCCTGCCGCCGTCCGCGAGGGCCCGGACGGTCGGTGCCATTCCGATGGTGCCGCCGCTGAAGTGCGGGCCGTCGCCGACCGGGTGGAACGCGTACACGAGCTCGACGAGCGCGTCGAGGACGGCGGGACGTTCGGTGTCCGGGACGAGCCCGGCGT
This sequence comes from Micromonospora coriariae, assembly GCF_900091455.1. NCBI lineage: Bacteria > Bacillati > Actinomycetota > Actinomycetes > Micromonosporales > Micromonosporaceae > Micromonospora > Micromonospora coriariae. The sequence goes on along the minus strand of NZ_LT607412.1, from coordinate 5,332,857 downwards.
CCAGGGCGAGTGCCTGCGCTGTCTGCGTGGCTCCCGTCGTCCCGGCGTTGCCGGCCGTGGTGTACCGGCGTAGCTGCTGGTTGTAGAAGTGCGCGTTGAACGCCTGCCTGATCTCGTCGGCGAGGGTCCGGTACCGGGCGGCGTCGTCGACGTGGCCGGTCAGCTGCGCCATCGTGGCCAGCCTGCTGATCATCGTGTAGTAGCCCCAGGTCCCGGTGATCCGGCCGGATGTCTGGTCGGCGGCGACCCAGTCGGCGAGGGCGGCGTCGACGATGTGCGCGTCGGCGCCGGTCCCCACTTTCTCGCGCTGGATGTAGTCGGCGAAGGCGACCATCTGGTTGTAGTACCGCGCCATGGTCGCGGTGTCGCCGTACAGCTCGTACAGCATCGACGGGACGAGAATGATGGCGTTGCCCCAGTTGATCTCGTCGCCGAAGCGTCCGCTGTAGCCCCAGTCGTAGACCGGGGTCTTCAGCGCGACGTTCCCGGCCATCGGTGTGTCAGCCAGAGACTGCCCCTCGACGAGGTGCCGCATCGTGGTCCGCAGGTAGGCGCCGAGTTCGTAGTTGCGGTGGATGGCACCCATCGGCATCGTGTAGTCGGCCGGGTACGACAGCTTCTCGCGGCCGGGGCAGTCGGTGAACACCGACATGATGTTCGCCGCGAAGGAGTACCTGGCCATCGTGTGGACGCGGTTGACGCGCGCGTTCGAGGTGGTGAAGTCGCTGGCCGACGGGGTGGCGGCCTGCAACCGGAGCCCCTTGACGAGGTCCTTCGTCGGGACGTACCCCTCGGGCAGGCCGCTGACCTGGACCCACTGCATACCGAAGTAGTTGAAGTCGGGATGCCAGGTCTCCCCGCCGCGGAGTCCGGCGGTGGTGTAGGTGTTGAACAGGTCGCGTCCGCGGCTGCCGCCGCCGCCCATGAGCGAGGCCTGGTCCACGGTGCCGTCCGCGGCCAGCGACTCGGCGGGTGACATCCGGATGGTGACGCCGCTCGGCACGGTCCCCCTGAGGCGTAGCTGGGGCCAGCCGACGATGTTCTGGCCGAAGTCGAACACCCAGGTTCCCGGTGCCGGGTTGGTCATCGAGACCGGTGTGAACGTTTCGACGACCTTCACCGGTTCGGCGGTGCGCGCGACGAGCCTGGTGGCGAGGTTCGGCGGTGGCGCGATGCCCGCGTCGATCCAGGCCATGGCGGAGCCGTCACGTCGCTTGGCGGCGGCCGTCAGGTTGGCCCCGGCCGAGTCCCAGCCCACCTGCTCGCGGCGCGCGTCGTGGTCCGCCCCGGAGTACCAGGCGTCGGTGACCAGGGCGCCGAGGGCGCTCCGCCACCTGCGGTCGGAGACGACGACGTCGGTCGAGCCGTTGGTGTAGGAGATCTCCAGCCGCGCGATCATGCGGGGGGTCACCGCGGCGCCGGCGCTCGCATCGCTGGCGGCGATGTTGTTGCCCGATCCGGTCACCGTGGCGCCCGTGCTGTGCGGCTTGGACAGGCCGGGGGTGAACGAGATCCCGGTTCCGTCCGCGCCGGCGGTGCCGATCGCCGTGATCGTGCGGGATTCGAGGCTGTCGCCACCGTTGCCGGTGTCGATGTTGATGGTGCCACCGACGTGGTAGTTGGCGACGCTGTCCAGCTTCACCACAGTGGCATCGGGTGCGGCATCGGCGGCCACTGTGCCGTTGCCTTTGAGCTGGCTCTGCCACCACGAGTACGGCGCCGTCCGGCCGACGGCGGGGTTGGTGACGCTCCGCCGTACGTAGGCGGGGCCGTTCCCGAGCCGAACGCCGAGCGTGTTGGCTCCGGTGCGCAGGTCGCCGCTGACATCGTACGTGCGGTACTCGCTGGAGAGCTGGTAGTTGGAGTTACCGGGTGCCAGAACCTCGTCGCTGAGGGGCCGGCCGTTGAGGGACGGCAGGTGCAGCCCGACGCCGGAGAGGTAGAGGCGGGCGCTGGCCACGCGCTTGTTGCGCTCGATGTCGAACTGGCGAGCGAAGATCGGCATCGGCTGGGATTCGGTGCGGCCGGGGTACTCGATCCACCGGGCCGATCCCCAGTCGCTCTGCTGGAGCAGGCCCATCTCCCACGTGGACGGCTCGCTCCAGTCCGATGGCTTCCGGTCGGCGTCCCAGACGCGGACCTGCCAGAAGATCCTCTCGCGTGAGCTGAGGGTGCGACCGGCGTACCGGATGCCGGACTGGCGTTCGGAGTGCACCCTGCCGGAGTCCCAGGTCAGCCTGCCGCCCGTGAGGTTCCGCGCGCTCGTCGCGGTGCGGATCTGGTAGGCGGTCTGCCTGTCGCCCGGACACGCCAGTTGTGCGCCGGGTCGGCGGCACGGATGGGCGGCGGCCCGCTTCGTTTCGGTGATCCGCCAGCCCAGCGACGGGTTGGCGTCGTCGATGCCGAGCGGTTCGTCGTGTCGGTCGTTCACCCGAAGGTCGACGACGCTGACGGCGGCCGCCTGGCCGCTGGCGACGGACGACGTGGCGTTGAGCGTCTGCGATGCGACGAGTGTGGCCGCCACTCCCATCACCACGAGCAGACGTGCCCTTCTCCTGGTTCTCTGCACGGGTCACTCCCTTCCGGGCCGGCGTCAGTGAGCCGGCGGATCCTTGGCCTGGTTCGACGTAGGTGCGGTGACGGGGTCAGCCGCCGGTCTTGTAGTCGGCGTCCATCGCCGCGAGCACCTTGTCCGGGGTGGACTGCCCGCTGAATACCTCCTGGAGGCCGCTGAGCATGGTCTGCTGCACCTTGGCGTTCGGCCAGAGCTGATCCATGAACGGCACGGTCCGGTCGTCGTTGATGAACGTCGACAGCTCGGTCAACGACGGGTCGACGGCGTAGCCGGTGTCGGCGAGGGACGGCAGGCCGCCCTGCTTCTTGACGTAGAGGTTCATGCCCTCGGGGGACATCACGAAGGTGACGAACTTCAGTGCCAGTTCCTTGTTCTTGGCCTTGGCGTTGATCCCGTACCCGGCACCAGCCGCGGCGGGCATCAGGGCCGTGGCTGGCTCATCGGTGGCCGGTAGCGCCTTCAGCGTGAACGTGCCGTTCGGGTTCTTCCCCTTGAGCAGGGCGATGACCCAGTTGCCCTGCACGATGCCGAGCGTCTTCCCGGTGGCGGCGAGCTCCTGACTGGCCTCGTAGCTGGTTCCGAGCGGGTTCTTCTGGAAGCATCCGGTCTGGTGCATTTCCAGGTACTTGGCCAGGGCCGTCTTCCACGGTGAGCCGGCGAAGGTCGCCTGGCCGGCCTGCATCTTCGTGTCGAAGGCCGGGTCCTTCGTGTAGACGGTCGATGCCACCAGCCCGTACAGCACCAGTTGGGTCACCCAGTTGTCCTGGATACCCAGTGCGAAGGCCGGTGTTCCCTTGGCCGCGGCGGCCCGGCAGAATGCCAGCAGGTCGGTCCATGTGCCCGGTGGCGTCAGTCCCGCCTTGTCCATGGCCTGCTGGTTGTAGACGGCACCGATCCCGTTGAGCCCGAAGATCGCGTTGTAGGTCTTCCCCTCGTACTGGGCGACGCTCTTGACGGCGTCGGGCAGCTTGGCGGCCCACGGCTGGTCGGACAGATCGAGCAGGTAACCCGGCTTTGCCAGCACGTAGGTGGCTCCGGGGTTGCCGTTGCCCGGCCAGACGGACATCACGTCGGGTGCGGTGCCGGACGCGAGTTGGGTCCGGATCTGCTGCTGGTACTGGTCGGCGCCGCTGGTGGTGAAGTTGACCTTGACGCCTGGGTTGGCTGCTTCGAACGCCTTGATGACGTCCTCCACGGAGCCCTGGTCGACGGAGGCGAGGGTGAGGGTGGTGGAGCTGGATTCGGCGTTGGTGCCCCCGCTGCAAGCGGCCAGCACAGCGAGGGCTGTCATCGAAGCCAGCAGGGCCGGCAGTCTGCGCGTGTTCATGATGTCTCCCGCTAGGACGGTGCGGTGGTCATGACCGATCGGTGGGCTCAGCACCGGGTGCGAGGGCGCTGACGGTGTAGCGGCCAGACGCCAGCCGCAGGGTCGCCCCGGCGGTTGACGGCTGGACCCCGAGTACTCCCGGCCGGCCCGCGGCAGGCGCGTCGCTCTCGCGCACGCTGCCCGGGTCGGGTGTGGGGACCTCCAGTACGGCGGTGCTGCCGGGCGGCACCGTGACGGTCACGGTGATCCGGCCGTCGGTGCGGGACCAGCCGCAGGCCACCAGTCCCCGAGCGGTCTCCTGCTCAGCCTTGGCCCAGGTGAGCCGACCACCCGGCAGCGGCCGTAGCAGCAGCTCGCGGTAGGCCACCGACGTGGGCGTCTGGTCGATGCCGGCGACTCGGCCGAACAGCCAGTCGCCGACGCTGCCGAGGCTGTAGTGGTTGAACGAGTTCATCGCCGCGGACTGGAAACCGCAGTGGTCGGTCCAGCCGTCCCAGCGCTCCCAGATCGTGGTGGCGCCGTGCCGGATGCTGTACCCCCAGGACGGGTACTCCTCCTGGTGCAGCAGGGCGTACGCCAGGTCGGCGCGGCCGTGGTCCGCCAGGACCGGGCAGAGCAACGCGACGCCCACGAACCCGGTCGTGAGTCGGTTGTTCCGCTTCTCGATGTCGTCAGCGAGGTGTTCGACCGCCGCCGGCACCAGGGCCTCCGGGACGAGCCCGAAGCCGAGGGCCAGCAGGTAGGCGGTCTGGGTGCCGCCGTCGACTGTGCCGTCGGCGCCGACGTACGAGTCGATGAACGCCGCTCGGATCGCGGCGTGCAGTTCCCGGTGCTCGATCGCCTCCTGGTGCCGCCCCAGCACCTCGGCGGCATCCGCCACGATCTGAGCACTACGCGCGAAGTACGCGGTGGACAACACGTCGCGGGGGGTGGTGGCGTCGACCTGCAGCCAGTCGCCGTACGAGTTGCCGGTACGGTGCCGCCACCGCAGGTCGGGATTGTGTCGCCGTATGTACCGGACCCAGGCGACCATGGCGTCGAACGAACGCCGTAGCACCTCACGATCGCCGTACGTGCGCCACAGGTGCCAGGGGACGATCACCCCGGCGTCGCCCCAGGCCGGCGCCGCCGGGCGGTGCATCGTCATGACCGGGGCGACATCCCGGAAGGCGCCCTCGGCGTCCTGCCCGTCCACCACGTCGCGCATCCAACGGGCGAAGAACGCCGCGACGTCCGCGTTGCGGCTCGCGGTCGGTGCGAAGATCTGGGCGTCGGCCAACCAGCCGAGGCGCTCGTCCCGCTGCGGGCAGTCGGTGGGTACCGCGACGAAGTTGCCCCGCTGTCCCCATCTGATGTTGGACTGCAGCTGGTTCACCATGGGGTCCGAACACTCGAAATGCCCGGTAAAGGGTGTGTCGCTGTGCACCACCCGGGCCACCACGTCGGCGGGGGCCAACTCGCCGGGGTGGTTGTCGACCTCCAGGTACCGGAACCCGTGGAGGGTGAACTGCGGCTCGAAGACCTCGATGTCGTCGCCACCCGTGATGTAGCTGTCAGTGGCCTGGGCACGACGCAGGTTGTCCACGTACAGCTCGCCGTGGGCGAGGGTCTCGGCGTGCCGCAGCACGATCCGCCACCCCGACGCGGCCCCGCGCACGGTCAGTCGCACCCGGCCGACGAGATTCTGGCCGAAGTCGACGAGGAAGCGGCCGGGTGCCCGCTGGTGCACGGCCACCGCGGGTAGGTCGCGGGTGACCCGGACCGGGTGGTCGGGTTCGGCGACGATCGGTCCCGGCTCGATGTCGAGGACCGCTACCGGCTGGAAGCCGTCATCGGACGGACTGGGCGAGTCCCAGCCGGGAACACGCTGGCGGGCGTCGACGTGTTGCCCCATCAGCAGGTCGGCGGTCCGGATCGCGCCGGGCCGTTCGGCCCAGCTCGAGTCGGTGGCGACCACCTGCCGGGAGCCGTCGGTGAAGTCGACCACGAGCTGGGCGAGCAGCGCCGGGCAGTCGCCGTAGTGCTGCGCCGCGCGGCGGGCGTCGAACCCGACGTGCCCGCACCACCAGCCGTCGGCGACGACGGCACCGAGCATGTTGCCGCCCTCGCGTACCAGCTCGGTGACGTCGTAGGTCTGGTACTGGAGCCGGCGGTGGTATTCCGTCCAACCCGGTGCCAGCTCGGCGTCGCCCACTCGCGAGCCGTTGAGTCGGAGCTCGTAGACGCCGCGCGCGGTGGCGTACAGCCGGGCCCGCCTCGGGCGACGCCGCACCTCGAACGGTCGGCGGAGGTACAGCGGCGGCGGCTGGAGCTCGCTCGCCGAGCCAGCGTCGTGGTCCTGCGGCGGGTCCACGTACGGAAGGCCGAGCGGGTCGCGCCCCACCCACACCGCGCTCCAGTCGTCACTGTGCAGAAGACCCGTCTCGAACCAGGTTTGCGCCGGCGCGCCCGCCGCGCCCGTCTCGTCCCAGACCTCGACGCGCCAGTGGTAGCACGTGGCCGAACGCAGGGTCGGGCCGTCCCAGGGCACGAGCAGCGTGTCGTCGGACTCCCGTCGGCCACTGTCCCACAGCAGGCGACCGGGATCATCGAGGTCCGCGGGTCGTTCGGCGGCGGTGATCCGGTACGCGCTCTGCGCGGCCCCGCGCCGCTCGCTGGCCAGTTTCCACGACAGCCGGGGGCACGACTCCCCCAGTCCGAGTGGCTCAGGGCGTTGCTCGGTCTGCAGCCCGTAGGGCCGCAGCAGCGAACGATCCGAGGCGTGTGTCATCCCTTGAGCCCTCCGGCGAAGCCGTTGATGATGCTGCGCTGCAGCGCGAAGTACACGGCCAGGATCGGCACGACGCTGATCACCAGCGCGGCGAAGATGAGGTTCCAGTCAGCGGCGTACTGGCCGACGAAGCCGGCTATGGCGACGGGCATGGTCTGCTGGGTACTGCCGCTCAGGTACAGCAACGGAGTGAAGAAGTCGTTCCACACGGACACGGCGTTGAGCACCAGAGCGGTCACCGTCACCGGCTTGAGCATCGGGAACACGACGTACCGGAACGTCTCCAGGGGCGAACAACCGTCGATGAAGGCGGCGTCCTCGAACTCACGCGGCAGGGCTCGCAGGAAGCCGACGTAGAGGAACGTCGTGAACGGGACCTGAAGGCCCGAGTAGAACAGGACCAGCGCCCACGGCGTACCGAGCAGGCCGAGATCACGCATCGTCTGGTACAGCGGCAACGCGGCGAGCTGGAAGGGCAGCATCAGACCCAGCATGATCAGCAGGAACACCCCGCGTGACCACCGTGCGGTGGCCCGCGCCAGGGGGTACGCGGCCAGGGACGAGACGGCCAGCACGATGACGACGCTCACCGCGGTCACGAGCACGCTGTTGATCAGCGCACCGCCGAGGCCGCCCTGCTGCCACGCCTGCGTGAAGTTGTCCAGCGTCGGCGAGGTGGTCGGGCGAATCGGCGAGGAGGTGTCCGACGGTGCCCGTAAGGCGAGGTTCACCAGGACGTACACCGGAAAGCCGACCAGGACGGCGGCGGCGATCATCGGCAGTTCCACCATGAGGGTGCGCCAGCGGTAGCGGTTCACGAGGCGGCCCTCTCATTGCGGGACAGCACGAGGTACTGCCCGGTCGAGACAACCGCCACAATGATCGTGAGCACGACCGCGAGCGCGATGCTGTATCCGAACTCCCCCAGGGTGAAGGCGTCCTTGTAGATCAGCGTCGACAGCGTGTCGGTGGCGTGTCCCGGCCCGCCGCCGGTCAACGCGTACACCTGGTCGAAGAGCTTGATCCCGCCGATGATCGACAACATCAGGTTGATGGTGATCGCGGGAGCGAGCAGCGGCCGGGTGACCGACCAGAAGCGTCGCACCGGGCCGGCGCCGTCCATGTCCGCTGCCTCGTTGATCTCCTTCGGTACGGACTGCAGTCCGGCCAGGAAGATGACCATGGAATAGCCGGCGAACTGCCACACGATGACGGCCACGATGGACCAGAGGGCCAGCTGGGGGTCGCCCAGCCAGTCCTGCCGCCAGGAGTCCAGCCCGACCAGGCGCAGGAGACTGTTGACCGCGCCGTCCGGGCCGAGCAGGTTGCGCCAGAGGTACGCGGTCACGATCGGGGTGATCACCGCCGGGGCGAACAGGAGCACCCGCAGCACGTGCCGTGACTTGATCATGGTGTTGACCCCGAGCGCCAACAGCAGCCCGATCCCGTTCTGGATGATCGTGATCGACACGGCGATCAGCAGGGTGTGCCAGAGCGCCTGCGTGGCATCGGGGTCACGGGTCATGTCGGCGAAGTTGCCCAGGCCGATGAAGGAGATGTTCGGGTCGAGGCCGTCCCAGTCGGTGAAGGCGTAGTACAGGCCGCGGACGCTCGGCACCAGGACGATGAAGGCGAAGAGCACGATCGCCGGCAGCGTGAACCACCAGGGCGGCGTCATCCGGGCACGTCCAGGGCGGACAGTGGTCAGATCGGGAGACTGACGGGGAGGGGCAATGGGTGGTGGCTCGGCTGCTCTCGTCACTGGCAAGGTCGCTCCCTGAAACGTTTCAATTCGCCGCCGAGGTCGGCCCTCTGCGGTCCGCCCAACCCGCCCCTGCGGCCCGGAGTGCTCCGGAGTCGCACCTGCACGCCGAACGACGGACCAGCGATCAGCGTGGGTAACGTTGCCCAAATGTTTCGCCCGACCCTAGGAGTTGACCCGATCGACGTCAATAGGTGACAACGCCTCGCCCGGGACACAGGTGTCCGCAGAGCCGTCGCGCACCTCTACCACGCCCGGGTATTCGCTCCTTTGCGACCACCACCAGGCGGTGGCGCCGAAGGCGAAGAACCCACCTAAACTCGTGGGGAACGTTCCCCACTTGCGGAGGCAACATGAGGCCGCGGTCCGCGCCGCCCCGACGAGTCACCATCGTTGACGTCGCGCAGCACGCCGAGGTGTCGACGACAGCCGTGTCCAAGGTGCTGCGCAACGCGTACGGGACCAGCCCAGCGATGCGGGCGAAGGTGCGCAAGGCGGTCGCCGAACTCGGCTACCGGCCGTCCGCCGCAGCCCGGGGTATGCGCGGCCAGACGTACACCATCGGCGTGATGCTGCCCGACATCCGCAATCCGTTCTTCGCCGAGATCCTCGACGGGGTCACCGAGTGGCTGTCCGATACGGAGTACCAGATCCTGCTCGGCCCCGGCTGCAACGGCGAGGCGGCGGAAGCCCGGGTCACCGAGACGATGATCGACCACAGCATGGACGGCGTCATACTGATCGCCCCCGTCTCGTCGAGGTCACGCCTCCAGCATGTCGCCAGCACCGTGCCGACGGTGGTCGTCGGCCGGCACTCCCACTCCACCACGTACGACTCGGTGGCGGACGACGACATCGCGGGCGCCGCACTCGTCGTCGATCACCTCGCCGACCTCGGACACCGCCGGATCGCCCACATCGAACACCTCGAAACCGACCCTGCCCGCATCGCGGAGATGCCCAACGCGATACGCGCGGAGGGCTACCGCCAGGCCATGCGGGCCCACGGGCTGGCAGACGACATCGACATCGTCTCCACCACCTACACCCAACAGGGTGGATACCTCGGCGCACAGCAGCTGCTCGCCCGACCCCGTCGACCCACGGCCATCTTCGCCGGCGCGGACATCGTCGCCATGGGCGTGCTCGAGGCGATCGCCCAAGCAGGGCTCACCGTCCCCGACGACATTTCCGTCGCGGGATACGACAACACCACGTTCGCCAACTTCGAACCGATCTCGCTCACGAGCGTCGACCAAGCGGGCCGTGAGATCGGACGCAGTGCCGCCCGGCTCCTGCTGGAGCGAATCGCCGAGCTGGACAAGCCGGCCGCCCACATCCGGCTCTCGCCCACGCTCGTAACCCGCCGCAGCACGGCAGCCCCGCCCAGGTGACCCCGGCCCGGGATCCGAGCGGACCGCCGGACGTCAGACCCGCAGCGCCGCCCCGAGCTCGCCGACCGCCCGCGCCGCGTACCGCTGCATCCCCGGACCGAAGGTGATGCGGGTGGCGCCCAGCCGTCCCAGCTCGGCCACCGACTCCTTGTCCGGCTCGGCAGCCATGTTGATCGGGCCCTCGATGCCCTCCCGCAGCAGCGGCAGCACCTCGGGCGGCGCCAGGAGCGGGTACACACAGTCGGCACCGGCGGCCACGTACAGCCGGGCGCGGGCCACCGCGTCGGCCGGATCACCGGTCCCCACGAGGAAGGTGTCGACGCGCGCGTTGATGAAGAGCGCGTCACCGGCCTCCGCGCGCACCTCGGCCAGCCAGTCCGCGTGCCGCTGAGGGTCCTTGAGCGTGGCGTGATCCGTGGAGTCCTCCAGATTGCAGCCGACGGCGCCGGTTTCCAGGAGCCGCCCGACCAGCTCACGGGGGGCGAGGCCGTAACCGCCCTCGATGTCGGCGGACACCGGCACGGAAACAGCCCGGACGATCCTCGCCACCGCTGCGAACATCTCGTCGGGCGGGGTGGAGCCGTCCTCGTAGCCGAGCGAAGCGGCGATCCCGGCGCTCGGTGTGGCGAGCGCCGGGAAACCGGCGTCGGCGAGTGCCCGGGCGCTGGCCGCGTCCCACGGCCCCGGCAGGACGAGCGGGTCGCCGCTGGCACGGCCGTGGTGCAGGGCGCGGAAGGTGGAGGCGGTCATCTTTACATCTCCCAAGGGTTGCGGAGGGATCATGGTACGGGCGCGGGTCCGCGGCCCGGCCGGTCGGCGCGTTGCCGGGAAGGCCCAAGGCAACTGCGCGAGGGACCAGACCATCCGCCCGTTTGGCCGTCCGAGTATGTCCCGTTTTGTAGGTTCAGAGGTGACAGGAACCCTGCCAGGTTGCCAGCGCCTCCGCTCCCGGTCGGGCGTCCCCTAGGAGGCAGCCGCCGTGACGTCGAGTCCGCTACCCCGGATTCTTCGCCGACGCGGCGAGCCCGAGTTTCCGACGTTCCTGGAACTCTTCTTCGACCTGGTCTACATCTTCATGTTCTCCCGGCTCTCCGCGGGGCTGGTGCACGACCTGAGCGTTCGGAACGCGGCGCAGACCGCGGTCCTGCTGCTCGCCGCGTGGTGGGTCTGGGTGTTGACCGCATGGCTCACCGACCTGTTCAACCCGCGGTTGCCGCTGATCCAGGCCACCGTTCTCGTGGTCATGTTCGGCACCCTGTTGATGGCCATCGCGATCCCGAGGGCATTCGGCGCACACGGGTGGATCTTCGTCGCGGCGTACTTCGCCATCCACCTGGTCCGGGACTCGGTTCTCATCCCTGGCACCCGCGTGAACCGGCCGATCCAGGCGAGGAGCATCCGCGTCTTCTTCTGGTTCGGCGTCACCGTCGGGCCGTGGGTGGCCGGGGCCGTCGTGGACGGTACGGCCCGGCTGGTGCTCTGGTCCATCGCGGTGGCGGTCGACCTCGGGTCGGCCCGGATCGGTTGGCCGACGCCGAAACTCGGTCGGACCGAACTCGCCAGCCAGATCTTCACCGGTGCCCACCTGTCCGAGCGGCACCGGCAGATCTTCATCATCTCCCTCGGCGAGTTGATCCTGACCGTCGGTATGGGATTGGCCGCCAGCGACTTCGAGGTCGGCCGGGTCGCGGCGTGCGCGGTCGGGTTCGCCAACGCGCTGCTGCTGTTCCAGATGTACTTCCACCGGATCCGACAGCTCCTGGCGCCCCCCGCCGTCTCGACCGTGGAGCGGGTCCGCTCCGGCACCGCCACCTCGTACACCCACCTGGTCATGGTGGCGGGGGTGGTGGTCATCTCGGCCACCGACATGCTCGTCATCGACCGTCCATTCGGGGAGACGCCACAGGTCTGGATCGTCGCCGTCCTGGGTGGGCCCGCCCTGTTCCTGCTCGGTGGCAGCCTGTTCGACTTCGTGGTCACCGGTCGGATCCTCTGGCCGCGGGTGCTGGGGATCGTCGTGCTGGGCGCTGTCGGACCCGCGATGCCGCTGCTGCCACCGCTCGGCGTCATGGTCGTGGCGAACCTGGTCCTGCTGCTCACGCTGATCGTCGAGACGGTGGCCCCCCGCTCGCGACTGACCAGCGCTCCGCTGCCCGCCCAGTGAGCCGAAGCACCGGTCCCGACCCGGCCGCTCAGCGCGGCGCGGGTGGTGCCGCCGTTCGGGGGTGCAGTCGGGTGCTCAGCAGGTTCGCCACGGCGACCAGGGCCAGAACGATCATGGCGAGGAGGGCGACCACGAGCGGCGGCAGCAGGTACGTCGCCGGCGCCACCCCACCCAGCAGGACCAACCCAGCCAGCCGCGACCGGGACACCCGCCCGAACACGGTGTAGTCGAGCACCCCACGGCCGAGCAGAAAGAGAGCCGGCCCACCGAGGATGACCGCGGCCCAGGACGGTGGGGTCTCGCCGAACGGCCGATCAACGACGAGCTTGCTGGTGACCGCCGCACCGCCGATACCGGCCACCATGATCAGGTGAGTGACCGCGGCGGACTGGCCGAGCAGGGAGGGTCTCGTCGACTTGGCGATCGCGTCGGTGAGCAGTTCCCCGGCGCGGTAGATGTAGATCCGCCACATGAGCACCACGATCAGGAATACGACCACGAGCGCCCAGACCCGCGCGGCCGTGTAGGCGCTCTCGCTGAAGGCCTCGGCCACCGCGAATATCGATACGCCGAACGCGATGATGACGAACTGGCGGTACCGCTCGGAGAGTCTCTCACCGGTCAGCCGCCACTCCTCGGAGTGCGAACGCCCCAGTCCCGGCACGGGCCATCCGAGCGCGGCCGCGGCGTACTCGATCCCGACGGCCACCGCCCAGAGCACCAGCCGAGCCGTGTCGCCGAGCAGTGCCCCACCGATCCACCCGATCCCGGCGATGGCCTCCCACAACAGGATCCGGCTGCTCCTGCCACGCTGGGACGGTTCCCGCAGGACCAGCAGGAAGTAGAAGCTGGAGCCGAGGTGGATCGCCAGGTACGTGATCGCGAACAGCAACCCACGGCTGCCGTACGCGTCGGGAACAGTGGCGGCCAGCAGCAGGCTTCCCGCCATCGTCCCGATGAACTTCACCCGGAGCGCTGACCGGGCCTGGTCGAGCGTGTCACCCGCCCACGCGGTCAACGCCCAGATGAACGTGAACGCGAGCAGCAGCACCAGGGTCTGGGCGACGCCCGACCAGGTGAGCTCGGTGGCGAGCTTCTCCGCGAGGGAGATCAGCGCGAAGACGTAGACCAGGTCGAAGAACAACTCCAGGAGTGCCGGATGCGCTGGACTCTTCCGGTCGGGGTCCGTCGACCGCGCGTCGCTCTCCGCAGTCATCGATCACCCCGTCGCATGCGTCCACGGCCAGCATGACGACACTACGGGTTACGGGCCGACGACAGAGGGCAGTTGCGCAGGCCGACGGACCGATAGATCAGCGCAGCCGCCGGGCGGTGAACCTGGTTGGCGGCTCGGCGATGGCGTCCTGGGCCGCGATCAGTTGGAGCTCCCGGGTGCCCGCCGCGAGGGTTGCCTCCAGGACGGCGAAGACGGAGGCGATTGTGCGTTCCAGCGCCCTGGCCGGCGAGCCCGTCGTGCACAGATGCGCGAGGTACAGCGCCGCGGTGATGTCGCCACCGCCGTTCGGGTTGATCGGCAGCAGCGGCGTGGTGACCGCCCAGGCGCCTTCGTCCGAGACTGCCACCACCTCGAGTGACCCCTCCGGCACGTCGCCGTGCAGGACGCTGGTGACCAGGACGTGCCGCGGCCCCGTCTCGCGTACCACGTCGACCGCCGCCAGCACCTCCGTCAGGGAGTTCGTCGTACGGCCGGCGAGGAAGTCCAGCTCGAAGTGGTTCGGGGTGACGATGTCGGCGCGCGGAACGACGACGTCCCGCAGGTACTCCGGGATGCCCGGCCGAACGAACATCCCGCGGCCGATGTCGCCCATCACCGGGTCGCAGCAGTACACAGCGGCCGGGTTGGCCTCCTTGACCTTGTCCACCGCGTCGAGGATCACCGCGCCCATCGCCGGGTCGCCCTGGTAGCCCGACAGCACCGCGTCGGCGCTGCCGAGGACCCCCCGGTCCGCGATGCCCTCGATCACCTCGGCCACCTGGGCCGGCTCCAGCAGCGGCCCGCGCCATGCGCCGTACCCGGTGTGGTTGGAGAAGTGGACCGTCAGCACCGGCCAGACCTCGTGCCCGAGCCGCTGGAGGGGGAAGGCGGCGGCTGAGTTGCCGACGTAGCCGTAAGCGACCGAGGACTGGATGGACAGGATCTTCACCGCCCCATCATGGCGGCTCGTGCCGGTGGCACACGAGTACCCGTCATTTGTGTCGGGTGGCCCACTCCGGGCGAGTCCTATCCAGGCTGGGAGATCGACGCACGGTTGATGTAGGCGACCTGGGCGGCGAAGGCCAGCAGGGCCAACACGGTGCCGACGCCGATCGCGAGCCCGGACGACAGCCCCGCGAGTCCGACCAGCAGCGTGATCGAGAGCCCCGCCAGCAGCGCGTTCACCGCACCCACCATCGCCGCCGTGGTGAGCAACAGCTGCGCCCGCCTGGGCGCGTTGCCAACCGCCGCCCAGCTCGCGCGCATCACGCTTGCGTCCTGCACCGCGTCGGCGAAGAAGTCGTGCTCGCCGGCCAGCCGGTGCTGGTAGTACGCCCGGATGCGTTGGATCCGCGCGAGATCCAGCTCGTTCTCCACCATGTTCTGCACCAGCCGCAGGAATGTGAGCAGCCCGGTGATCATCAGCGTGGGCAGCACCGCCCCGAGGTACGGCCCGACGAACGCGGCGTTGCTGGCGACGAACCCGAGCCCGATCAGCGCGGCGGAGAGCATGGAGAGGAAGACCGTCGCCCTGCCGACGGACTCGGTGACGGTGGCGCTGCGGGAGGTCTGGAGCACGAAATGCTCGGTGGTCAGGGCGGTGAGCAACGCCTGCTCGCGTTCGCCGTCGTCCATGCACCTCACCGTCCGCGCCGAGCAGGGGACATCGTCACGATACGAGGTCCGGGGGTGCACGGGTCCGGAAAACCGAGGGCCGAGCTCGTTCCCTGCCTGCGGTCTCAGGTCCCCTCCGGGCCGCGGCCGTCGTGGTGACCCCGGCGGTCATCCCCGTCGCCGGGATCCACGGGCCGCGTCCCGTCGTCGCCATCGCGGCGGCTGAGCCCATGGCCCCAGGTCGGTGCCGCGAGCACGAGCAGTGCGATCGCAAGGATTGGCAGGAGCGCCAGCAGCGGTGCCGTCACCAGGCCAGGCGAGGACGCGTGGTCGAGCGCCACCGCACTCTCCAAGCGGATGCCCGGCTCAAGGAACGCACCTTGATGACTGAACGAGTGCGTCTCCTCCAGGACAACCGGCCGGAGCGGCGCCACAGCGGCCAGGTCAGCGTCGATGACGGCAGCGGCCAGCAGAAAGGCCCCCAGCATCGCTGGGACACCGAACCGGCGCTGCCGGCCGGCGGCCACCACGAGCACCGTCAGCCCGGCGGCAACCGCCAGCATGGTCGGCAACTGGACGGCGAGCGCGACCAGCAGTCGGGGCAGGTCCCCTCCGCCGACGGGGGCGAGCAGGACGACGGCCAGCCCGACGACGGCGGCCCACGCCACCCAACGGATCCAGCGTGTGTCGGTCCGCGGCCGACCGGTCAACGTCACCAGCGATCCGCCGCAGATCAGCGACATGCCCAGCAACGCCGGCCAATGCTGGGTGACCTGCGCCGACAACGCCTCACCCAGCCACGCGAGGTCGTCGGCGAGGGACGGGCGTGGAGCGCTCAGCGGCGCGTAGAACGGCGACAGGTACCTCGGCCCGTCCGAGCCCTTCGCCGCCAGCACGGCGTCTACGGCGAGCACGCCGACACCAGCGGCCACGGCGACGCGGCCGCGCCCGGTACCGAGCAGCACGATCACCGCGAGGCCGGTCAGTGCCACCGCGATCGCCTGACCCGCGAGGACCCACGCGCCCGACATCGCGCCAGCCACATGCATCACCGACGCGCCGGCAATCACCGACCAACACACCGGTTCAGGGGACAACCGCACGGCGCACATCCAACCACGGCACCCGGTCAGCTCGTCGCCTCCGACGCCCCCAAGCCGGACGACGCCGACCGCTGTTCCCCTAGCGTCCAGGCGCGAAGCCTTCGGCGTACGCGGGAATCTCGGGGTGCCCGAACAACCCGGGAAGCCCGCCCGTGTGGATGAAGACGGTCGTGTCGCCCGGTGCGATCTCGCCGCGCCGAATCGCCGCGATGAGTCCCGCCATCGCGCGCCCGGTGTACGTGGGGTCCAGGACCACCCGGTGGACCGGCGACCGAGCGGCCCTACCTCAGGAATTCCAGCAGTTGCCGTGCGGTCTCCTCGGGAGCCTCTTCGGGAATGAAGTGCCCAACCGGGACCGGGCCGCCACGAACGTCGTCGGACCATTGTCTCCAGATGCCGAGCGGGTCGTCGTAGAGCCTCGCGACCTGACCCCGTTCACTCCAATGGAACAGGACCGGGCACGCGATCTTCCGGTTGCCTCGGTCCGCCTCGTCCTGCTGGTAGTCCACCGTCGCGGCGGCGCGGAATTCCTCGCAGATCGCGTGGACGGTGGCGGGATCGCTGAACTGCCTGACGTAGGCGGCTCGCACCTCGGCTGGGAACGCGTCCGTCACCTCAGGCCAGGTGTCCAGCATGAAATCCACGAGGACGGCGGGCGCCGCCGCAATGAACCGCTCGGGCACCGGCGCGGGAGCCGCCAGGAAGGACCAGACCCAGTACGAGAGGCTGAACGTCATGTCGGCACGGTCGTACACGTCGCCGATCGGGACGACGTCCAGGACGGCGAGCCGGGTGACAACGTCCGGTTCGTCGAGCGCGAGACGGTAGGCGCACCGTGCCCCGCGGTCATGCCCGACGAGCCCGAACCGCTCATGGCCCAGGCTCCGCATGACCTGGACCTGGTCGCGGGCGATCGCTCGCATGCTGTACGGCTCGTGATCGGCGCTGCTCGGCGGGGTGCTGCTGTCGCCCCAGCCGCGCATGTCGGTGACGACCACGGTGTGGTGCTCGGCGAGCTGCGGCGCCACGCGATGCCACATCAGGTGCGTCTCGGGGATGCCGTGCAGGAGCAGGACCGGGGGCCCGTTTCCGCCGCGGCGTCCATGGATCGTCGCCCCCGAGGTGGGGATGTCGAACTCCTCGAACCCCTCGAACATCACAGCGGACCCCCTCCGGCGACTCGTGAGGACCGTCGTCGCACGATCTGCTCGTGGCTCGCTGGAGGACCAGCTCCGCGCTCTCCTGGGCCAGCTACGACGCTAGCAGGGGACGAGGAAAAGGTCGGACTTCAGACGGAATACCCGGTTACGCCTCGGCGGCCAGGGC
The DNA here is from genome assembly GCF_900091455.1 of Micromonospora coriariae. Lineage (NCBI taxonomy): Bacteria > Bacillati > Actinomycetota > Actinomycetes > Micromonosporales > Micromonosporaceae > Micromonospora > Micromonospora coriariae. The sequence continues at coordinate 5,315,606 of NZ_LT607412.1, read as the reverse complement.
GAGGACGTCTCGCGCGGTAGGCAGTGCGGCCTCGCGGTGCGCCGGAATGAGTCCGATGCGGGTACGCCGGTCGAGCAGGTCGTCGACGGTGAGGGCGAGCTCGTGCCGGGCGGCCCAGAGCAGTTCCGCGCCGGTGACCGGGATGTCCGGGCCGATCGGCTGCTGGAGTTCGGTGGGCGCCTCGGCCAGGACATCGACGGCCTCGGTGCCGTACCTGTGGACGAGCCGGCGGGGCGCGGGGACCCGCGCCAGCTGCGTTCTGCTCGCCGCGCCGGGCAGCGGGAGGCGACGGGTGCGGCAACGGTCGGCGGCGAGGCGGCGCTGACGGATGGCGGTGTCGACGGCGTCCTGGGCCATCCGGCGGTAGGTGGTGAGCTTGCCGCCGATCACGCTGATGATCCCGTCGGGGTCGTCGATGACGGCGTGCCGGCGGGAGAGGTCGGCGGTTCGGGTCTCGTCGTCGGCGAGCAGCGGCCGCAGCCCGGCGTAGGCACCGAGGACGTCGGTGGGTTTGAGGGGCTGATCGAGGACGCTGTTGAGGACGTCGAGCAGGAACGCGATGTCGGCGTCGGTGGGTTGCGGCACGTCGGGGACCGGTCCGTTCACCGGCTCGTCGGTGAGTCCGGCGTACACCAGGCCGTCGGTCTGGGGCAGGGCGAAGACGTAGCGGGTGAATTCGCCGGGGACGGGGATGGTCAGGCCGGCCCAGAGTCCACCCAGACGGGCGGCGGACAGGACGATGTGGGTTCCCCGGGACGGGCGTAGGTGTACGTGTGGGGTCAGGTTGCTGGCCCACACGCCTGTGGCGTTGATGACGGCGCGGGCGGCGACGTTCATGCGGGTGCCGGTGAGGGTGTCCTCGATGGTGGCGCCCTCCCGGTGCAGGCTGACCGCCCGGCAGCGGGTCAGGATGCGGGCGGAGTGCGCCGCGGCGGCGCGTGCGAGACCGACGACGAGTCGCGCGTCGTCGCAGAGCTGGCCGTCCCAGGACAGGTGTGCTCCGCGGAGGCCGGCCGGACGCAGGGCGGGTGCCATCGCGCCCGCTTCGGCCGAGCCGAGCCTGCGCGTTCCGGGAAGGGTCCGTCGGGAGGTTCCGGCGCAGGTACGCAGCAGGTCTCCGGCGTGCAGGCCGGCGGCCGCGGCACCCGCCTGCCAGCGGCTGGTGTACGCGGTCGCCGGGAGCAGCATCGGCAACGGGCGCGTCAGGTGCGGCGCGGTGCGCGTCAACAGCAGGTGGCGCTCGGCGGCACTCTCGTAGGCGATGCCGACCTGCCCGTGTGCGAGATATCGCAGGCCGCCGTGTATCAGTTTCGAGCTCCAGCGCGAGGTGCCGTGGGCCAGGTCGTCGGCGTCGACGGCGACCACGGACAGTCCGCGGCTCGCGGCGTCGAGCGCCACTCCGGCGCCGGTGACGCCCAGCCCGACGACCAGGACGTCGACTGGCGCACCGGCGAGCAGCTCGGTGAGGTCACGTTCCCGGCGGGAGACGGTCAGCGAGGTTTTCACACGCCTCCTTGCGATGTAGTGACGTCCGGTGTCACTCTGTCACACATGAATATGGAAGGGGAAGCGTCGGCCGTCGGGTGGGCCCGTTGGGGCACCACGACGAACGCGAAGGCGCTACCGGACTCCGCCGCGACGCTGCTGGCGCAGGTGCTCGAGCTGACACCCCCGCCGCCGGCCGTCCCGCTGGCCGAGGTGGCGGTGCCGGACCGCGAGCTGGACGACCGGGTCCTCGACGCGCTACGACGGGCATTGGGCGTCGAGCACGTGGTCACCGCCCAGGACGCCCGGGCACGACACGCGTCGGGCATGTCCACGCCCGACCTGCTCCGCCATCGCCAGGGCCAGGTGCGGGTGGCCCCGCAGGCCGTGCTGCGCCCGGCCGACCACGCCGAGGTGGTGTCCATCCTCGACGTCTGCTCCCGGTACCGGGTGGCCGTCGTCCCGTTCGGTGGTGGCACCTCCGTCGTGGGCGGGCTCACGCCGTCCTCGGCACGGCACGTCGCCGTCGATCTCAGCCGGCTGAAAGACGTGGTCGCCATCGATCCGTTGTCGCGGACCGCCACGCTGCAGGCCGGCATGCGCGCCCCACGGGCCGCCGAACTGCTCGCCGAGCACGGGTTCACCCTCGGCCACGTCCCGCAGTCCTACGAGTACGCCACCATCGGCGGATTCGCCGCCACCCGGTCGTCCGGCCAGGCGTCCACCGGCTACGGCCGCTTCGACGACATGGTCATGGGGCTGACGGTCGCCACGCCACAGGGCACCGTCCGGACGGGCCGCGCCCCCGCCTCAGCCGCCGGTCCCGACCTGCGGCAACTTTTCCTCGGCAGCGAGGGGGCACTCGGCGTCATCACCGACGTGACCGTGCGGATCCGGCCCCTACCGGCGCAGTCCCACTACGAGGGCTGGCGGTTCGAGTCGTTCGCCGACGGCCTGCACGCCGTGCGGCGGCTGGCGCAGGACGGGCCGCGACCCACGGTGCTGCGACTGTCCGACGAGGTCGAGACCATGATCGGGGCGACCGGATCCGGACGCGCCGACGGCGGCTGCCAGCTCATCGCCGGGTACGAGGGCACGGACGTCCTTCCCACCGTCGACGCCGCCGCCCATGTGCTGGCGGCACACGGCGGGATGCCACTGGGCGACGAGCCGGGCCGACAGTGGGCGCGGCACCGGTTCGACGCCCCGTATCTGCGGGACGCGCTGCTGGACGCGGGGGCGTTCGCGGAGACCCTGGAGACCGCGGCGTACTGGTCGGCGCTGCCGCAGGTTCACGACCGGGTCCGGCAGGCGATCCTCGATGCCTTGCCGGACGGGGCACTGGTGCTGGCACACGTGTCCCACGTCTACGAGACCGGCGCGTCGCTGTACTTCACGGTGATCTGCTCTCCCGGCACCGATCCGATCGAGCGCTGGCGGAAGGCGAAAGCGGCGGCCAGCGACGCGATCGCCGCCGCGGGTGCCACCATCAGTCACCACCACGGCGTCGGCGCGGATCATCGGGCCTGGTACGCCGCCGAGATCGGCGACGTCGCCGTGGACCTGCTGCGGGCGGTCAAACAGCAGCTGGACCCGGCCGGCATCCTCAATCCCGGCATCCTGGTGCCGTGAGGTGCGGTCCTTCGCAGTGATCCTCGGGCCCACCGCGCGCCGAGGATTGTCCCGCCTGATGCCCGTGGCCCATCTGCTGCGCGCCGCCGGCGCCCGGATACGGGTCGAATACACGCAGACAGCCGAGCAGGCCCGCCAGTGCGCCACAGCGGCGGTGCACGGCGATGAGGTCGTCGTCGCCGCCGGGGGCGACGGCACCATCCGGCTGCTCGCCGGCGTGGTCGCCGACACCGGCGGTCTGCTCGGCGTCGTCCCCGCCGGCCGCGGCAACGACTTCGCCCGCCAGCTCGGGTTGCCGCACTCCCCCGGCGCGGTCGCGGACCTGCTGCTGCACGGACAGCCGCGGCACCTCGACGTCCTCCGCGTCGCGGGGCGAACCATCGTCGGCAGCGTCTACGTCGGCGTCGACGCGGCGGCCAACGAGCTGGCCAACCGGTCGCGCCTGCCCGCGCCGCTGGTGTATCCCACCGCCGGCCTGCGGGCGCTGCTGCGCTGGCCGCGCACCCGGTACACGATCACGGTGGACGGCCGGACCACTCAGACGTACGCCTACACGGTGGTGGCCGCCAACTGCGGGTACTACGGCGGCGGCCTGCACGTCGCCCCGGCGGCGCAGCCCGACGACGGGACGATGGACGTCGTGGTGATCGGACACGCGCCGAAGCTGCTGTTCCCGATCGCGCTGCGACAGATGCGCACCGGCAGGCACGTGTGGCGCCAGCACGTCTTCTCCTACCGCGGCACGTCCGTCACAGTGTGCGCCGACCGCCCGATGACGGTGTACGGCGACGGTGATCCCGTCGGCCGGACCGACGAGCTGCACGTCGAGGTCCGCCCACGGGCACTGCGTGTCATCGCCGGCTAGCCGGGACGTAGGTAGCCGTCGACCAGCAGGGCCAACTCGCTGTCGAATTCGGCGAGCGGCACGTCGTCGGCGACCGTACGGACGGACAGCACGAACGACTGCGTGGTCAGAAAGACCGCGCGGGCCATGACGTCGGGTTTGCCGGGCCGGATCGAGCCGTCCTCGTGACCGTCGGCCAGCGCCGCCGCGAGGAACTGGAGCATCTCGTCCTGGCCGTTGCCCCGCCGGTCGAGCAGGTACGGGAGCAGCACCTCCGGATCGACGTCACGGATCTTGCACAGCAGCGGATGGTCCCGTAGCTGCTCCGCCACCGCGACCACCCGCGACACCAGACGTGACCGCGCCGAGCCGCCGGTCTCGACGTCCGCCGCGGCCATCAGGACCTGATGCCACTCACGGCTCATCAGGTCCCCGATCAGGGACTGCACGTCCGGCCAGCGCCGGTAGACGGTCATCCGTGAGACGCCGGCGCGTCGTGCCACGTCCGTCATCGTCGTGCGACGGACGCCGTACGCCAGCACGCAGTCACGGGCAGCATCGAGAACCGTGTCGTCGACGCTGCGCTCGGACTGGCTCGCCTCCACCACGTCGACTGTCTACCACAGCGGCGAGGTGGCCCCGGCCGCAGACGCACGCGGCACGGGTGCTGCGGGCAGCGGAGCCGGCGGTGCTCAGAAGGTGTCGACCAACTGCGTACGCAGCTTGGCGAGCGCGCGAGTCAAGAGGCGGGACACGTGCATCTGCGAGACACCAACCTGGTCGGCGATCTCGCTCTGCGTCTGGTTGCCGTAGAAGCGCAGGGTGAGGATCTTCTGCTCCCGCTCGTCGAGCGTGGCGAGCGCCGGCCCGAGGGCCACCCGCAGCTCGGCCAGGGCGAACTCGCCGTCCTCGCCGCCCAGCATCTCGCCGAGTTCGGTGCCGCGCTCACCGTCGCCGACCGGCGTGGACAGCGACACGGCGTTGTACGCCCGTGCACCCTCCAGCCCTTCCAGCACCTGTTCCTCGGTGAGGTCGAGGTGGGCGGCGATGTCGGCGACCGTCGGCGAACGGCCCAACGTCTGCAGCAGGGTGCTGTTGGCATCCGAGATCGCCAGTCGCAACTCCTGCAGACGGCGGGGCACCCGGATGTCCCACGTGCGGTCCCGGAAGTGCCGCTTGAGTTCCCCGACGATCGTGGGGATCGCGTAACCCGCGAAGTCGACACCACGGGAGGGGTCGAACTTGTCGACCGCCTTGATCAGCCCCAGCGCGGCGGTCTGTGTCAGGTCGCCGGTCGGCTCGCCCCGCCCGCTGTAGCGCCGGGCGAGGTGATTGGCCAGCGGCAGCCATGCCTCGATCGCCCGGTCCCGCAGCGCGGCGCGCGACGGGTGGTCGGCGGGCAACGCCGCCATCGCGAGAAGCAGCTTGGTCGCGGGTGAGTCGGCGGAGGCGTCGTGGTCGGTGCGAGTGCTCGTCGTCGTGGGCCGCTCGGTGGTCGTGATCATGCTGACTCCTCCGCAACGCATCGGCCGCACTCCGCCTGTCGGCGCCAACCGCATGAGCAGAGACTAGACCAAAGGGCCGATGAAACCTAACCGAAAGGATGATGTCGCGCTGCTCCTCGCCGCGGTCCGCAAAATTCCTTGTGCGCCAGTCGACGACGCGGTTACCTCATGCCGTGTCGATGACCGCCAGCGATCGAGTCGATTCCTATTTCATCTGCGGCACGCCGCGCACCGGCAGTTCGCTGCTCCTGGGGTTGCTGGAGTCCACCGGCGTCGCCGGCCACCCGCAGGCGTACTTTCGCGCTCCAGACGAGGCGTTGTGGGCTGAGCGATGGCTGCTTCCCCGCACCGCTGACGGCGGGTACGACCACGCGGCCTTCGTACGTGCGGCACGTGACGCCGGCCGCACCGGCAACGGCGTGTTCGGCGCGAAGCTCATGTGGGGCACGCTCGACGAGTTGGTCGACAAGCTCGGCAGGGTCCACCCCGACCTCGCCGCCCAGGATGTCGCGTTGCTGGAGCGGGCATTCGGTCGCACCCGGTACGTGTATCTGCGACGTGACGACGTGCTGGCACAGGCGGTGTCGTGGCTGCGGGCCGAGCAGACCCAGGCCTGGTTCATCGGTGGCAACGGCGAGATCAGCGGTGGCGACCGCACCGGGCGGGAGCCGACCTTCGACAGAGACGGAATCGACGCCCTCATTCAGACGATCGACGAGCACAACGCCGGATGGCAGGCGTGGTTCTCCGCTGCCGACGTGCGTCCCCACGTCGTCCGCTACGAGGACCTCGATGCCGACATGGTCGCCACCACACGCGGGATCCTGGATTTCCTCGGCCTGGACATGCCGGACGATCGCGCTCTCATGCCCCGACACCAGCGCCAGGCCGACGACCTCAACCGTGAATGGATACACCGGTACCGGGCCGAGTCGGGCCGAACGCGGTAGGCCGCCCGGTACTCGCCTCGTGGCGTCGGCGCGCCCCACAGGGCGGTGACGGCGGGTGTTCAGGCGATGCCACAGCGCAGCGCCGGATAGCGACAGGCGGCCATCACGGTTAGCCTGGGCATCGACCACGGGGGAGCGACGGCCAGGACATGGATGAGTGAGACGCCGGCAACCGCGCAGACAGCCTTCGCGCGGTTCGTCCGCCACGCGGTCGAGGCCGCCCGCGAGGAGCGCGGCTGGTCGGTCGCAGAAGTGGCGGCTCGCAGCGGCGTCAGCCGCTCCACCGTCTTTCGATGGCTGTCGGGCGACTGGCAGCACCACCCGGAACTCCCCAAGGTGCGGGCCTTCTGCGCGATCCTGGACCTGCCGCTCGGCGCGGCGCTGCGCGCCCTCACCCCACCGCCAGCGGACACACCGCAGGCCTCCCCACCGCTGACAGATCCGACGGTGGAGGCGCACATCGCGGCCATCCGGGACCGCCTCGCCGACTCCCGCACCTCCGCCGCCGACAAGCAGCACATCCGTGCCACCTTGCAGACGCTCGCTCTCGCCGCGTCCCGCGCCAGCTGAGCACCGCCGGATACCCGGCAGTTTGGCTCGGCCGGCCGGGGCACGCTGCCGACAGCATCGGCGGTCAATGCCGTAATCATGCTCACCGGCAGTCGGCTGACCAGCGTGGTTGGATGGGCCGGTGCAGTTCACCGTGACAGACGCGCCGACGCGGGAGCGATTCGAGGCGCGCGACGAGGCGGGCGTGGTCGCCGGGGTGGTCACCTACCAGCTGACCGGCACCATCATCGTCTACACCCACACCGAGGTCGATCCGGAGTTCGAGGGCAGGGGCGTCGGGTCGACCCTGGCGCGTGCGGTGATGGACGACGCGCGGGCCAAGGGCCGGACGGTCGTTCCGCTCTGCCCGTTCCTCAGCGAATGGCTGGTCAAGCACCCCGGGTACGAGGACATCGTGGCCCGATCAACTCGCAAGGTCAAATAGCGGTTCTCCAGCCTGACCCGTCGACCAGGCCAGGCGGGGGCCCGCGCCTGGGGCGTCAACACCTCATGGGCGCGATTGTTTCGCCGTTCACCGTCGGGGTATCCGCCGGTGCCGTCATCATGACCGCGTAGCCGCGTCGGTTGCCAGGCGGGCGCCGGTGGTGAGGGGGTGCGGCGAGCGTGCGGGAGATGTCGGTATCGCCGGTGGTCACGGGGGCCGCGTCGCCGGGCCTGGCGGACATGGTGTGGGACAACGCGCGTCAGGACCCCGACGCGGTGCAGTTCCTACGCCCGGCCCCGGTCTCCCCGGCCTGGCCGGCGGATCCACCGGCACGCGGCACCGTGCCCGTGACGTGCGCGCAGTTCCGCGGTGACGTGCTCGCGCTCGCCCGCGGGTTCATCGACGCCGGGGTCGGGCACGGTGACCGGGTGGGGTTGATGAGTCGCACCCGCTACGAGTGGACGCTCGTCGACTATGCGCTGTGGTCCATCGGGGCCGTCACCGTCCCGATCTACGACACGTCCAGCCCCGAGCAGATGGAATGGATTCTGGCGGACTCCGGCGCGGTGGGGTGCGTGGTCGAGGCCGACAGGCACGCCGCGATTCTCGCCGAACTGCGCGACGGCCTGCCAACGGTGCGTCAGGTGTGGCGAATCGACGCCGGGGACCTGATCGCGCTGGCCGGTCAGGGTCGAGCCGTCGACGACGCCCAGGTCGACGCCCGCCGTGCGGCGGTCACGGGCAGCGACATGGCGACGATCGTCTACACCAGCGGCACGACCGGCCAGCCGAAGGGCTGCGTGCTGACGCACCGCAACATCTACTGCGACATCGGCAATGCCACCGCGGTACTGCCGGAGCTGTTGCATCCGGGAGCGTCGACGGTGCTGTTCCTGCCATTGGCGCACGCGTTCGCCCGCCTGATCCAGGTCGGCATGGTGCTGACCCGCGCCACCCTGGTGCACAGCTCCGAGATGACCGGCGTACTCGCGCAACTGCAGCAGCACCGCCCCACCTTCATCCTCGCCGTGCCGAGGGTGTTCGAGAAGATGCACACCCAGACGCGGCAGAAGGCCGCCGACGCCCACCAGGGATGGCTGTTCAGGATCGCGGACGCCGTCGCGGTGCGCTACAGCCGAGCCATGGACACGCCAAGAGGCCCCGGACGGCTGCTGCGGCTGGCGCGCACAGTGTTCGACGTGATCGTCTATCGGAAGCTGCGGGCCGCGCTGGGCGGCCGCTGCCGCACGGCGATAGTCGGCGGCGCCCCGCTCGGGGAGCGACTCGGTCACTTCTTCCGCGGCGCCGGCCTGACGGCGCTCGAAGGGTACGGGCTGACCGAGACGTCACCGGCGTTGACGCTGAACCTGCCGTCCGCGACGCGGATCGGCACGGTCGGTCGACCGATACCCGGCGTGGAGATCCGCATCGCCGACGACGCGGAGGTCATCGCACGCGGCGAGATGGTGTTCGCCGGCTACTGGAACAACCCCGATGCCACCCGGGACACTTTCACCGCGGACGGATGGTTGCGAACCGGGGACCAGGGCAGCCTCGACGACGACGGCTTCCTGCGCATCATCGGCCGCACGAAGGAGATCATCGTGACGGCGGGGGGAATAAACCTCGCCCCCGCCCCGGTCGAGGAACGCATCCGCGCCCATCCCCTGGTCAGTCAGTGCATGCTGGTCGGCGATGACCGGCCGTACGTCACCGCGCTGATCACCATCGACCACCAGGAGTGGAAGCGGTGGAGCGCCGGCCACGGCCATTCCGACGCGTCGACAGCGGACGTGCAGAACAGCCCAGACACGCGCGAGGAGGTCCAGAAAGCTGTCGATGCGGCCAACGAGACGGTGTCCCGCGCCGAAAGGATCAAGACCTTCCGGATCCTGCCCCGGGACCTCACCGAAGCCGATGGCGAACTCACCCCCACCCTCAAGATCAAGCGCCAGGTGGTCGAGTCACACTTCGCCGCCGACGTCGAGGCCCTCTACCGCGGCCACTGACCCCGCAGCGGGCCGAGCGCCCGGGGCGGGCCACCAGCTCGGCCCGCCGCCCGGGGCACTACGGCTTGAGCACCACCTTCAGGCACTCGTCCTGCTTGTTCTTGAAGATGTCGAACCCGTGCGGAGCGTCGTCGAGCCGCATCGTGTGGGTGATGATGAAGGTCGGATCGATCTCTCCCCTGCGGATCCGTTCCAACAACGGCCGCATGTAGCGTTGAACGTGCGCCTGGCCGGTCCGCATGGTCAGCGACCGGTTCATGAACGAGCCCATCGGGAACTTGTCGATGAAACCGCCGTAGGCGCCGATCACGGAGATCGTGCCACCGTTGCGGCAGCTCAACACCGCCTCCCGCAGCGCGTGCGGCCGGTCGGTCTCCACCTTCGTCGCCTGCTTGGCCCGGTCGTACGCGTGCAACGCGGCCGACGCGTGATGCCCCTCCATACCGACCGCGTCGATGCAGGCGTCCGGTCCGCGACCGGCCGTCATCTCCCGCAGGGCGTCCAGAACGTCGGTCTCCTCGTAGTTGATCGTCTCCGCGCCGGTGTTCTCCCGGGCGATCCGCAGCCGGTAGGGGAACCGGTCGATGACGATGACCCGTTCCGCACCGAGCAGGCGGGCGCTCGCGGCGGCGAACTGGCCGATCGGCCCGGCACCCCAGATCGCGATGGTGTCGCCGCGCTTGATGTCACACATCTCGGCGGCCATGTAGCCGGTGGGCAGCACGTCGGACAGGAACAGTACCTGCTCGTCCGCCAGGTCGTCCTCGATCTTGATGGTCCCGACGTCGGCGTAGGGCACCCGGGCGTACTCGGCCTGGCCGCCCGCGTAGCCACCGAGCAGGTGCGAGTAGCCGAAGATGCCGGCGGGCGAGTGCCCCATCACCTTCTCCGCTATCGCCGCGTTGGGGTTGGAGTTCTCGCAGATCGAATACAGGCCGTCCTCGCAGGAAGCGCAGTTGCCGCAGGCGATCGGAAAGGCGACCACCACCCGGTCGCCGAGGCTGAGACCGTCCCGTACGCCCCGACCCAGCTCCACGACCTCGCCCATGAACTCGTGACCGAGCACGTCCCCCTTCTTCATGGCCGGGATGAATCCGTGGAGAAGATGCAGGTCCGAGCCACAGATCGCCGACGAGGTGATCCGCACGATGGCGTCGCGCGGGTTGAGGATCTGCGGGTCGGGAACGTCCTTCACCGCCAGGTTGTTGGGTGCGATCCAGCAGTTCGCTCTCATCGCTCCGCCTACCTGCCGGACCCACGCGTCGCCAGCGGCTGCGCCGGGCGCTGCTTCAACTGTTGCTGGACGGTGCTGCCGTCCGGGCTGCCATCCGAGCGGGTGATCTCGCCGGTCTCGATCACCTGCTTGAACCTGCGCAGGTCGTCACAGACCTGCTGCTGGGGGTTCTCGCCGAACAGCTTGGCGACCCGCGCGCCGAACATGCCCCCGGGCGCCCGGTAGCCGAGCTCGACACGTACCTCCGTGCCGCGTCCCCCGGCCGCCGGCACGAAGCGCACCGAGCCGGAGTTGGGCACGCGTGCACCGTCGACAGAGCGCCACGTGATCAGCTCGCCCGGGCGGTCGTCGACCATCTCCGCGTCCCAGGTGACCTTCCGACCGGCCGGCGCCTTCGCCGTCCACTGCGACCGCCGGTCACCCGTGGTCTGCACGGACTGGACGTGGGACATGAAGCGCGGCAGGTTCTCGAAGTCGTGCCAGAACCGGTAGGCCTCCGCGGCACTGCGGTTGACGGTCACCGACCCGTACACCCGGTTGGCGTCCCGACCCCGCCGCCCACGGGTGGCCCGCACGGCGGCGTACAGATCCACGGCCGCGATCCCGGCCAACGCCCAGGTCGTGTACGTCACCCGCTGGCGCTATTCGCCACGCCGTGTCTTCATCGCCTGCCCGGCGGCGGCGAGGTCCAGCACGTCGCCGGCGACCCGGGTCCACGCCCCCCACCGCGCTCGCCGCGGAATCAGCAGCGCGGCGGCATGGCCCAGCTCGCGAACCCCCGCCGCCGCCAGCACCCGCCGCGCGGTGGGCGAGTCGTCGACCCCGGTCAGGCGGCTGACCTGCTCGCGGCGCGCGAGGGCGGCCACTCCCAGACCGAGGCTGAGCCAGCCCAGGAACCGGGCCAACCCCTCCGATCCGCGGTCCTGCCCCGCCCGTTCGATGCCCAGGCTGTCGGTCACCGACCGGACACCCATGGTGGTTCTTCCCATGATCACCCCTCGTGAATTCCTCGTGGTCGGCCGCGCCGTACCGGACGGCCGTCGCCCGACGTCGAGCCGTTGAGGGGGTCGGCCCGCACGCCTCCAGCAGATCAGGCGGATGCGGCTCCCGCCGGCCGACCGGGAAGATGAGGGTCGAGCGAAGCAACCTGAGGGGACGATCGGGACCGTGGCCCACGCCCGGCGAGGATCAGGGTGGGTCCAGATCGACGCGCACCGTCAGCGGCCTCGCGTTCATCGCCTTCGAGGTACGCAGGCAGAGCCGGCGCATGAGACCGCTCCGCGCGAGGATCCGCTGGCGCTCGCTGGGATCATCGTCCTCGACCATCCGCGCCGTTCCGGCCCGCCAGCGTGCATGCCGCCCGCCGCCCACCTTGACCCGCACGCGGGGATCTGCCTCGACGTTCCGCACCCAGTCGGCACGGCGCCCCCGCTGCGCGACCAGCCAGAAGACGTCACCGTCCAGGCCGTCACACACCGGGGTGTACCGCCGCTGTCCGGTACGCCGTCCGGTCGTCTCCAACAGGGCGTCGCCGGGGATCGGGAGTTTCCAGTCCCACGCACGCCGGACGATCGGGTTGATCAGGCGCTGCTGGAGCGCGCCAGGCACCTCGGCCAGCGAGAACACGTCAGGACCCGTCCTCAGCCCTGCCGGGCCTTCTGACGCCGGTCGGCCTTGTTGATCACGAAAGTCCTGCCCCGACGGCGTACCACGATCGAGTTCATCTTGTTCTTCAACCCGCGCAGTGAGTTCCTGACCTTCATCGCAGTCACCCTCCCCTGGTCGTATCCGGGTTCCGACCGACGATCCGGCACCCGCGTGGCGATCCACCCGAGATGCGACACTCGCCCCTTCACGGCCTCGTTCCGCCACAGTCGTTCTGCCATCGCTCCGCTCGCGTACCCGACGGGTCGTCGCCCATTCGTCGCGTCGCTGCTGTGCCCGGAGCGGCCACCGGACTCGCCCGACGACCCGTCCGGTGGCGTCCGGCTCCGGCTCGCATGCCCCTCGACGCCGGGGGTAGATCTGAGCACACCGAGACGAGGCGAGGTGGACGATGGCGGGATCGTGGTTGTTGGGCTCCGGTGTCGGCGCGCCGGGTGAACGCCCGACGGCGGTGCTGGTGGCGGTCCGGCAGGACGACGAGGCGGGTGACACCGGAGCGGGTACGCCGACGTCCCTGACCGAGCTGCGCCGGTTGACCGACACCGACGGCCTGACCGTCGCCGACGAGGTGGTGCAGAACCGGAACAGACCCGATCCCGCCACCTACGTCGGCTCCGGCAAGGTGGACGAGTTGACCGCCCTGACCGAGCGCACGCACGCCGATGTGGTGATTGCCGACGGTGAGCTGAGCCCTGGGCAGGTCCGCAACCTGGAGGAACGGGTCGGAGTTCGGGTCGTCGACCGCACCGCGCTGATCCTGGACATCTTCGCTGAGCACGCGCGTACCAGCGAGGGTCGGGTTCAGGTGGAGCTCGCGCAGATCGCGTACCAGCTGCCCCGGTTGCGCGGCGACGGCCGCGCCATGTCCCGCGTTGGTGGTGGCCGGATGGCCGGCGGCGCCGGGATGGGTGTGCGTGGTCCCGGTGAGATGCGGTTGGAGACCCAGCGGCGGACGCTGCGCCAGCGGGCCACCCGGCTGCGCCGCAACGCCTCCGACCTGGCTCGCAGGCGGGAGCGGACCCGGGGCCGGCGGGCGCGCAACCAGGTGCCCTCGGTCTCCATCACCGGCTACACCAACGCCGGTAAGTCCGCTCTGCTCAACCGGCTCACCGGGGCTAACGCCGAGGTGCAGGACGTCCTGTTCGCGACTCTCGACCCGACCGTGCGCCGGATCGGCACCGGCGAGCTGACCTACACCGTCGTCGACACCGTCGGCTTCGTCCGTCACCTGCCACACCAGCTCGTCGACGCGTTCCGCTCAACGCTGGAGGAGGTCACCCGCAGCGACCTGACGATGCACGTGGTCGACGCCTCGGCCCCGGACGCCCTGGACCAGATCACCACCGTCCACGGCGTGCTGCACGAGATCGGCGCGGGTTCGGTTCCCGAGCTGCTGGTGCTCAACAAGATCGACGTGGCACCGCCGGAATCGGTGCTCGCGCTGCAGCGCGTCCATCCGGAGGCGGTGGCGGTGTCGGCAGTGACCGGCGCCGGCATCAATGACCTGCGGGCCGCGCTGGCCGCCCGGCTGGCGCCTCGTTGATCCGCCTCCACAGGTCGACGGCAGTCGGCGGGCCGGTTCGGTTCACGGCCGCACCGGTCGCCGGTAGACCGACACGTGCTCGCGGCTGCCGTCGGTGAAGGGCCGGCCCGTCCAGTCCTCCCACCGGTGTTCCCGAGCCATCCCCGCCAGCTGGGCCATCAGGTCGAGTTCGGCGGGCCAGGCGTAGCGGTGATTGGCGGGAAGCAGGTCGACACCCGTCCCAGTGAGCCGGATCTTGGTGGTCGTCATCCGCTGCTCTGCCGGGTGCAGCAGGGCCGCTTCCAGCATGACCGCGTCCTGCGCGACCTGGACCGGCCGCAGTGCCGCGCCGGACCGGAACGCGGCCAGGTCCGGCACCCAGGCCTCGACGACGAAGCGACCACCGGGACGCAGGTGCGCGGCGGCGTTGCGGAAGCACGCGACCTGCGCGGCCTGGTCCGGCAACGCGAAGATCGTGTTGAACGCGAGCAGCACCAGAGCGAACTCACCCTGAACCCGCGTCACGGCGAAGTCGCCGATGGCCACCTCGATCCGTTCCCCACCCGGCTTGTCCCGTAGTCGAGCAGCCATCACCGGGGACCCTTCCACACCCGCCACGGTCAGCCCGCGTTCCTGCAGTGGCAGTGCCAACCGCCCCGTGCCCACCCCGAACTCGCAGACCGGACCGCCGTCCGCGAGCTTCACGAGCCGCTCGACCGCCGCCGTCGGATCCAGGTGCGCGAAGGCTTCGTCGTAGATGTCTGCCGGTATCTGCCGGCCGTACTCGCTCGCGTCGAACGGCAACGGTGCCTCCCGCGCATGGTGGGGCCCGCAGGCCGACGGACACCGCACCAGATGCCCACATTAAACCCATTAAAACCGAAACACCCCGACGTGGGTACGCCCCACCGCCCGGCGCCCCCACCGCCCGGCGCCCCCCTGCCGTCGGGCGCCCCCCGCCGCCCGGCGCCCCCGCCGCCCGCCCCCCCTGCCGTCGATCTAGGGCATATCGTCGCTCGCAGAGATCAACTAGCGGTGATATGCCCTAGATCGACGCGGCAGGAGCGGGGCGCGGCGCCGCTCGGCGCGGCGGGCGGCGGGGGGCGCGGCGGGCGGGGCGGGCGGGGCACGGCAGGGGGCGCGGTGGGCGGGGGCGCGGTGGGGAGGGCAAAGGGGGCGTCGTAGTCGGTGGGGCACAGTGTGTGACGCTGCCTGGCACGGATTGTGTGTTTGCGGTCCGGTGGCCAAAAACTCTTGTCGGGTTCCTACAACTGAGGGCCGGGCGGTTCGGCGATTGCGCCATGGCGCTGACAGCCACCAGACGGAAGGGTGGATCACTGCGGGGGGCCGTCGTCTCTCCGCGAGCAGATCATGGTCTACCAAAGGGGTCAGTCGGGTGTTCAACCGTGTCGCCATCGTCAACCGTGGTGAGGCCGCCATGCGCCTCATCCACGCGGTCCGAGAGCTGGCCGCGGAGACCGGCGTCCGGATCGAGACGGTCGCCCTGTACACCGACGTCGACCGCACCGCCACCTTCGTGCGCGAGGCGGACATCGCCTACGACCTCGGTCCGGCGTCCACCCGTCCGTACCTGAATCTCGCGGTGCTGGAGCGCGCCCTGACCGAGACCGGTGCCGACGCGGCATGGGTCGGCTGGGGTTTCGTCGCCGAGGACCCGGCGTTCGCGGAGCTGTGCGAGAAGATCGGTGTCACGTTCGTCGGGCCGAGCGCGGAAGCTATGCGCCAGCTCGGTGACAAGATCGGCTCGAAGCTGATCGCCGAGGAGGTCGGCGTCCCGGTCGCGCCGTGGAGCCGCGGGGCCGTCGAGACTCTGGCCACCGCCCGGGCGGCGGCGGCGGAGATCGGTTACCCGTTGATGCTGAAGGCGACCGCGGGCGGCGGCGGGCGCGGCATCCGGGTGATCACCAGCGAGGCGGAACTCGACGACGCGTACGAGCGCACCAGCCAGGAGGCGGCGCGGGCGTTCGGCAGCGGCATCGTGTTCCTGGAGCGCCTGGTCACCGGGGCCCGGCACGTGGAGGTCCAGGTGATCGCCGACGGGCAGGGCACCGCCTGGGCGCTCGGGGTCCGCGACTGCTCCGTGCAGCGGCGCAACCAGAAGGTCATCGAGGAGTCGGCGTCGCCGGTGCTCAGCCCGGCGCAGGCGGCCGAGCTCAAGACGTCGGCCGAGCGGCTGGCCCTGGCGGTCGGTTACCGCGGCGCGGCGACCGTCGAGTTTCTCTACCACCCCGGCGATCAACTGTTCGCGTTCCTGGAGGTCAACACCCGGCTCCAGGTCGAGCACCCGATCACCGAGCTGACCACCGGGTTCGATCTGGTCAAGGCGCAGTTGCACGTCGCCTCGGGCGGCCGGCTCGACGGCGAGCCCCCGGTGGAGCGCGGGCACGCCATCGAGGCGCGGCTCAACGCCGAGGACCCGGACCGCGACTTCGCGCCGTCGCCGGGCCGCATCGCCCGGCTGGACCTGCCCAGTGGCCCGGGCATCCGGGTGGACACCGGTGTCAGCGAGGGTGACACCATCCCGGCCGACTTCGACTCGATGATCGCGAAGATCATCGCGTACGGCCGCGACCGTGCCGAGGCGCTCGGCAAGCTGCGCCGGGCGATGGCGAACACCACGGTGATCATCGAGGGCGGCGCGACGAACAAGAGCTTCGTGCTCGACCTGCTCGACCAGCCCGAGGTGATCGACGCCAGCGCGGACACCGGCTGGATCGACCGTGTCCGCGGCGAGGGCCGCCTCGTCGCGCACCGCCACTCCGGAGTCGCGTTGGCGGCCGCCGCCATCGAGGCGTACGAGGAGGAGGAGAGCGTCGAGCGGCAGCGCCTGCTGTCGACGGCGTCCGGCGGGCGCCCCCAGGTGCAGCACAAGAGCGGCCGGCCGCTGGACCTCAAGCTGCGCGGGGTCACCTACCGCATGCGCGTGGCGCGGGTCGGCGCGCACCGGTTCCGCGTCGGCATCGAGGTGGGCGCCGCGGTGCGCACCGCCGACGTCGAACTCGACCGCTTCGACCGGCACACCGGCCAGATCGCCGTCAACGGCGCCCGGTACCGCCTGCTGACCGGCACGCACGGGCCGACCCACCTGGTCGAGGTGGACGGCGTGACGCACCGGGTCAGCCGCGACGAGGGCGGTGTCGTCCGCTCCCCCATGCCCGCGCTGGTCGTCGCCACGCCGCTGGAGGTGGGCGCCGAGGTCGAGGCGGGAGCACCGGTGCTGGTGCTGGAAGCCATGAAGATGGAGACGGTGCTGCGGGCGCCGTTCAAGGCGCGGCTGAAGGAGTGCGCGGTCTCCGTGGGCAGCCAGGTGGAGGCCGGCGCGCCGCTGCTGCGGCTGGAGCCGCTCGCCGACGACGCCGACGAGACCACCGACGACCCGGCCGCCGTCTCCGTCGAACTGGACCTTCCCGCGACCGCCGAGGAGGTTCCGGCGTACCTGCGCAGCCGGCGGGGTCAGGAGGACCTGCGTGGCCTGCTGCTCGGCTTCGACGTCGACCCGCACGACGATCGTCGCGTGCTCGACGACTACCTCACCGCGCGACGGGAGGCCACCGAGGCGGGTCACCGGCCACTGGCCGAGGAACTCGACCTCGTCGACGTGTTCGCCGACCTCACCGAGCTGAGCCGCAACCGGCCGACGGGTGAGGACAGCGGCGCCCACGTGCGCAGCGCGCGCGAGTACTTCCACACCTACCTGCAGAGCCTCGACGTCGAGCGGGCCGCCCTGCCCGATTCCTTCCAGGCCAAGCTCGCGAAGGCGCTCGGGCACTACGGCGTCACCGACCTGGAGCGCTCGCCCGCGCTCGAAGCCGCCGTGTTCCGGATCTTCCTCGCCCAGCAACGCGCGAGCGCCGACGCGGCGGTCGTCGCGGCGCTGCTGCGCTCCTGGCTGCGGGAGACCCCGCCGGACGAGACGCTGCGTGAGCCCGCCGGTCTCGCGTTGGAGCGGCTGGTGGCGGCGACTCAGGTCCGCTTCCCCGCGGTCGCCGACCTCGCCCGTGGTGTGGTGTTCGCCTGGTTCGCCCAGCCGCTGCTGCGTCGCAACCGCGCCCGCGTCTACGCCGAGGTCCGTGGACACCTGCGGCACCTGGACGCGCACCCGGACGCGGCGGACCGCGCCGAGCGCATCGCGGAGATGGTACGCAGCACCGAGCCCCTGGTACGCCTGCTCGGCCAGCGACTCGTCCGTGACCACCTCGACAAC
Source organism: Micromonospora coriariae (assembly GCF_900091455.1). Taxonomy (NCBI): domain Bacteria; kingdom Bacillati; phylum Actinomycetota; class Actinomycetes; order Micromonosporales; family Micromonosporaceae; genus Micromonospora; species Micromonospora coriariae. The sequence continues at coordinate 5,297,541 of NZ_LT607412.1, read as the reverse complement.
GCGGTGATGCTGGAGGTGCTGACCCGGCGGTACTACGGCAACAAGGCGCTCACCAGCGTGCGCACCAGCGAGGTCGCGGGCTGCGCGTTCGTGGTCGCCGAGCGCGCGGACTCGAGCGTGGTCTCGGCCGCAGTGAGCTTCGACGCGCTCGGTGGCGCCCTGCGCGGCCTCGCCGAGCTGGCCAGTGGCGAGGACGCCGTCGACGCCGACATCTACCTCGGCTGGGAGAACCAGCCGGAGGACTTCGACGCGATGGCCGTGGCGCTGCTCGAGGTCATCACCGCGCACCCGCTGCCGCCCGGGGTCCGTCGGCTCACCACCACCGTCGCGGGTCGCGGCGGAGCGGTGATGCACCACCACTTCACCTTCCGCCCGTCCGGGGAGGGGATGACCGAGGACCGGCTGATCCGCGGCCTGCACCCGTACATCGCGCAGCGGATGCAGCTGGAGCGGCTGCACAAGTTCGACCTGACCCGGCTGCCGTCGTCGGACGAGGAGGTCTACCTCTTCCAGGCCGTGGCGCGCGAGAACCGGGCGGACGAGCGCCTCGTCGCGTTCGCGCAGGTACGTGACCTGACCGAGCTGCGCGAGCACGACGGCCGGCTGGTCGCGTTGCCGACGACCGAGGACGCGGTCGCCGCGTGCCTCGACTCGATCCGCCGCGCCCAGTCGCGGCGGCCGTCGAAGACGCGCTTCAACACCAACCGGATCGTGATCTACGTCTGGCCGCCGAGCGAGCTGACCCGCGAGGAGATGGAGATGATCGCCGGGCGGGTGCGCCCGACGACCGCGGGCGCCGGGCTGGAGGAGATCCTGTTCATCGCGCGCCAGCGCGACCGGCGGACCGGCGAGCTGACCAAGATCGCCGTACGGATCTCCTTCGACACCGCGGGCGGCGCGGAGCTGGCCATCGGCGCGCCGCCGGTGGAGCCCGTCGAACCGCTCGACGAGTACCGGTTGAAGGTGCTGCGCGCGAGCAGCCGCAACACGGTGTACCCGTACGAGCTGACCGGCCGGCTCGGTGACTTCGTCGAGCACGACCTCGACGACGACCACGCGCTGGTGCCGGTGGACCGGCCGAAGGGACGCAACGGCGCCGCGATCGTCGCCGGGGTGGTCACCACGCCGACGGTGCGGCATCCGCAGGGTGTCACCCGGGTCGTGCTGCTCGGCGACCCGACGAAGTCGCTGGGCGCCCTGTCGGAGCCGGAGTGCCGGCGCGTGATCGCCGCGCTGGACCTGGCCGAGCGGATGGAGGTGCCGCTGGAGTGGTGGGCGCTGTCCGCCGGGGCCCGGATCTCCATGACCTCGGGTACGGAGAACATGGACTGGGTGGCCGCCGCGCTCAAGCGGATCGTCGAGTTCACCCAGGCCGGCGGTGAGATCAACATTGTGGTCGCGGGCATCAACGTCGGCGCGCAGCCGTACTGGAACGCCGAGGCGACGATGCTCATGCACACCAAGGGCGTCCTGGTGATGACGCCGGAGTCGGCCATGGTCCTCACCGGCAAGCAGTCGCTCGACTTCTCCGGTGGCGTGTCCGCGGAGGACAACTTCGGCATCGGCGGCTATGACCGGGTGATGGGGCCGAACGGGCAGGCGCAGTACTGGGCGCCGAACCTGACCGCCGCGCGGGACGTGTTGATGTCGCACTACGACCACACGTACGTCGCGCCCGGCGAGGACGCGCCCCGGCGGGCGGCCACCACCGACCCGGTGGACCGCGACATCTCCACCTTCCCGCACGACGTGGCCGGCAGCGCGTTCCGCACCGTTGGGGAGATCTTCTCCGCCGAGTCCAACCCGGACCGTAAGAAGCCGTTCGACATCCGGACGGTGATGCGGGCGCTCTCGGACCAGGACCACCCGGTGCTGGAACGCTGGGCGGGCATGGCTGACGCGGAGACCGCGGTGGTGCAGGACGTGCACCTCGGGGGCATCCCGGTGTGCCTGCTCGGCATCGAGTCACGCTCGGTGCCACGGCGCGGCTTCCCGCCCACCGACGGCCCGGACACCTACACCGCGGGCACGCTGTTCCCGCGGTCGTCGAAGAAGGCCGCGCGGGCGATCAACGCGGCCAGCGGCAACCGGCCGCTGGTGGTGCTGGCGAACCTGTCGGGCTTCGACGGCTCACCGGAGTCGATGCGCAAGCTGCAGTTGGAGTACGGGGCCGAGATCGGCCGGGCGATCGTGAACTTCCGGGGGCCCATCGTCTTCTGCGTGATCTCGCGCTATCACGGCGGCGCGTTCGTGGTGTTCTCGAAGGCGCTGAACCCGAACATGACTGTGCTCGCGCTGGAAGGCTCCTTCGCCTCGGTGCTCGGTGGCGCTCCGGCCGCCGCCGTGGTGTTCGCCGGCGACGTCAACGCCCGCACGGCGGCCGACCCGCGCGTACGGGCCCTGGAGGCCCGGGTCGCGGCCGCGGCCGGCACCGAGCGCGCCGCGTTGACCGCGGAGCTCGACGAGCTGCGCTCCTCGGTACGCGCGGAGAAGCTCGGCGAGGTGGCCACCGAGTTCGACCGCGTGCACAACATCCGGCGCGCCGTCGAGGTCGGCTCGGTGGACGCCGTGGTTCGCGCCGCCGAACTGCGTCCGCGCATCATCGACGCGATCGAGTCCCGTCTGCGCTAAACGGCCGGTGTGGGCCGTCCCCTCGCGGGGACGGCCCACCTGCCGTGCGCGGTCAGGGCACCATCCAGCCGAGGACCGGCGAGCCCTGGAGCGCGACCAGCACACACATGAACAGCAGCAGGAGCAGACTCCAGCCGAACACCTTGCGGAAGATCTCCCCCTCCCGGCCGGCCATGCCGACCGCGGCGGCGGCGATGGCCAGGTTCTGCGGGCTGATCATCTTGCCCAGCACCCCACCGGAGGAGTTGGCGGCCGCCAGCAGCACCGGGTCCAGCCCGGCGCGGGCCGCCGTCTCCACCTGCAACGCCCCGAACAAGGCGTTGGCCGAGGTGTCCGAGCCGGTGACCGCCACGCCGATCCAGCCGAGGATCGCCGAGAGGAACACGAACGCCCCACCGGTGGCGGCCAGGAACGCGCCGAGGGTGTTGGTCTGCCCGGACTGGTTCATCACGTACGCCAGGGCGAGCACCGCCATCACGGTGACGATCGCGTACCGCAGCTCGACGTAGGTGCGCCCGTAGGCGCGCAGCGCCCGGCCGGCGGAGACCCGCAGCACCAGCGCGGTGAGCACCCCGGCGAGGATCATCAGGGTGCCGGCGGCGGGCAGCCAGTTGAGGGTGAACGTTGCCGACGACAGCTGATTGCCGTTCCCGCCGAGGATGTCCAGCCCCGGCCAGGCGAACTTCACCGTCCACGGCTCCTTCGCCAGGGCGTCCTTCACCGCCCCGAGGTTGGCGATGGAGAAGATCGCGATGATGATCAGGTACGGCGCGTACGCGCGGGCCACCTCCGCGGGGGTGTCGGCGAGCCGGGGGGCAGCCGGTCGGTGCGGGCCGGCGTCGGACGGTTCCCGGTGCTCCCCCGGACCGTCGCGGGAGACCAGCGGATCGCCCGGCGGGGTCTCGCCGCCCGGACCGTCGAGCGACGGCGCGGCGGCGGTGGTCGTACCGGAGCGGCGGCCGGCGCTGGCGCGGACGGCGCCCGGGTCGGCAAGCTCGGCCTCGGCGGGCTCGCGGGCGGCGGGCACGCTCGCCGCCTCCGGCTCGCGGCCCAGGTCGGCGGGGGTGACCGGACGCCAGACGCGGATCAGCAGCACGACGGCGGCGGCCGAGACCAGCGCGGCGACGATGTCGGTCAGTGGCACGGAGATGTAGTTCGCGGCGACGAACTGCGCCAGGCCGAAGGTCACGCCGGCGACCAGCGCGGCGGGCCAGGTCTGCCGGATACCGCGCCGTCCGTCCACCAGGGCCACCAGCAGCAGCGGTACGACCACCGCGAGGATCGGTGTCTGCCGGCCGACCATCGCGCCGAGGGTGTCCACAGTGAGCCGGGAGTCGTCGTTGACGCCACTGGTGACGGTGGCCAGGGTGACGACCGGGGTGGCGAGCGCGCCGAACGCCACCGGCGCGGTGTTGGCCAGCAGCGCCACCGAGGCGGCGTGGATCGGGCGGAAGCCGAGCGCCATCAGCATCACCACTGTGATGGCGACCGGGGTGCCGAAACCGGCCAGCGCCTCCAGCAGCGCGCCGAAGCAGAACGCGATGATGATCGCCTGGATCCGCATGTCCGGGCTGACCCGTTCGAACGAGCGGCGCAGCACGTCGAAGTGTCCGCTCTCGACGGTGAGGTTGTAGACCCAGATCGCGTTGAGGACGATCCACAGGATCGGGAAGAAGCCGAAGGCGGCGCCCTCGGTGGCCGAGAGCACGGCCTGCCCGACCGGCATGGCGTAGACGGCGACCGCCACCACCAGCGCGACCGCGAGCGAGATCAGCCCGGCCAGCCAGGCCTTCACCTTCAGCACACCGAGCAGCACGAAGAGGGTGAGCAGGGGCAGGACGGCGAAGATCGCCGAGAGTGCGACGGAGTCGCTGACGGGATCGGTGACGACTGTGAACTGGTCGAACATGGGTCACCTCGACGCTCGGGGACGGTGGCGGGTGAGTTCGGCCCTACAGCAGCTCCTCCACCGGACGGGCGCGGAGGGAGGCGTCGAGGACCTGGGCGGTGTGGGCCAGCGCGATGTCGCCGCCGGCGCGGGTCACCGCGGCGGCGACCTGCATGAGGCAGCCGGGGTTGGCGGTGACGAGCAGCCGCGCCCCGGTGGCCAGTACGGTGCGGGCCTTGCGGTCGCCGAGTTCGGCGGCCGGCCCGGGGTGGAGCACGTTCCAGATCCCGGCTGACCCGCAGCAGATCTCCGGGTCGGCGATCTCCCGCAGCTCCAGGCCGGGAATGTCGCGCAGCAGCCGGCGGGGCTGGGCGCGCACGCCCTGGGCGTGGGCCAGGTGGCAGGCGTCGTGGTAGGCGACGGTCACCGGCAGCGGGTGCCGGGTGGCGACCGGACCCAGCTCGTCGAGGAGTTCGGACAGGTCACGCACCTTGCCGGCGAAGTCGGCGGCGAGCGCCGCGTACCCGGGATCGTCCCGGAGCAGGTCGCCGTACTCCTTGAGGGTGGAACCGCAGCCCGCCGCGTTGACCACGAAGAAGTCGATGCCGGCGGCGGCGAACGTGTCGAGCATCCGCCGGGCGAAGCGCTGCGCCTCCGCCTCGCGCCCGTTGTGCACGCTCAGCGCGCCGCAGCAGCCCTGCTGGTCGGGCAGGATGACCACGTCGCAGCCCTCGGCGGCGAGCACCCGGGCGGTGGCGGCGTTGACCTCGGGGAAGAACGCACCCTGTACGCAGCCGGTGAGCATGCCGACCACGGCCCGCCGGGCGCCGACCGCGGGAACCCGCCGCGGTGGGCGTTCCGGCCTGCGGAGCCGGGGGGCCAGGGACTCCAGCGCCGCCAGGGTGGGCGCCAGCCTGGGCAGCAGCCCGGTCCGCTGGAGCAGGCGGCGTACTCCGCTGGCCTGGTACGCGCGCAGCGGACCGCGCAGCAGCCGCAGCCGCCGCGGGTACGGGAAGAGCGCAAAGATCGCCGCCCGCAGCGCCCGCTCCCGCGGCCCTCGGTGGTGCCGGCGTTCGACCTGCTGGCGGGTGTCCTCGATGAGGCGGTCGTAGCGGACGCCGGACGGGCAGGCGGTGACGCAGGACATGCAGCCGAGGCACTGGTCGAAGTGGGTGACCATCGAGTCTGACAGCGGCTCGCCCTCCAGGCCCTCCTTCATCAGGTAGATCCGCCCGCGCGGCGAGTCCATCTCCTCGCCCCACAGCACGTAGGTGGGGCAGGTGGGCAGGCAGAAGCCACAGTGCACGCAGTCCGAGACGAGCTCGGCGGCGGGCGGGTGGTGCGCGTCGAACGCGCCCTGGCCGGGCGGTTGGGCGGCCAGGCCGAGCACGTCGCGGGGCCCGGTGGCCGGCCGCGTTCCGCCCGGCGAGCTGAGCGGCGCCGTCTCCGTGGACCGGACCGTGTTCGCCGGATCCCGCTGCTCGGGCTGCTGGGGAACGGACATCTCAGATCCCTCCCACGAATCGGCCGGGCGCGAGCCGGGCATCGGGGTCGAAGCGCTCCTTGACCCGGCGCATCAGTGCCAGACCGTCGACGGGCCCCCACAGGTCCACGAGGTCCCGCACGGGCGGGGGCGCGGTGAGCACCACGGTGTGCCCGGCGACGACGGCGCTCGCCGTCCGCAGCGCGTCGACCAGGCCGGCGACCCGCTCCGGGTCGGCCGTGCCGGGCAGCCCGGCGTAGAGCACCCCGACGCCGGCCGAGCCGCGCAGCGCGAGCGGCAGACCACGCCGGTCGGCCGCCGCCCGGGCGTCGGCCAGCAGCCGCGGTACGCCGGAGAGCGCGGCGGTCAGCTTCAGCCCGATGTCGCCGTCCCGCCACGGGTACCGGCCCCAGCCGTCCGGAGGCGCGTCGGAAGCGGTGGCGTCGCCGCCGAGGAGCCGACGGGTCGCCTCCGCCCGGGCGGCCACCCCGGCGGCGGTGCCCTCCAGCAGCACAGTCACCGACGCTCCCCCACCGGCCGGCGCGTCCACCTCCAGGGCGGTGGGCACGAGCTGCGCGGCGCGTACGGCGCCGGCCAGCCGTCCCGCCTCAACCGGGTCGTCGGTCCGACAGGTGACGTACGCGACAGCGGACGGCAGCGGGTGCAGCCGGAACGCGCACTCGGTGATCAACCCGAGCGTGCCGTACGCGCCGGTGACCAGCTTGGCCAGGTCGTAGCCGGCGACGTTCTTGACGACCTTGCCTCCGGCGTGTGCGACCACACCGTCGGCGCGGACCAGCGTGACCCCGATGATCAGGTCGCGCACTGTGCCGTAGAGCATCCGGCGAGGTCCGCTGGCGTTGGTGGCGACCGCCCCGCCGACGGTGCCGCCGGGCAGCGGCGCGTCGAGGGCGAGCTGCTGGCGGGCGCCGGCCAGGGTGGTGGCCAGCTCGTCCAGGCGGGTGCCGGCCCGGACCACGGTGATCAGGTCACCGGCGGCGTGCTCGACCACCCCGGCCAGCGCCGTGGTGTCGAGGATCAGGTCGAGTCGCCGGGGCGGGCTTCCCCACGACTGCTTCGTGGCCGCGCCGCGGACCGTCACCGCGAGGTCGCACGCGGCGGCTGCCCGCAGCAGGGTCGCGGCCCCGGCGGTGCCGCGGGGTGTGGCGACGTAGCGGGCGGGCATCCCGGCGATCACGTCGTGCTCGCCGGCCGGCCGGACCGACTCGGAGCCGTCGGGCCGCGGACCGTCGGTCGCGGTCTCCCGGGCGGCGGCGCGGAGCCGGTCGAGGATCGCGTCGGCGGACATCAGAACGCCTCCGCCAGACCGGCCTCCTGCGCGGGGTGGACCCCCTTGCGCCGACCGGGGATCTCGCCGCAGAGCCGGGGCGTGGGAAAGACCTTGCCCGGATTCGCCAGACCGGCCGGGTCGAACGCGCAGCGCAGCAACTGCATGGTGTCCAGGTCGTCGTCGGTGAACATGCGCGGCATGTACTTCGCCTTGTCCATGCCGACGCCGTGCTCTCCGGTGATCGACCCACCGTGGCTCACGCAGAGGTCGAGGATCGCGCCGGAGACCTCCTCGGCGCGTTCGGTCTGCCCGTCGACGCCCGCGTCGAACAGGACGAGCGGGTGCAGGTTGCCGTCACCGGCGTGGAACACGTTGGCGACCCGGATGCCGTGTTCGGCGGAGAGTTCACCGATGCGGCGCAGCACAGCGGGCAGGGCGGTGCGCGGGATGACCCCGTCCTGGACGATGTAGTCGGGACTGATCCGCCCGACGGCGGCGAACGCGGACTTGCGGCCCTTCCAGAACAGCGCCCGCTCGGCGTCGTCGGCGGCGATCCGGATCTCGAACGCCCGGTTGTCCCGGCAGAGCCGTACGACCTGGTCGAACTGGGCGGCCACCTCCGGCTCGGGTCCGTCCAGCTCGACGATGAGCACCGCGCCGGCGCCGGCCGGGTAGCCACAGTGCACGGCCTCCTCGGCAGCGGAGATGGCGAGCGCGTCCATCATCTCCACCGCCGCCGGCACCACCCCCGCCGCGATGATCGCGGAGGTCGCCGCGCCCGCCTGGTCGGTGCTGGAGAAGGCGGCCAGCAGGGTGCGCACCGACTCGGGCAACCGGGTCAGCCGCACGATCACCTCGGTAGCGATGCCGAGGGTTCCCTCGGAGCCGACGAACGCTCCGAGCAGGTCGTAGCCGGGGGCGTCCGGCGCGCGGCCGCCGAGGCGTACCCGGTCGCCGTCGGGAGCGACAAGCTCCACGCCGATGACGTGGTTGGTGGTGAAGCCGTACTTCAGGCAGTGGGCGCCGCCCGAGTTCTCCGCCACGTTCCCGCCGATGGAGCAGATCTGCTGGCTGGACGGATCGGGCGCGTAGTACCAGCCGTGCGGGGCGGCGGCCCGGGTGACCGCCAGGTTGATCACGCCGGGCTGCACCACCGCCCGCTCGTCGGACGGGGCGATTTCCAGGATCTCCCGCATCTGCGAGGTGACGATCAGGACGCCGTCGGCATGCGGCAGCGCGCCCCCGGAAAGCCCGGTGCCCGAGCCGCGGGCCACGAACGGGGTGTCGGCGGCGACGCAGGCGCGGACCACGGCGGCGCACTGCGCGGCGTCGGCGGGGAGGGCGACCAGGGCCGGGACCACCTTGTACTGGGCCAGCCCGTCGCACTCGTAGGTGCGCAGCTGCTGTCGGTCGCTGATCACCCGGTCCGCGCCGATGGCGGCTCGCAGCGCGGCGGTGAGAGCTTCGAGGTCCGTTCTGGCTGTGCTCATCGCCCACCTCCGCGCGTCGGGTCGGTCGTCGGTCAGGGCATCCGTTCGTACGCCGGCACGGTGAGGAAGTCGACGAAGTCGTCAGCGACGGCGACCTCCATGAACAGCGCCCGGGCGGCGGCGTAGTCGCCGGGGTCGCCGGGGAGCTTCGCGATCTCCTCGTCGGCGATCCGCTCGACCAGTTCCCGGGTGACCCGGGCGCCGGTGTCGTCGAGGGTGAGGTCGTTGTGCAGCCACTGCCACACCTGGCTGCGGGAGATCTCCGCCGTGGCGGCGTCCTCCATCAGGTTGAAGATGGCCACCGCGCCGGAGCCACGCAGCCAGCTGGCCAGGTACTGCACGCCGACGCTGATCGCGTTGCGCAGCCCGGTCTCGCTGTGCGGGCCGGGGGTGGCGCCCACGGAGAGCAGGTCGGCGGCGACGACGCGTACGTCCTCGCGGGTGCGGTCGAGCTGGTTCGGCCGGTCGCCGAGCACCGCGTCGAAGACCTCCCGGCAGATCGGCACCAGGTCCGGGTGGGCCACCCAGGAGCCGTCGAAACCGTCGCCGGCCTCGCGGGTCTTGTCGTCGCGGACCTTCGCCAGGGCGGTCTCGTTGACCTGCGGGTCGCGTCGACTGGGGATGAAGGCGGCCATTCCGCCGATGGCGTGCGCGCCGCGTCGGTGGCAGGTCCGCACCAGCAGTTCGGTGTACGCCCGCATGAACGGCACGGTCATCGTCACCGCGTTGCGGTCCGGCAGCAGGAACTCCGCGCCCCGGGTGCGGAACTTCTTGATCACGCTGAACATGTAGTCCCACCGGCCGGCGTTCAGCCCGGCGGAGTGCTCCCGCAGCTCGTAGAGAATCTCGTCCATCTCGAACGCGGCCGGGAAGGTCTCGATCAGCACTGTGGCCCGGATGGTGCCGCGCGGGATGCCGAGCCTCTCCTGAGCGGCCAGAAAGACGTCGTTCCACAGTCGCGCCTCGAGGTGGCTCTCCATCTTGGGCAGGTAGAAGTAGGGTCCGGCGCCGCGGTCGAGCTGCCGGCGCGCGCAGTGGAAGAAGTAGAGCCCGAAGTCGACGAGGCTGCCGGAGGTGCGCTCACCGTCGACGAGGATGTGCTTCTCGGTGAGGTGCCAGCCGCGCGGTCGTACCACGATCGTGGCCAGTTCGCCGTCGTGCAACGCGTAGTGCTTGCCCTCGGGGGACGTGAAGGCGAGCTTGCCGTCGATGGCGTCGCGCAGGTTGAGCTGACCGGAGATGACGTTCTCCCAGAGCGGGGTGTTGGCGTCCTCGTGGTCGGCCAGCCACACCTTCGCGCCGGAGTTCAGGGCGTTGATGGTCATCTTCGCGTCGGTGGGTCCGGTGATCTCGACGCGGCGGTCGATCAGGCCCGGTGCCGGCTCGGCGACCCGCCAGTCGGCCTCGCGGATCTCCCGGGTCCCGGGCAGGAAGTCCAGCAGCCCGCCGTTGGCCAGCTCGGCTTCACGCTGTCGCCGGAGCGCGAGCAGTTCCCGGCGACGCGGGTCGAAGGCGCGGTGCAGATCGGCGAGGAAGGCCAGCGCCTCCGGGCTGAGGATCTCGTCGTACCGGGGGTGCATCGGGCCCGTGACCTCGACGCCGGCGGGGACAGTCATCGGCTCGCTCCTCACCATGACATGCGTGGTGATCGATTGGACGCGCTCCTGCCGACTGTAGTTCTCGCACCACCGGGTCACGCCTGAGCGACGACACAGTCGCCGGGAGCGGTCGCCCCGGTGCGGCGAACGGCACTTGAGGCGCGGCGAGCGGCAGATGAGCCGGTCCGCGCGGCGGCGAGGGGTCGGGTGCGGCCCGAAACACCGGCCCGGCGCCGCCACGATCGACCGGCCCTGCCGGTCTCCACCTGCGATCGAGCCATCTCCTGATCTGCCAACGGCACCAACCTTCGGAAGTTTCGAACTGAAGGGCATCGGTACGCCGCAGGTCACACGATGGATTTCCGGAAGTGTTCGACCTTGACGGGCTCCATCGACGGCCTTAACGTTTCGAGCAGGTTTCCGGTCCCCACCGCTGTCAGCGCCCACCACGGTCAGCCCGAGATCTCCGGACACCCGGCACCGACCCTGCTCCCAGCCCATCAGCACCATGCCCGCACCCTCCATTTGATGATCGACAAATGTCGATTGGTGCCGAAAGGAAGGCAGATGAAGCAACGACGGTGGATCAGTGTCGGCGCGGTCGCGGTCGCGACCGTTGCGGCACTGAACGCGGTGCCAGCCACCGCGAGTCGGCCGTACGATCCCACCGCCCAGAGCCTGGCCGCTCTCGGGCTGCGTCACGGTCTCCAGGTCGGCACCGCGGTGGACCTGGCGGTCCTCAACGACGCCAACGACCCGCAGTACCGCAGGCTGGCCGCCTCCGAGTTCTCCTCGGTCACTGCGGAGAACGCGATGAAGTGGGAGAGCCTGGAGCCCACCCGCGGCGTCTACGACTGGGCCGCGGCCGATCAACTCGTCGAGTTCGCCAGGCGCAACAAGCAGAGCGTGCGCGGCCACGTGCTGGTCTGGCACAACCAGTTGCCCACCTGGCTGACCAGTGGCGTCGCCGACGGCTCCATCAGCAAGCAGGAGCTGCGCGAGCTGCTGCGCAAGCACATCAGCACCGTCGTCAAACGCTACAAGGGCAAGATCTGGCAGTGGGATGTGGTCAACGAGGCGGTCAGTGACCCGTGGGACACCCCGTCGACCCTGCACTACAAGGGCTTCTGGGCGCAGAACCTCGGGCCCGGCTACATCGCCGACGCGTTCCGCTGGGCGCGGGCCGCCGACCCCAGGGCTCTGCTGTTCTACAACGACTACAACATCGAGGCGTTCGGCTCCGGCAACCCCGCGGACGACAAGTCGCAGTTCGTCTACGACATGGTCAAGGGGCTGCGCGCCCAGGGCGTCCCGATCGACGGCGTCGGCTCCCAGGGCCACCTGGGCACGCAGTACGGCAACTACGACACCCTCCAGGTGACCGCCGCGCTGAAGAAGTTCGGCTCGCTCGGTGTCGCCACCGCGTTCACCGAGGTCGATGTTCGCAGCGAGCTGCCCGATCCCGGCGACTCGGCCGAGATCAACCCTCGTTTGCAGGCGTCGGCGGCCAACTTCAGCGTGCTGATGAAGGCCTGCCTGGCCGTGCGCAGTTGCCTGTCGTACACCGTCTGGGGCTTCACCGACCGGCACTCCTGGGTGCCCGGCTGGTTCAGCGACCCGCCACAGGGCATGGCCACCATCTACGACGAGAACTACCAGCCCAAGCGGGCGTACCACGAGCTGAAGTCCGACCTGATCTTCGCCGGCCCGCCGTACGTCCTGCCACGCATCACTCCGAAGCCGCGCCGCTGACCCACCGGCTCGGCTGAGCCGACGAGGACCACCGGAGCACGACCGGGCCGTGTGGGGTTCTGCGCCCCACACGGCCCGCAGGCATTGTGCTGCTGACGATGGACCAGCAGTAAGATCACTGCACCTCGGCGAAGACTGTCGCCTGCCTCATCCGGAGTCCGCGTGCCCGAGCAGCCAGCCGTCGACGTCACCCGCGACACCCGCCTCCGGAGGTGCCGCCTGCTGGGCGGTGCCGCCCTTGGTCAGATTCCGCGGATCGCGCATGGCTGACCGCTGGTACCGATCTCTCCGCTGGACACTGGCCGTCGTGTGCCTGATCGCCGCCGCCGCGGTGCCGGCCCGTCCGCCGATGACCATCAACATCAAGCTCGAGTCCTCGGCCCTGCGGGTGCTCCAGATGAACCTCTGCAACAGCGGCCGCGCCGGCTGCTACACGGGTCGGTCGGTGACCGCGGCGGCCGAGGTGATCAGCGCCGAGGTGCCCGACGTGGTCTCTCTCAACGAGATCTGCAGAAGCGATGTTCCGGTGCTGAAGGCCGCGCTGGTGACCGCCCACCCCGACGGCGCGGTCGTGTCCGCCTTCAAGGCTGCGGGCGACCGCCCCAGCGGCGCCGTCACCCAGTGCCGCAACGGCGAGCCGTACGGCATCGCCCTACTGACCCGAGTCGAGGCGAAGAACACCCCGTACACGCTGCGCAGCGGGCTCTACCCGGCGCAGGATGCCACGGACCCGGAAGAACGTGCCTGGCTCTGCGTCCAGGTCCCCCGCTCGCTGCACGCCTGCACCACACATCTGGCGGCCACCAGCTTCACAGTCGCGCTCGCCCAGTGCCGTCACCTGCTCAACACGGTCGTGCCAGCGATCAGCAGGAGCCTGGGGTACGCGCCGACGGTGGTGCTCGGCGACCTCAATCTCCGGCGCGACCGCTCCCCCAACGTGCAGTCCTGCGTACCGCCGGAGTACCTGCGGATCGACGACGGCGCGCTGCAACACGTCATGACGACAGCCGACGTCAGGATCTGCTGCCGCCGGGCGATAGAAATGCACGGGGCGACGGACCATCCCGGGCTGCTGGTCACAGTCGCGATCGAGGGCAGACATCCCGGCTGGACGACAGTCGCACAGAGCCGGGCACCCGTCCGCGCGGCATAGGCCGTCACGGCGCGGTCACGCCTGTTCGCCGCGCAGCCGCAGGGCCTCGTCGCGGTGCGCGGGAAGCCGCCGCCGCTGGCTATCGCACGACGCGGGCGACGGCGCCGTTGACGGACACGTCCTGCACGGATGGACGTGGCTGAGGCGCGTCATCCGCGCGCCACCGCGCCACCGACACGATGCCCGGATCGACGAGCTCCATCCCGGCGAGCAGCTCGGCGAACTGCTCAGTGCTCCGGGCGCGGAACCGCCCGTCGTGATTGCTGGCTTCGAGCTTCGCGGTCACGGTCGGCGGCAGGTATTCCCAGGTGACGTGCGAGGCGACCACGTAGCTGCCGGCGGGCAGCGCGGCGACGAACCGGTCGAGGATGCCCTTGGGGTCTTCGTCATCACGGATGAAGTGCAGGATCGCCACCAGCATCAGCGCGACGGGCTGGGACAGATCCAACGTGGTCCGCAGATCCGGATGGGCAAGGATCTTGTCAGGCTCACGCAGGTCGGCGTCGAGGTAGGCGGTGCGGCCCTCAGAAGTGCTGTTCAGCAACGCGCGGGCGTGGGCGAGGACGATCGGGTCGTTGTCGACGTAGACGACCCGGGCTGACGGGTCGATCGCCTGGGCGACCTCGTGGGTGTTGTCGGCGGTCGGGATGCCGGTGCCGATGTCCAGGAACTGCCGGACGCCCTGTTGCGCCAGGAATCGCACCGCCCGCTGCAGGAACATCCGGTTCTCGACCGCGGCCAGCCGGATCGTGGGCATCGCTGCCGCGAGGGCGTCACCCGACTCCCGGTCAGCGGCGAAGTTGTCCTTGCCGCCCAACAGGTAGTTGTACCTGCGAGCCGGGTGCGCGACCGTGGTGTCGATCCGGTCCGCCGCTGACAGTTCTCCGCTCCGGCCAGTCACCGGGCCCCCCATCGCCGCGTTCGATTCTCTACAAGGTACACACCCGACGGTCCCTGCGAATGCCCGCGGAGCGCGGTGCCACGGCACTGCCCACCGCCGGGAGTAGCGGACCGATTCTGTCCGCCGGGCGTGGCAGGGTGGCTCGTGGATGGAGGTCTGCCCGCAGCGCGACCTGCCGAGACCCGCTACGAACGGAGCAACCCGATGAGCCGCCACATCCAGGTCACCTTCGACGCCCACGACCCGCGGGCGCTGTCGCGCTTCTGGTGCGAGGTGCTGGGCTACGTGCTCCCCGGCCCGCCCGGAGTCGACCTGCCCGAGGGCGCCGACCCGCTGGTCGCGTGGGACGACTTCCTCGCGCGGATCGGCGTACCGGAGGAGGAGCGCAACACGAGATCGGCCATCGAGGACCCGGACGGGCACGGCCCACGGCTGTTCTTCCAGCAGGTGCCGGAGGACAAGGTCGCCAAGAACCGCGTCCACCTCGACATCCGTGCGGCCCCGGGGCTGCAGGGAGAGGAGCGGATGGCGGCGCTGGAGGCCGAGGCCGGCCGGCTCGTCGGGCTCGGAGCGACGCGGGTCCGTCGCTCCGAGCCCGCTCCCCCACTGAACGCCGGCTTCATCGTGATGACCGACCCCGAGGGCAACGAGTTCTGCCTGGACTGACGCGGTCAGCCGCCGCAACAGCCGCCGGCGCCTGACCGCTGGCGGGGGCGACGGGCTTGCTGTTGCGGACGCCGGTTTCGGGCAGGTCGAGCTGCACGTCGCGGGCGGCGGCCCAGTCGCCGGTGAGGGCGTCGAAGCCGTACGCCCCATCCGCGACGAGATCCGCAGCCGGGTGGAGAAGCTCCTCAGCGAGCTGCGCCCGACCACCTGACCCGAGTCAGGAACCCCGCTCAGCCCTGGCCGGGTTCGCCGGTCTGCTCCCACATCGACTTCATCTCGCCGAACGCCTGCTCCATGATCTGGACCATGGCGGCGCGGGCCCGGTCCCCGTCGCGGCGCTGGATCGCCTGCGCCACGTCGGCGTGCAGTTGGAGGGCCTGCTCGTGCGGGTAGTGCGGCATCAGGTCGTAGTGGTGGCGGCCGGTGAGCACCTCCGCCACCAGGTCCTGCAGCTTGACGAACATCTCGTTACCGGAGGCGGCCAGCACCCGCCTGTGGAACTCGATGTCGAGGTGGAGGAAGCGCTCCTCGTCGCCGGCCTTTCCCGCGGCCCACATCTTCGCCGCCAAGCCGACGAGGTCGCTCGCCTCGTCGTGGTCGACCCGGCGAGCGGCCAGCCAGGCGGCGTGCGGCTCGACGGCCGTCCGTAGTTCGGTGATCGAGCGCATCTGCGCCATCCGGCCTTCCGAGGCGAGTCGCCAGCGGATCACCTGCGGGTCGAAGACGTTCCAGTCGCGTGTCGGCCGGATCATCACCCCGACCCGGCGGCGGGTCTCGATGAACCCCATGGCGGCGAGCACCCGCAGGACCTCGCGGACGACCGAGCGGGAGACGCCGTACCTGTCGACCAGCTCGTCGATGTTGAGCACGGAGCCGGGCGTCAGCTGGCCGCCGCAGATGGCGGTGCCGAGGTGGTCGAGAACTTGTGCGTGCAGCCCGGCCTCGGCAGGGGCCTTCTTCTGGACGGCTGCAACCCCTGATGAGGACCGGTCCACGCGTTGGAGCATATCAGTTGAAGATCACCCCTTGAATAAATCCGCTTTATCGGCCTAGCATCCGGACGTTAAGCGGACGTTAACAACGAGGTCCCGCTCTACCCCCGAAGCGGCGACCACGACAGAAGGAGAGACGGACGTGCGGCGTCGATCGATATTGGGAACTTCTCTGGCCGTGGTTGCCGCCATGGGCCTGTCGGCGTGCGGCGGCGGCGGGGACGACAGCGCCTCCTCGAAGACCGTGCGGGTGACCCTGGCCAACCACGTGTGGACGGAGAACATCAAGCAGGCCCTGCCGGAGTTCGAGAAGCAGACCGGCCTGAAGGTCGAGATCACGCAACTCGGCGAGGACCAGCTCTCCGACCAGTACAACGTCAAGCTGAACGCCGGCTCCAGCGACATCGACGTGATGATGTACCGCCCCCTGCAGGAGGGGAAGCTGTTCGCCAAGAACAAGTACCTCGCCGACCTGTCCGACAAGGTGAAGTCCAACAAGGACTGGGACTTCAGCGACTTCCAGGCCGGCCCGGTGGACGCCACCTCGTACGAGGACAAGGCGGTCGGTGTCCCGATCATCACCGAGCAGGAGGTCCTCTACTACCGCAAGGACCTGCTGGGCAAGGCCGGTCTGACCGCCCCGCCGAAGACCCTCGACGAGCTCAAGGCCGCCGCCGCCAAGATCAAGGCTGCCGACCCGAGCATCGCGGGCTTCGTGGCGCGTACCGGCAAGTCGCCGGCGGTCACCCAGTTCTCCAGCTTCCTCTACAGCTTCGGCGGTGACTTCATCGACGGCAGCGGCAAGGCCTCCGTCAACAGCGAGCAGGCCAAGCAGGCGTACGCCTACTACGGCGGGCTCCTGAAGGACCACGGCCCGGCGAACGTCAGCACCGACATGAGCTGGCCCGAGGCGATGGCCATCTTCACCCAGGGCAAGGCGGCGTTCTACACCGAGGCCAACTCGCTCTACAAGAACGCCACCGACCCGGCCAAGTCGAAGGTCTCCGAGACGGTCGGCTTCGCGCCCTTCCCGGCCGGCCCCGCCGGTTCGAAGCCCTACAACATCCCCTCCTGGGCGCTGGGCATCAACGACAACTCCGAGAACCAGAGCAACGCCTGGAAGTTCGTCGAGTGGGCGACCAGCAAGGAGCAGACGCTCGCGCAGCAGAAGTCCGGCGTGCCGGGCGCGCGTACCTCGGTCTGGGCCAACCCGGAGGGCACCGCCACGTACCCGAAGGACCTCGTCGAGGCCATCGCGGCCAGCACGAAGGACGGCGTGGGTCACGACCGCCCGCTGGTCAACAAGGTCGCCCAGGCCCGGGAGATCGTCGGCCAGCCGATCGTCGACGCCATCGCGGGCAAGGACGCGGCGGCGGCCGCCGACACCGCCAACGAGGCGTTCCAGAAGTTCCTGGACGACGAGGCCAAGTAAGCCTGGCGCGGGGGTGGCGGGGCCGTCCGGCTCCGCCACCCCCGTCCGGCCCGCCCACCCCGGAGATCTCATGGCAGCAGTGACCACCCCCACCAGACCGCCCCTCCGAGCCTCGGAGACACCGGACACGCCGGCGTGGGCCCGCTGGGCCAACGACCATCGCAAGTGGCTCTTCGCGGCGCCGGCCATGGTCTTCGTCGCCGCACTGATCGTCTTTCCGCTGGCCTGGACCGGATACCTCAGCCTCACCGACGCCGAGGGCTCGGTGCGGGCCGAATCCGAGTTCGTCGGCTTCCAGAACTACGTCGAGGTGCTCACGGACACCGACCGGTTCTGGCCGGCCGTGGGCCGGACCGCCGCGTTCACCGTCGTCGCGCTGCTGTTCGAGGTCGTCCTCGGCATGGCCGTCGCGCTGCTGCTGTGGCGACCGTTCCGGGGTCAGAAATGGGTCCGGGTCGCCATCCTGATGCCGCTGGTCGCCACCCCGGTCGCGGTCGGCATGATGTGGCGGCTCATCTTCGACCCGAACATCGGCATGGCGAACCAGGTCCTCGGCTGGGTCGGCATCGCACCCCAACCGTGGCTGGCCGGCCAGCACTCGGCCCTGCCCACGACGATCTTCATCGACGTCTGGCAGTGGACCCCGATGGTGGTGCTGATCCTGCTCGCCGGCCTGACCTCGCTGTCCGACGAGCCCCAGGAGGCGGCGCGCATCGACGGTGCCAGCACCTGGCAGCGGTTCCGGCACGTCACCCTGCCGCTGGTGATGCCGACCGTGGTCGTCGCGATCCTGCTGCGCGGCATCGACGCGCTGAAGACATTCGACATCCTCTACGCCACGAAGGGCCGCGGTGGTGGCTCCTTCCACGAGGTCGAGACGCTCAACGTGTACGCCTACGGCCTGAGCTTCGACTACAACGAGTACGGCATCTCATCGACGGTCCTCATCGTCTTCTTCCTGATCATCATCGGGTCGATGTGGGCCCTCACGTCGCGTAGGAAGGAGGCGCGGCGATGAAGTCCAGCCCCGCCTACCGGGCGTTCCGCGTGGTCGCGCTCACCGTCGTGGTGATCGCGCTGCTCGCGCCGCTGCTCTGGATGGTCGCCGCCTCGTTCAAGACGAACGTCGACATCTACGACACGGGCAAGGCACTCGCCTTCTCGCCCACCCTGACGAACTACGCGAACGTCCTGGAGCAGGCCAACTACGTCGAGTTCATCGTCAACAGCCTCTGGGTGGCCTTCGCGGCCACCGTGCTCTCCATCGTCCTCGGCGTGCCCGCGGCGTACTCCATGAGCCGCTTCAACATGCGCAAGTCCGCGCTCGTCGTGCTGATGGCGCGGGTCATCCCCGGGGTCTCCCTGCTGGTGCCCTGGTACTACGTCTTCTCCAACCTGAAGATGGTCGGCGGCTTCAGCGTGCTCATCCTGAGCCACATGTTCGTGTCGCTGCCGCTGGTGGTCTACATCATGATGGGCTACTTCGACAGCCTGCCCATCGAACTCGAGGAGGCGGCGCTCGTCGACGGGCTGACCCACATCGGCGCGTTCCGCCGGATCACGCTGCCGCTGTCGATACCGGGGGTGGCCACCGCCGGGATCCTGTCGTTCATCTTCTCCTGGAACAACTTCATGTTCGCCCTGGTGCTCTCCGGCGCCGACACCAAGACCCTGCCCGTCGCGATCTTCGACTTCGTCGGCTACGCCAGCATCGACTGGGGTGGCCTCATGGCCGCGGCCAGCGTCGTCACGCTGCCGATCATGCTGATCGCCCTGTTCGTGCAGAAGTACGTCGTCTCCGGCCTCACCGCCGGCGCGACGAAGGGCTGAGGACACCGTGACGACAATCGCTCGGGTCGAGACCTTCCTGGTCGCCCCCCGCTGGCTCTTCGTCCGCGTCGAGACCGAATCGGGGATCGTCGGCTGGGGCGAGGCGACCTGCGAGGGCCGCTCGGAGACCGTCCGCACCGCCGTCGAGCAACTCAGCGAGCTGCTGATCGGCCGGGACGCGCTGCGGATCGAGGACCACTGGCAGACCATGACGAAAGGCTCCTTCTACCGGGGTGGCCCGATCCTGGCCAGCGCCGTGTCCGGCCTGGACCAGGCGCTGTGGGACATCGCCGGCAAGCGGTACGGGGCGCCGGTGCACCAACTGCTCGGCGGCCCGGTCCGGGACCGGATCCGGGTCTACGGCTGGGTCGGCGGCGACGAGCCCAGCGAGGTCCGCGACCACATCGCCGCGCAGGTGGCGGCCGGGCTGACCGCCGTCAAGATGAACGCCTCGGGGCGGATGAGCCCGATCGCGTCGGTCGCCGAACTGGACGGCGTGGTCCAGCGGGTCGCCGCCGCCCGGGAGGTGCTGGGCGACGAGCGCGACGTCGCCGTCGACTTCCACGGCCGGTTCACCCTCGCCAACGCCCGCCGCGTCGCCCCGCTGCTCGAGCCGTACCGGCCGCTGTTCCTCGAGGAGCCGGTCGTACCGGAGAACTCCCACCTCATCGGCGACTTCGTGCGGTCCACGACCACGCCCGTGTCGACCGGGGAGCGGCTCTACAGCCGGCAGGAGTTCCTGCCGGTCTTCCAGGCCGGCATCGCGGTCGCCCAGCCGGACCTCTCGCACGCCGGCGGGATCTCCGAGGTACGCCGGATCGCCGCGCTCGCCGAGGTCTACGACGTGCAGCTCGCCCCACACTGCCCGCTCGGGCCGATCGCCCTCGCGGCGTGCCTGCAGATCGGCTTCGCCACGCCCAACTACCTGATCCAGGAACAGAGCATCGGCATCCACTACAACCGCGGGGCCGAGGTCCTCGACTACGTCGTGGAGACCACCCCGCTGCTCTTCGTCGACGGGCACATCGAGCGGCTCACCGCGCCCGGGCTCGGCATCGAGATCGACGAACAGGCGGTACGCACGGCGGACAAGCGCGGGCACGTCTGGCGCAGCCCCACCTTCCGGCACCCCGACGGCTCCTACGCCGAATGGTGAGCACCATCCGCTAAACCCGCCCAGCGCGGCACCTGAGAAAGGCACCCCGTGAAGATTGTCGCAGCGGACGTCATCGTCTCCAGCCCGGACCGCAACTTCGTCACCCTGAAGATCACCACCGACGACGGGGTCACCGGTCTGGGCGACGGCACGCTCAACGGGCGGGAACTGTCAGTCGCCTCGTACCTGCGCGACCACGTCGTCCCGCTGTTGATCGGGCGCGATCCGCACCGCATCGAGGACACCTGGCAGTTCCTGTACCGCTCCGCGTACTGGCGGCGGGGCCCGGTGACCATGGCGGCGATCGCCGCGGTGGACGTCGCGCTCTGGGACATCAAGGCCAAGGCCGCCGGCATGCCGCTCTACCAGCTGCTGGGCGGCGCGTCGCGGACCGGCATCATGGCGTACGGCCACGCCTCGGGGCGGGACATCCCTGAGCTGTTCGACTCGATCCGCCACCACCTCGACATGGGCTTCCGGTCGATCCGGGTCCAGACGTCCGTCCCGGGCATCAACGCGGTCTACGGGGTCGCCGCGCAGCCCAGCGCCGACGGCAAGCGGTACGACTACGAACCGGCGCAGCGCACGCCGCTGCCGGCCGAGGAGGACTGGGACACCCGCTCCTACATGCGCCACCTGCCCGGCGTCTTCGAGGCGGTACGTAACGAGTTCGGACCCGAGCTTCCACTGCTGCACGACGGTCACCACCGGATGACCCCGATCCAGGCCGCCCGACTCGGCAAGGACCTGGAGCCGTACGACCTGTTCTGGCTCGAGGACTGCACTCCCGCCGAGAACCAGGAGGCCCTGCGCCTGGTCCGCCACCACACGACCACACCGCTGGCGATCGGCGAGGTCTTCAACACGGTGTGGGACTACCAGACGCTCATCCGCGAACAGTTGATCGACTACGTCCGGTCCGCCGTCACCCACACCGGCGGCATCACCGCGATGCGCAAGCTGCTCGACTTCGCCGCGCAGTACCAGATCAAGTCCGGCATCCACGGCCCGACCGACATCTCGCCGGTCGGCATGGCCGCCGCCCTGCACCTCGACCTGGCCATCCACAACTTCGGCATCCAGGAGTACATGCGACACGGCGCCCTGACCGACGAGGTCTTCCGGCAGTCCTTCACGTTCGTCGACGGCCACCTCCACCCCGGCGAGCAGCCGGGCCTGGGCGTCGAGCTCGACGAGGAGGCCGCCGAGAGGTTCCCGTACGTGCCGGCCTACCTGCCGTTCAACCGGCTCAAGGACGGGACCGTCCATGACTGGTGAGCGGGGTGCCGCCGGCGGTCCCGGCCGCCGGCAGCCGCCCCGGCACGTCGTCGTGATGGGTGTGTCCGGCGCGGGCAAGACGACCGTGGCGAGGGGAATCCGCGACGTCGCCGGCCTGACCTTCGCCGAGGCCGACGAGTTCCACTCCGCGGACAACGTGGCGAGGATGCGCTCCGGCGTACCCCTCGACGACGAAGCCCGCTGGCCCTGGCTCCGCGCCCTCGCCGACTGGATGGCCGCCCGTGACGCCGAGGGCGTGTCGACGGTGCTGGCCTGCTCGGCGTTGAAACGGTCCTACCGGGACGTGCTGCGGCAGGGACCGCCGAGCGTGGACTTCGTCCACCTGGACGGGACCGCGCAGGTCATCCGGGAGCGGATGGCCCAACGCGCGGGACACTACATGCCGGCGAGTCTCCTGGACTCTCAGCTGGCCATCCTGGAGCGGTTCGAGCCGGACGAGCCGCCGGGTCTGGTGCTTGACGTCTCGCTGTCTCCGGAGCAGCTCGTCTCGGCCGCGGTGGAGCGCCTCGGACTGCCCACCGGAGCCGCCGCCGTCGGCGGGTAACCGCCCCGCACACCAGTCGCCGTCACCTCGACCTCCGTCGGGGTGACGGCGTTGGTTTTGGCCCCTTTGGCGAGGGTAGGGCTACGGCCCAGATCCCCGAACGAAGGAGCGGCATGTTCAATCCGCTGGAACACAAGGGAATCCCCCTGGAGAGCCAGATCCGCAACTGGCGCGAGCTGAACGTCGAGCCGATCGACCCGGAGGCTGTCGACCCGTACACCAGATGCCGGATCATCACGATGAACGGCATCGAGATCGAGGCGATCAACTTTCAGCACCAGTTCGCCCGTAACTGCCCGGACCAGGAGGTCCGCCGGCAACTCGCCTACGTCCGATATGTAGAGAGCCAGCAGCAGCGGGTGGTGAACTGGTTGCTACCCGGCCTGGCGAGCGTGTTGGAGACGACGCTCGGCTACGAGCAGGTCGCCGTCGACCTCACCGCCTGGGTGGCCCGGCACGAACCCGACCCGTACCTGAAGCAGGCGTACGAGTTCGGCGTGCTGGAGGACTTCGACCACCTGTACCGCTACGCCAACCTCTACGAGATGGTCGAGCGACGCAAGGCCGAGAAGGTCGTGAACGGCCTCACCGAGGTCATGCCGGGTCGGCCGACCGTGGTCGAGCACCGGCACCCGTTCGACGAGGTCCGCACCCCGTACGACCGCAACTCGGTGGACCCGCGCTCCAAGCTGAACGCGCTGACGATCCTCTCGGCCGAGCAGCAGGTGATGTTCTACTACATGAACGTCGGCCCGCAGTACATGGAACCGATCGCGCGCCAGCTCTACCAGGAGATCAGCCTGATCGAGCAGGAGCACGTCACCCATTACGAGTCACTGCTGGACCCGGGCGAGAACTGGTGGGAGCGACTGCTGACCCACGAGTACAACGAATGCTGGCTCTACTACTCCTTCCTGCAGCAGGAGAGCGACCCGCGGATCAAGGCGGTGTGGGAGCTGCACCTGCAGATGGAGCTGGCCCACCTTCAGCAGGCCGCCGACCTGCTGCGCCGGCACGACGGCCGGGAACCGGAGGAGATTGTCGGCAGCGCGGGGCTGCCGGAGCCGCTGACCTTCGAACCCAACAAGGACTACCTGCGCCACCTGCTGTCCACCCAGATCGACCTCAACAAGCTCGGCGAGGGCTACGTCCGCGAGGCACACGAGCGCTTCGAGTGGATGCAGCAGCAACTGCACGACGGCCAGAAGCCGCCGAGCGAGCAGGTCATCGACATGCACCGGGAACGCTTCGGCGACGAGTACCGCATCGAGACCGAGGGACCGCACCCGGTCGAGGAGCTGCGCCCGAGGGGAGGCAGTCATGCCTGACGCCCCCACCCCGGCCACCCCCGGCCCCGAGGAGGACGTGGTCGACCTCCTGCTCGCCCAGCACGCCCAGATCGAGCAGCTCTTTCTGCTGGTCATCGGCAGCACCGGCGACGCGCGGCGCGACGCCTTCGACGAGCTGGTCGAGCTCCTCGCCGCGCACGAGACCGCGGAGGAGGAGGTCGTCCACCCGCTCGCACGGACCCTGCCCGGCGGTGGCGGCGACGCGATGGTCGACGACCGGCTCGACGAGGAGCGGCAGGCGAAACAGACGCTGCAGACCCTGATCGCCGGCGGGGTGGACGCCGACGGCTTCGACATCGGCATCATCCTGCTGCGTGACGCCGTGCTCACCCACGCCCGCTACGAGGAGCGGTACGAGTTCCCCCGGTTGCGCCAGCACGTCCCGCCCGGACGGCTGCGCAGCCTCGCCGGCGCCGTCCGGGCCGCGGAGACGACCGCACCGACGCGGCCACATCCCGGCGCCCAGTCGGCCAAGGGCAATTTGGCGGCCGGCCCGGCGCTGGCGGTCATCGACCGCGTCCGCGACGCGATGCGGAAACCGTCGGACAGCTGACCCCGGGCGGCCCCGCGGAGAAGCATGAGAAAGGACAGGAGAGTTACCAGGGCAGCGGCCGGCTGACCGGCAAGCGGGCGGTCATCACCGGCGGCGACTCCGGCATCGGCCGGGCGGTCGCCATCGCCCGTGAGGGCGCAGACGTGCTCATCGCGTACCTGCCCGAGGAGGAGGCCGACGCCCGGCAGACCGCGCAGCTGATCGAGAAGGCCGGACGCAGGGCGGTCACCGTCGCCGGTGACATCCGCGACGAGGCGCACTGCGAAGAGATCATCTCGCGAGCGGTCAGCGATCTCGGCGGACTGGACATCCTGGTCAACAACGCGGCCTACCAGATGTCCCAGTCCGGCGGCATCACCGACATCACCACCGAGCAGTTCGACCGCGTGCTCAAGACCAACCTGTACGCGATGTTCTGGCTCTCCCGAGCGGCTGTCCCACACATGCGGCCCGGCTCCACGATCATCAACACCGCGTCGATCCAGGGCTACCAGCCGTCTCCCGACCTGCTCGACTACGCCACCACGAAGGCCGGCATCATCGCCTTCACCAAGGGCCTCGGCGAGAACCTTGCGGACCGGGGCATCCGGGTCAACGCGGTCGCGCCCGGCCCGATCTGGACCCCGCTGATCCCCGCCACCATGCGGAGGAGAAGGTCGAGTCGTTCGGCGGGGACGTTCCCCTCGGCCGCGCCGGGCAGCCCGCCGAGCTGGCCCCGGCGTACGTCTTCTTCGCCTCGCAGGAATCCAGCTACATCACCGGCGAGGTACTCGGCGTCACCGGCGGCAAGCCGCTGGCCTGAACGTCCGCAGCTCCGAGGGCCGCCCGTGCGTCGCCACGGGCGGCCCGCCGGTGCGTCAGGTCGCGTGCCGGCGCAGGATGACGGTCGCGGTGTCGGTCAACGGCATGCCGGCGTCAGTCGCCTCGACCAGCCTCCGGTAGGCCAGGCCGACGCCGATGGTGTCCCGCTCCATCAGCAGGCCGAGCGCCCGTTGCACGAGATCACGGCTGAGCAGCGCGCCCGCGAGCCCCGCGAGGAACTGCTCGCTGCCGGCGTCCATCCGCGGCAGCACCCGGGTCGGTCCGACGTGATAGCAGGACTGGACCCGCTGGATGAGAAGCCGCATGCGGGCGGCGTCCCGGGCGTAGAGGTTCAGCCCGGCGATCGGTACGCCGCTGCCGGCGAAGAGGGGTACGGACAGCGAAGCCCGAACCCCGTACCGCCAGGCCACTTCCCGAAAGCCGGGCCACACCACCGCGCCGCCGATGTCGGGCACGCCGACCGTCTCGCCGGAGTGCAGCGCCAGCAGGCAGGGACCCGCGTCCTCCGCGTACTGGGCCAGGTCGACGGCCTCGGCCACCTCGTCGGTGGACGCGTGGGTACGGTGGCCCTCGACGGCGAGCACGGTCATCGAGGCGAAGTCGACGGGATCGACCACCTCCGCGCTCAACCGGACGATCGTGTTCAGCTGCCCCGGCAGGGCCGGAGAATCGTCGGGCAGCCCGGCGAGGACGAGCAGCGCCTCCCTCAGTTCCCGGTCCGGCCGCGGGGCGGACGATCCATTTCCTTGATCGGCCTGCCTGGTGCTCACGCGCGCGTTCTCCGAACCGCTTGATCGACAAGGGCCTCAGCGACATCACGAACCTTGCGGTTGGTGTCCTGCGAAATCTTCGACAGCAGCGCGAACGCCTCCTCCGGCGAGCAACGCCGCTCCCCGATGATGATCCCCTTGGCCTGCTCGATCACCGCCCGCCCCCGCATCGCCTCCTGCATCTGATCCGCCAGCGTTGCGGCGCTGTCGTACAAATGCGCGTTGGCCAGCGCCACCGCCGCGTAGGCGGCGAAGCCCTCGGCGACGGTGATGGCCGCCGGATCGAAGGCGTTCGCCGCGGCGCCGTAGACGTTGAGCGCACCGACCACCGATCCCTGGATCGGCAGCCCGATCGACAGCGAGCTTTCGACCCCGGCAGCGCGAGCCCTGGCGGCCCATTCCGGCCACCGCTGCTCGGCTGCCATGTCCGGCACCGAGATGCTGTCACCGCTGGCAGAGGCATCCAGGCACGGCCCCCGGTGCTGCCGGTACTGCCACTCATCCAGATCGCAGGCCACGTCGCCGCTGAACGCGGCGGTCCAGTTGGCCTGACCCCGGACCAGGGTGACCGACACGTCCCTGGTCCCGGGAACTGTTCGGTTCGCCAGCTCGGCGATCCGGCGCAGCATGTCATCGAGGCTGGTCTCGTCGAGTCTGATCCGGCCCAGCTCGGCCAACGCGTCGGCGGGATCCAGGGTCGGCGGCGTCATCGCAGAACAGTCCTTGTCAGCCGGCGTACGCCGGCAGGTCGGGGCCACGAGCGGGCGGCTGCCCCCGTCAAACACCCGGCAGCGTCTCCCGAGCGGCCGTCGTGGCTCCTGTCCCTACCCACTGAATCACGGCTCACACTCCCCCGGGGTGGCCTGCGGTCCCAGGTACCGGGTCACATGCACGGTCTCGACGCCCAACGGCTGGCCCAATGTCGATTGCCTGACTAAAGTCAGCTATATGAGCTCCGAACTCGTCGCCGCGGTGCGGCGCTTCAACCGGACGGTGACCCAGCGCGTCGGCGCGCTCGACGACGAGTACATGGCCTCCGGACGCCCTCTCGCGCAGGCGCGACTGCTGTGGGAGATCGGTCCGGACGGCGCGGAGGTCGCGGCGCTACGGGCCCGGCTCGGTCTGGACTCGGGCCACCTCAGCCGGCTGCTGCGCACCCTGGAGGGCGACGGACTCGTCACGGTCGGGCCGGCGAGGCAGGTCGGCGGCGACGCACGGGTCCGGATCGCCACACTCACCGGAGCCGGGCGGGCGGAGTGGACCACCCTGGACGAGCGCTCCGACGAGCTCGCCTGGTCGATCCTCGAACCGCTGCCCGGGCCACGACGCGAGCAGCTCGTCGCCGCGATGACCCAGGTCGAGCGGCTGCTCATCGCGTCGATGGTGGTCGTCGAGCCCTGCCCGCCCAGCGATCCGCGTGCCCGGGCGTGCCTGCGCGCCTACGCCCGGGACGTCGGCCGCCGCTTCGACGACGGGTTCGACCCGGCACTGAGCAAGCCTGTCCACGACGAGGAACTCGTCCCGCCCGCCGGCGTGTTCCTGCTGGCCACCCTGAACTCCGAACCGGTCGGCTGCGGCGCGGTCAAACTGCACCCCGACGCACCTGCCGAGATCAAGCGGGTCTGGGTGGCGGACACCGTGCGTGGGCTCGGCATGGGCCGGCGGATACTGGGCGACCTGGAGCGGTACGCGGCCGAGCGAGGTTGGACCAGCGTGCGGCTGGACACGAACCGGAACCTGACCGAGGCGATCGCCCTGTACCGCTCGTCCGGGTACCGGGAGATCGAGCCGTACAACAACGAGCACTTCGCCCACCACTGGTTCGAGAAGCAGCTCGACCCGCGCCGAGCGTGAGGCAGACCGGCCGCGTCTCAGCGGGGTCCTGCGTTCTACGCCCTGGTGAGCCAGGTGACCTGGGCGCCGTTGTCGAAGGACTCGCGCCGGGTGGGGGTGAACAGGGTGGGGCGGAACTCCCCGGAGAACATCGGGATGCCCGCGCCGGCCACCACGGGGTAGCTCTTGAGGATGATCTCGTCGATCTCCGGGAGCAGGGAGGCGGCGAGTTTGCCGCCTCCGCAGAGGTAGATGTCCATGCCGGTGTCCTCCGCCTTCAGCCGCTGGACGAGCTCGACGGCGTCGCCGGTCTCCACCTGCACCGTCGGGTCGTCGATCCGCAGGGTCTTGGAGACGACGTACTGGCGCAGGTGGGCGTACGGACTGGTGCTGGGGACGTCGAGGATCGGCTCGTAGGTGCCGCGGCCCATCACCAGCGTGTCGAAGACCTTGTTGGGCACGCCGTCGAGGCCGACGAGCTTGCGGACGTGGGTGGGGATCGTCTCGGGGTAGCGGGCGTTGATCCAGGCTGCCATCTCGTCGGACAGCGGATAGAAGTCGAACTCGGCGTTGGGCCCCGCGATGTAACCGTCGAGCGAGACGGCGACGTAGTAGACAAGCTTTCGCATACTAGGCAACTCCAGGTGTAGTACTCTGGTCGAAGTGCTTTGAAGCTAGTACTACAGATGGAGTGGTGTCAAGTGCGGAAGAATCCCGAGCGACGGCAGGCGCTGATCGACGCGGCCATCGAGGTGTTGGCCAGGGAGGGAGCGCGAGGGCTGACCTTCCGGGCGGTCGACGCGGAGGCGGCCGTGCCCCCGGGCACGGCCTCGAACTACTTCGCCAACCGGGATGAGCTGTTCACTCAGGTCGGCGGGCGCATCTACGAGCGGCTGCTGCCCGACGAGGCCACGATGGCCCGGAGCCGAGAGGGGGTGCAGGACCAGGCCCGCTATGCCGAACTCATGCACGAGCTGGTCGACCGGGTCTCCGCCTTCAACTCCGGATACCTGGCCCTGCTCGAGCTTCGACTGGAGTCCGCCCGCCGCCCCGAGCTGCGCGCCGTGCTGACCAAGCGCATCCGCGAGGACATCGACGCCAACATCGGCCACCACGCCAACTCGGGCCTGCCCGGCGACTCGACCTCGGTGCTGCTCCTCTACCTCGCGCTGAACTGGCTCATCGTGGAGCGGCTGACCCTGCCCGACATCTTCACCGAGCAGGAGATCCACGAGCTGGTGGACGCCGCCGTGACGAGATCGCTGAACACCTGAACCGGGCTGTCACGTCCCCGCGGTCATCTGGATGAGGGGAGAGTCGTGGTTGATGTCCGGCCCGAAGAACTTGAACACCACCAGGTCGTCCTGGCCCGTGTTCTCCACGAGGTGCGGCATCGTCGCCACGTCGTGGGACACGAGCAGCTCGTCGCGGTCGGCCTGTCCCCCGCGAACGTCGTGACCGCTGTACCGCCCGGCACCCGACCAGACCAGTATCGAGTAGACCCCGCGCTCGGTCGTCGTGTGCGTCGTGCCGGGAGGGACGGTGAGCTTCTTCCCGCTGAACTTCGAGGTGTTGTAGAAGATCCAGGACTCGTACCCGCCGCACGGCTGTCCCGAGTCGACCGGCTGCGGCGTCAGGTGGTTGTTCTCGTAGAAGAACGGATCACCGTTGAGGTCCCACTCCACGAATCCGAGCGGAAACCGCTCGGCGTGCCGGCGCCGGTCGTCGGGCGACACGTCCTTGAAGAGCAGGTCCTTGGAGATGATGCGGCCGGCGTTGAGGGCTTGGAACATGGCGAACACGTCCGAATCCTCCTGAAGTTCCACGGTCAACGCCGTCCCCGGAGCGTGCAACACCCCCGACCGAACCTGGAAGCCCTCGTCGGGCACCTGCAACTCGGCGCGCGCGTGCCGCAGGATGAGGTCGCTGTTCCAGTCGACGAGGTACGGGAGCAGGACCTCGTAGGCGGCGTCGCGGGCGATCCACGGGTGCACGCCGAAGAACGTCTCCGGGTGCGGGCCGGTGTCGACCCCGGCGGGAAAGTAGTACGCCTCGTCCTTGGACCGGCGCCCGACCAACTCCGCGAACCGTTGCGGCGGGTGCACGTGGTACGGGATGCGGGCGCCGTAGTCGAGAAGCTTCGCCAGACGGCCGAGCCCCTGCGGGTGGGTCGCCGCGTACGCCTCGCCCATGATCGCGACGGGGTCGGCCCGGACCGCGTCGCGCAGTGTCAGCCGCCGTCGCCCCGCGCCGTCGACGACGTGGCTGAGCCCTTCGCCGGCCGGGCCGATCCGGTTGTCGGCCCTGGTGGTCGAGCCGAGCCACCGTTCGCAGACGAAGCCTCGCTCGCCGAGGTCGTACGCGTCCTCGGGCAGGCCGAGCCGTCGCCCGGGCGGCACCAGGTCCCGCGCGACGAACGCCGGTGCGAGGCGTAGCACTCCCCCGCCCTCGTTCAGCAGCTCCTCGACCAGCGGTCGCAGCGAGGCGGCTCCGCCGTCGGTCATCCCTTGAGCCCGCTCATCGAGATGCCCTGGATGAATCGGCGCTGGAACACCAGGAAGGTGATGACCATGGGGAGCGTGGCGACGACCGAGCCGGCCATCAACAGGTTCCACGACGTCCGGTTCTTGACGACGAAGAGCGCCAGGCCGAGCGGGGCCGTGTACTTGTCGGAGCTGGAGATGACGATGAGCGGCCAGAGGAAGTCTTCCCAGGCATAGGTGAAGGTGAAGATCGCGGTGGCGGCGAGGGCGGGACCGGACAGCGGCAGGACCACCTTCCAGAAGACCCGGAATTCCCCGGCGCCGTCGATGCGGGCCGCGTCGAGCAGCTCGTCCGGGATCGACATCATGTACTGCCGGAGCAGGAAGATGCCGAACGCGCTGACCGCGCCGGGCAGGATCAGCCCCCAGTACGAGTCGAGCCAGCCATGGCCGCCGTTGCCGAGCACGTCGTTGCCCCCGAAGAACGGGATGTGCTTGAGCACCAGGTAGTTCGGGATCAGGGTCACCTGCGGCGGCACCATCATGGTCGCCAGGAAGAGCAGGAAGATGGCGTCGCGTCCGGGGAACTTGCGCTTGGCGAAGGTATAGGCGGCCAGGGCGTTGAAGAACAGTTGCAGCACCGTCACCGAGGTGGCGACGAAGGCGCTGTTGAGGAACCAGCGCCAGGCGCCCTCGCTGCCCTGCGCGTCCTCGCCGGCCTTGCCGATGTCGAAGAAGCCCTTGTAGCCGTCGAGGGTCGGGTTCTTCGGTATCCACTGCGGGGGCCAGGAGAAGATGTCGCCTACGTGTTGGAACGAGGCGCTCACCAACCAGGCGAACGGCGCGACGAAGAGGATCGCGCCGGGCACGAGGATGGCGTAGCAGAAGGTCAGCCACAGTCGCCGCGCGACGACCGGGCGGCGTGGTGCGGTCGACGCCTGCTGCGGGGCGGCCGGCGGGTCCTTCACGGTAGCCGTCACAGGTCCGCCTTTCTGTAGAGCCTGAGCTGGAATGCCGTGAAGGCCAGCAGGAGGACGAACAGCCCGTAGGCGAGGGTGCTCGCGTACCCCATCTCGTAGAACTTGAAGGCGGCCTCGTAGATGTAATAGACCATCGCCGTCGTCCGGTTGACCGGGCCGCCGCTTGTCATGATGTAGATCTGCGTGAAGACGTGGAACGAGCCGATGATGCCCATGACCATGAGGAACAGCGTCGAGGGGGACAGCATCGGGAGCGTCACGTACCGGAACCGGGCCCACGGCCCCGCCCCGTCGATCCGCGCCGACTCGTAGAGCTGGTCCGGGATGGCCTGCAACGCCGCGAGGTAGACCACCATCGAGAATCCGGCGCTGGCCCAGACGCTCATCAGCACCACTGCGGGCATCGCCAGGTTCTTGTTCGACAGCCACACCAGCGGCTCACTTATGAGGTGGGCCTTGAGGAGGTAGAAGTTGATCGGGCCGAAGTCACCGTTGTAGAGCCACTTCCAGACGATGGCCGAGACGACGAACGGCGTGATGGTCGGCAGGAAGTAGATCGTCCGGAACAGGCCCCGGCCACGGATCGGCTGGTTGAGCAGGAGGGCGACGCCGAGCCCGACGGCCATGCCCAGCGGGACGGACGCGCCGGTGAAGTAGGCGGTATTGATGATCGACCGGCGGAAGTCCTCGTCGTGGACCATGTCGCGGTAGTTCTGCAGGCCGACGAACGGCGTCTCGGGCTCGAGGATGTTCCATTCCCGGAACGTGAGGTAGAACGCGAACAACAGTGCGAACACGGTGAACACCGAGAAGACGATCAGGCCGGGCGCGAGGAAGCCGTACGCCGCCGCGCCACTCTCCAGGTCATCGACGACCTGCTCCGCGACGGCGTACCGGTGCATGCCCTGGGCGTGCAGGCGCATCTGCTCGCCGACCGGTTCGCGAACCGGTTCAAGGCCAACGCCTACCTCAACTGGTTCTCCGAGGTGGCCGACCGCGGCCTGGACATCCTCATCACGGAACTGGACGTGCTCGACGACGGCCTGCCGGCGGACATCGCCACCCGCGACGCCGCCGTCGCCGACGTGTACCGGCGCTACCTCGACGTCGCCCTCTCGCACCGGTCCGTCAAGGCGGTGATGGCGTTCGGCCTCACCGACCGCTACACCTGGCTCGAAGAGGACTACCCGCGCGAGGACGGCGCACCGCGCCGGCCACTCGCCTTCGACGACGAACTGGCGCCGAAGCCCGCCTACCGGGCCATCGCCAACGAGCTGAGCAACGCCCCGCGACGCTCGCCGCTGCGGAGCCTGCTGCCGTGACGACCGATCGCCGCGCGCTGGTCGTCCGGGGCGGCTGGGAAGGGCACCAGCCGGTCGAGACGACCGACCGGTTCGTGCCGTTCCTCCGCGACAACGGCTTCGCCGTGGAGGTGAGCGACGACCTCGCCGACTATGCCGACGCCGACCGGATGGCGGGGACCGACCTGATCGTGCAGTGCTGGACCATGGGCACCGCCACCGACGAGCAGATCGCGGGGCTCGTCACGGCCGTACGGGCCGGCACCGGGTTCGCCGGCTGGCACGGCGGCATCGTCGACTCGTTCCGCACCTCGACGCCGTACCTCCAGATGACGGGAGGCCAGTTCGCGGAGCATCCCGGCGGCTTCGTCGAACACGAGATCGAGGTGGTGCCCGAACGGGCGGACCATCCGATCGTCACCGGCCTGCACCGCTGGAGTCAGGTCACCGAGCAGTACTGGATGCTGACCGACGCGGGAAACGACGTCCTGGCCACGACCCGCTTCCGGGCGACACCGGAAACGCCGTGGCGTCAGGACGTGGTGTCCCCGGCGGTCTGGACCCGTCAGTGGGGCCTCGGCCGCGTCTTCGTCTCGACGATCGGGCATCGGCCCGAGGATCTCGACCGCCGCGAGGTGCGGACGCTGACGGAGCGTGGCCTGATGTGGGCCAGCCGCTAGCCCGCGGGCGCGGCCTGGTCACTCAGGTGCGCCGGTGACCGGGAAGGCCTCCACGACGCTGAAGTAGTGGTCGAGGAAGGCCTGCTCCCGCACGTCGAGCGCGACCTCGTGCGACGCCGGAACCCGCAGGCCCGGCCCGGCGCCGAGGGCCGCCTCCACACCAGGCTCGACGTCGGCGGCGGGCCGCCAGGTCGTGGTGCCCGCCGTCGGCCCACCCTCGCACCGCACGGCCACCTCGCCGGGAGTGAAGGAGCAGAGCGAAGAGTCGAACAGGGTGGCCGCCGCCAGCGGGTCGTGGAACGTGACCTCCGGCCGGTCGGCGAACCACGACGCGGCCATGTCGGCGACCGGGCGCAGCAGTGGGCCGTCGCACCGCTGGAGAAAATCGTCGGCCTTCATCCGGACCCGCTCCGTGACGTCCAGGCCGATCGAGCGGTGGACCGGTACCGCGGCGGCGTAGACGCGGGCCGCCGCGTACGGATCACAGTGGATGTTCCATTCCGGGTCGGACCCGGCTGCGAAAGCGCCACCCATCAGGACCAGTGACCGCAGCAGCGAGGGGATCTGCGGGTCGACGGCGAACAGCAGCGCGACGTTCGTCAGCGGGCCGATCGCCAGCAGCGTCACCTGGCCGGGGTGCGCCCGGATCATCCGCCGCAGGAACTCCACCGCCTCGCCGGTGGGGAACGAACTGTCGTGACTCCACCGTGCGAGGGCGGCGGCCTGCGGCGGTGCGCCCTGGACCGGTGGGCTGGCCAACGGCACCGCCGCCCCGGGGAAGATCGGCACACGCCGGCCCGCCGCCTGGCAGAGCACGCTGGCGAGGGCGGCCCGTTGCTCCGGCTCCGCGGTGACCGTCGTGATGCCGAGCAGGTCACAGCGCGGCTGCGCCAGCAGATAGGCGAGGCACACCGCGTCGTCGATGTCATTGCCGATGTCGGTGTCCAGCAGGACCAGATGGCGGTTATCCATGGCGGGTCCATTATCCAAGCAGGCAGGCCGAACACCAGGGGGTGCTCGGCGTTTTCCGCCCACTCACCGCCTTGCGCGTACCGACCGGGCCGGCACGAGGAGAACACATGTGGCGCGAACTGCGAAAACACGGCCTGACGGTCACGATGCTGGGCGCCTTCCTGATCTTCCTCGCGCTCCAGAGCGTGTTCGGTTGGCACGTTCACAACGAGGAGCTGAGCCAGTACGGCAGGGAGGGGTTGTCGTATCTGGCGTACCTGCGCACCGGGCACTTCGCCGAGGCGACCTTCGAGAACTGGGAGTCGGAGTTCCTGCAGATGGGCGGCTACGTTCTGCTCACCGCGTACCTGGTGCAGCAGGGTTCGTCCGAATCCAAACCGGTGCACCAGGGTGACCGCGAGAAGGATCGAGCCGAGAACGCGACCACCGATTCGCCCTGGCCGGTACGGGTGGGCGGCCTTCCGTTGGTGATCTACCGCAACAGCCTGTCCATCGCCCTGCTGATGATCTTCGCCGGGTCGTTCGTCGGTCATCTGCTCGGGGGTACGGCCGACTACAACGAGCAGCAGATGTTGGAGAGTGGAGCCTCCCCGATCAGTGCCTGGCAGTTTCTCAGCACCAGTGACTTCTGGTTCCAGTCCATGCAGAACTGGCAGAGCGAGTTCCTCGCCGTCGGGGCGCTGATCGTGCTGAGCATCTTCCTGCGCCAGCACGCCTCCCCCGAGTCCAAGCCCGTCACCTCTCCGCACACCGCAACCGAAGCGGGCTGATCCCCTGGATCTGATCGCCCACCGCCCGGCGCCCATCACCTCCGGGCCGGCCTGCGGCCACGCCGGTCCCGGCAACCGTCGACGCGCTCAGACGCCGGACGTCCGCGTCGTCCGATCGACCAGGGCCTGGGCCATGTCGCGGAGCTTGCGGTTGGAGTCCTGCGACACCTTGGACAGGATCGTGAACGCCTCCGCCGGACTGCAGCGTCGCTCGGCCATGATGATGCCCTTGGCCTGCTCGATGACCGCTCGGCTCGCCATCGCCTCCTGCATCTGCCGGGCCAGGGTGGCGGTGCTGTCGTAGAGCTGAGCGTTGGCCAGGGCGACCGCGGCGTACGCGCCGAACGTCTTGAGGATCGACACCGAGTCGTCGTCGAAGGCGTGCGGCGTGCCCGCGTAGACGTTTAGTGCTCCGACGACCGCCTCCTGGATCGGCAGACCGATCGACACCGAACTGCCCACTCCGGCTTGGCGGCCACGTTCGGCCCATTCCGGCCAGCGTTCGTCGGCGGTCAGGTCCGGAACGGACAGGACGTCGCCGCTGGCAGCCGCCTCCAGACACGGGCCACGGCCGTGTCCGTACTGCCGCTCGTCGAGGTCACGGGCCAGTTCGTCGGTGAATGCGGCCGTGTGCCCGGTCCCGCCGCGCACCAGCGTGACCGACACCTCCACCGGCATGGGCAGAGCACGTTTGGCCAGCTCGGCGACGCGCTGCAGGACATCGTCGAGACTGTTCTCGTCGAGCTTCAGGCGGCCGAGTTCGGCGAAGGCGTCAGTGGGGTCCAGGGGTGGGCGCGTCATGGGTCAGATCCTCACGACCGGGGCCCCGGTCGTGCGGCCGAGACCGTGGGCGCGCGGGTGGCAGCCTGCGGGTGGCGGGCCGCTGCACGGACCCACCAGGGCGGAGCCGGGACCCACGCCAGTCTCTCGACGCCGGTTCGCCGCACCCGATACGGGGGGTGCGGACTACAGGATTGCCAATCTACTCCTGTCCGACCCCGTGCCGGGCTGCGCGCGAGCCGGAGATGCCCTCCCGTGCAGGGTGGCGACGGGAACACGAGATTGGTCGGCAGCGCGCGCGACTCGTCCTCGACCTCTCCGGCGTGACCTTTTCTGTCCGCGCCACGACCACGGACATGGCGAGCAGACAACACGGCCCGTCCCACAGCTGCCATCCCGGGTGTCCGCGCTGCCCGGCGCCTGACGGACGGTGCCGCCGCATGATGCATGCCCGGCGGGAAAGGGGTACCGTCGAGGACGGGTCAAGACATGCGCCCGACCGGCCGTCCTGCCGCGCATCCGCGTGGCGAAGGCGACAGCACTCGAGTCCCGCCGGAGAAAGACATGTCAGACATTCTGTACCACCCCGGACCTGACGGTCGGAACTCTCCATCCGGACGGCTCCTGCCAGCGGGCGAGCCCATCCTGTGTGTCGCCGCGACGAGCGAGCCGCCGGCCACGTTGATCCGCGCTTCCGGCGAGATCGACATGAGCAGTGCCCACCTGCTCGTCGACATGGTCGAGCTGATCGCGGCGCACCCCGCGCCGCAGGTGGCGCTGGACCTGTCCGAGGTCACCTTCTTCGGCGCGCACGGAGTCAGCGCCCTGCTCCGGGCCCGGCACCTGGTCACGTGTGCCGGCGGCGTCCTCACGCTGGCCGCCGTGTCATCGACCGTCCGGCGCATCCTCGGCGTGACGGGCGTCGACCAGCTCCTCGGCGTCCACACTCCACCCATCCGGTGGGAGGTTCTCGGCCCGTCGGTGGCGGCCGACCGGACGGCCCACTGACGTCATGCCGAGCGGCTCCCGGACGCGGCGGTGACGCACCGCCGCGTGCCCGCCCTACCTGAGATCGGCTGGCGTCACGGTTCGGAAGTTCCCCGCTCGGGCACGCCCCGGCAAACCGATCACACCTGACGGCCCGAGTGCCCCCCGGCGCGGTGTGGATCGTAAAATGCTCTCCTGTAGCGCGTCTGTCCAGACGTCGCGAACGAGCGTCAAGCAGCGGCGCCGGTCCTGACCCAGGTCAGGGTCCGTACAGCGGCCCGTTGCACGCGGGCCGCCCGCCCCGCGCTGTCCAGCTTCGCTCGAGGTCGACCGCGCCCGTTCCGCTAGGACGCCAGACGCATGCCACAGGCACCTCTCGATCTCACCCAGGCCCTGATTGAGCTGGGTACGATCCGGTACGGCGAAGCGAGCCTGAACGCCGTCCTGGTCAGGATCACGGAGATCGCCAAACAGACGGTGCCCGGCTCTGAGGACGTGTCGGTGACCCTGATTCAGGGCTCCAGGTCGTACACCGCGGCGTACACCGGCGACCTGGCGTTGCGACTGGACGAGTTGCAGTACGAGCAGGGCCGCGGCCCCTGCCTGGACGCCGCCAGCAGCGGCACCGTCATCATGGTCGAGGACATGGCCACGGAGCGCCGTTGGCCGGCTTGGGCCGCGAGTGCACGCGCCACCGGGGCGGCGAGTTCCCTGTCGGTGGCTCTGCCCATTCAGGAGGCGGTGGTCGGCGCACTGAACATCTATGGCCGGGCCCCGCGGGCCTTCACCGAGGTCGTCCAGTTGGCCCAGACCTTCGCCGGCCACGCGGCGGTGGCCGTGGCCAACGCGCAGCGCTACGACGGCGCTGCCGCCCTGGCCGAGCAGATGCGCAACGCGATGCTCAGCCGCGCCGTCATCGAACAGGCCAAGGGGATCATCATGGGTCGTCGGCGGTGCAGCGCCGACGAGGCGTTCGCGGCGCTCGCCAAGATCTCCCAGGACTCGAACCAGAAGCTGCGTGATGTCGCCGAGGCACTGGTGGAGCAGACCACCCGCAGGCGGCGATCCTGACGAGGCCCTAGGGCGAACGCGCAGCCTCAGCCCACCGACCGGCTGAGGGCGCCGGCTGGACCGGCAGGGCAGCAGGAGCGCGAGCCCGGGTCACCCGGTCGATGGCGGTCAGCACGGCCGGCACGTCCAGCTCGGCGAGCGCCGGGTGCACCGCCACGCCGTCGCCCGGCGGACGCGGTCCGACCCAGAGCGCCTCGTGACCGGGCCGGCCCGGCGGTGGGCCCCAGTGCGCGGGTGGCACCGGGCCGAACAGCAGCACCGACGGGGTGGCGTACGCGGTCGCCAGGTGACCGACGCCGGTGTCACCGCTGAGCACCAGGCGAGCGTGGGCGACCAGGGTGGCCAGCTCGCCGAGATTCGTCCTCCCGGCCAGCACGGCGTCGTCGGGAAGCCCGGCCCGGCGCGCGACCTCCGCGGCGATGCCCCGCTCCCCCGGGTTGCCGGTGACCACCACCCGGTGCCCCTGGTCGGCCAGCGTCCGAGCGACCGCCGCGAAGCGCACCGGTGGCCAGCGCCGCTGCGCCGCCTTCGCGCCGGGGTGCACGACGCTGACCCCGGTCGGCAGTCCGCCCGCCCCGGGGCGGATCAGCGCCAGATCGCCGCGGTCGGCGGGAATGCCGTACCAGGCGAGCATCCGGCACCACCGGTCCACCTCGTGCTCGTCGGCCCGCCACTGTGGGCCGTCCCCGTGCCCTGCCTCGGCGTTGGCGAAGGCGAACAGCCGACGCGGCCCGACCCTGGCGAGCATGTGGTGTGACTGCGGCCCCCGGCCGTGCAGATTGACCGCCAGCTCCGGCGGCGGGCCGGACCACCTCAGGTGGCCCAGCCCGTCCGCCTCGATGAGCCGGTCCACACCGCCGACCAGGTCGACCAGCGGGCTCAGCCACCGTGGCGCGACAAGCGCCAGCTCCTTGTCGGGGTACGCGGCCCGTAGGGCGCGGATGGCCGGCACGCCGGTGGCGAGGTCACCGACGCCGAGCGCCCGGAGCACGAGGATCACGGGTACGACGACTCCTGCTCCGCGCAGACCACCAGCTCGCGTACCGCGCAGCCGGGCGGTTGCCCGAGAGCGAACAGAACCGCCTCGGCGGTGTCCGCCGGGTCGTTGAGGACAGCGTCCGGCCCGGGCTTGTACTTCTCGTCCCGATCGTCGAAGAACGCGGTCCGCATGCCACCCGGGATGAGGAGCGTGACGCCCACCGCGCCGGCCAGCTCGGCCGCGAGAGCCCGGGTGAAGCCGACCACGCCGAATTTCGCGGCGCAGTACGCGGTCGCGTCGCTGACCGCCTTGACACCCAGTGTGGACGCCACGGTGACCACCGTTCCGTGCGAGCGTTCCAGGTACGGCACCGCTGCCCGGACGACCGCGGCGGTGCCGAGCAGGTTGATCGCCACGATCCGGTCCCAGGTCTCGCCCGGCACGTCGGTCAGCCGCCCCGGCACGTCCATACCGGCGGCGGTCACCAGCCCGTCCAGGCCACCGGCCTGCTCGGCGAGCCGTCGGGTGGCGGCCTCGGCGGCCCGGGCGTCGGCCAGGTCACACCCGGCCCAGGGCACCTCGACCGCCGGGGGCCGCTGATCCAGCACGTACGGCCGTCCGCCGGCCTTTGCCACCGCGGCCACCACGGCGGCGCCGAGTCCGCTCGAACCGCCGGTGACGAGGATGCTCCTGCCGTTCATGTCCCTGCTCATACCGCTCCCCTGACGAGGTGGAGGCCGCGCTGGCGCGCGGCGGTGATGGTGGCGGTGGTCGACCGGCCGGTCAGGTACGGGACGGTGACCACCTGCCCGCCCCAGCGGTGGATCAGTTCCGCCTCGGGCAGCTCGGGACGACCGTCCCCGGCGTAGTCACCGCCCTTGACCCAGATGTCGGGCCGCAGCCGGCCCAGCACCCGGTGCGGGGTCGGCTCGTCGAAGACCACCACCGCGTCGACGCAGTCCAGCGCGGCCAGGAGGCGGGCGCGGTCCTGCTCGGAGTCGACCGGACGCTCCGGTCCCTTGAGCCCTCGTACGCTGCGGTCGGAGTTGAGGCACACCACCAGGCAGTCGCCGAGTCGACGGGCCGCCTGGAGGGTGGCGACGTGCCCGGCGTGCAGCAGGTCGAAGCAGCCTCCGGTGGCGACCACTGTGCCGCCGTCGGCGCGTACCTTCGCCAGCACCTGCTCGGCCGAACGCGCCGCGGTCGGCCTCGGTTCGCGCCGCGGCGGGCGGTGCAGACCGGTCGCCCCGCCCGCCGCCACGTACTCCGACGCGGCGGCGACCGCCATGCCGACCGCCTCGGAGGCCGTCGCGCCGTCGCCGAGGGCCAGGGCGGCGGTGGCGGCGAACCGGTCTCCGGCGCCACAGGTGTCCTCGACACGATCGAGCGCGGACGGGGGCGGAACGATCAGCGGAGTGCCGCTGGAGTGGCAGAGCAGCGCGCCGTCCGGGCCCATCGTCACCGCGACCCCGCCGGCCCGCCAGCGGCGGCGCAGTTCGTGCCCGGCCCGGATGGCCGTGGAGAGCGCGGAACCCTGGCCCGCGTCGCCGGTGAGGTGCCGCAGCTCGGCCAGGTTCGGCGTGGTCAGCCGGGCCCCCGGCACGGCGGCCGGACCGCGCGGGTGCGGGTCCCACACGATCGGCGCGGATGCCTCGGCGAGCGCCGCGCGCAACGCGGGTTGCCGTACCAGCCCGCGGCCGTAGTCGCTGACCAGGATGGCTCGGGCTCGGGCGAGCACCTCCAGCACCGCCTCCGGCGGTTCGTCCGGCCGCTGCGGTTCACCTCCCCGGTCCAGGCGGAGCAGGGTCTGCCCGCCGGCCCTCAGCCGGATCTTCTCGCTGGTCGCGCCGGGCAGGCGCAGCGGATACACCTTGACCCCGGCGTCGCTCAGCAGTTCGGTCAGACGCGCCCCGCCGGCGTCCCCGGCCAGCCCGGTGACCAGGGCGACCTCGGTGCCGTGCGCGGCCGCGAGCTGGGCGGCCAACCCGGCGCCACCGGGCCGGTCCACCGCCGAGCCCTCATCGAGTACCGGCGCGGGGGCGTCCGGACAGATCCGGCTGACAGTCCCGGTGACGTCCCGGTCCAGCAGGGTGTCGCCGACCACGACGAGCTGCCCGGTCACGACGCCGCCCAACCGGTGCCGGTGAATCCGCGTCCGTTGTGCGGGTTTCCGCTGTGCGAATGCCCGTTGTGCGAATGCCCGTTCGTCCGGTGACCCACCGTCGCGGTGGCCGGCGACCCGCCCTGGAACGGGACGGTCCGCCGCGTGCTCGGGTCGGCCCAGGGCGGCGGCACGGGGACGGTACGGAGCTGTCGGACCAGCGGCAGAGCCTGGTCCACGAACTCGCAGAGCAGATGCGTGGAGACCAGGTGCAGCTCCTGCACCACCTGACTGTCCGGGGACGGCACGGCGAGCACGTCATCGCACAGGTCGGCGAGGGGATTGGGGGCCGGGCCGGTGAAGGCCCAGCAGCGCAGTCCGGTCCGGCGGCCGGCGCGGGCGGCGGTGAGCAGATTCCTGCTGCTGCCGCTGCTGGACATGAGCAGCAGGATGTCGTCGGGGCGGCCGTGGGCGCGAACCTGGCGGGCGAAGACCTCGTCGTAGCCGTAGTCGTTCCCGATCGCGGTCAGCGCGGAGGTCTCCGCGTGCAGGGCGATGGCGGACAGCGGCTCCCGGTCGTCGCGGAGCTTCCCGACCAGTTCAGCTGTGAGATGCTGCGCCTCGGCGGCGCTGCCGCCGTTACCGGCCACCAGGATCCGTCCACCCCCGGCCAGGGTCCAGGCCAGCTCGTTGCCCCAGACGGACAGTCGCTCGGCCTCCCTGCGGTAGGGCAGCAGCGCGGCGGCCAGTCCGGCGAGGTGCGCGTCGAGGGTGTCGTGGCGGGTCATCACACCACCGCCTGCGCGGGACGGGTGAGCGTGGCCACCGCCGCGTAGACGCCGCCAAGCTGTTCGGCGCAACGCTTCCACGAGTACAGGCAGCGGATCCGGTCCAGCGCCGCCGTGGCGTACGCGAAGCGGCGGACCTTGTCGGCGAGGAGCCGCCGGATCGCGGTGCTCAACGCGCGGGGATCGCGCGGCGGGACCAGGTCGCCGGTGAGCCCGTCCACGACGGTGTCGGCGATCCCGCCGACGTTGGTGCCGATCACCGGCACCCCGCACGCCATCCCTTCCAGCGGGGTGAGCCCGAACGGCTCGTACCAGGGAGCGGCGACCAGCACGTCCGCCGAGCGGTACCAGGCGGCCATCTCCTCGCGGGGCACACCGCCGACCAGCTTGACCCGGTCACCGACCCCGCACGACTCGGCCGCCGCGGACAGCCGACGGGCGAAGGTGTCGGCCGCGAGCAGGTCCGCCGGCGGGCCGCCGACCACCACACACTCGGCGTGCGGCACGGCGGGCAGCGCCCGGACCACGTCCAGGAAACCCTTGCGCTCCACCATCCGGCCGACGGTGAGGATGCGTGGCCCGCTCGGGCCACGCGGCGCGGCCGGCCCGTCCGGACGGAACACCTGCTGGTTGACACCGGAGGGGACCAACGTCATCCGGGACCGGGGTACGCCGATCCGCACCAGTTCCCGGACCTCGTCGGCGCACTGCACGATGATCCGGTCGGCTGCCCGACCGAGCGCCCGCTCGTAACCGATCCGCCCCGGCGGGCTGGTGTCCATTGTGCCCTGGTGACGCCGCTTGACCGTGCCCAACGCGTGGTAGGTGAGCACGGTCGGCACCCCGATGCGGCGGCCGGCGTGCACTGTGGCCAGCCCACTCATCCAGAAGTGCGCGTGGGCCACCTCCGGAGTCCAGTCGCCGCGCCGCCAGGTGTCCGCCAGCCAGCTGCCGAACTCGCCCAGGTACGGCAGCAGTTCGTCCTTGGGCACCCGCCGGGGTGGGCCGGCCGGAACGTGCCACACCTGGTAGCCGTAGGGCGTGGGCACCGCCTCGGGCAGGGTGGCCGAGTCACGGCGGGTGTAGACCCGCACGTCGTGGCCCTCATCGACGAGCGCGGCCGCCAGCTCCGCGACGTGGGTGTTCTGGCCGCCGGCGTCCTCCTCGCCAAGGACGGCCAATGGACTGGCGTGCTCCGAAATCATCGCGACCCGCATGTCTCCTCCTCCAGCAGCCGGTCCCAGTCAGCGAGGAACCGGTCGAGCCCGAACCGTTGCTTCGTCACCTCGCGCGCCCGCGCTCCCAGCCGGAGAGCCGCCTCGCGGTCCCCGGCGAGCCAGCGGGCCGCCTCGACCAGGGTGTCGACCCTGGTGGACAGCACCCCCGCGTCCGGCGGCACGGCATCGACGGCCTCGGTGGTCGCCAGGGCGATCACCGGCATGCCGATGGCCATCGCCTCGATGAGGCTCAGCCCGAGCGACGTCCACCGGCACAGGTGCAGGTACGCCCGTCGCCGCGCCACCTCGGCATGCATGCGGTCCTGCGGCAGGTCCTCGTGGCCGGTCACCGGGCCACCCGGGTCACCGGCGATGGCCAGCGCCTCCGGCAGCCCCGCCACGCCCATTCCGTAGACGTCCAGCGGAGCCACTGCGGCGAACCGCGGCATCAGGTCGGTGCCGGTGACCCGCCAGCGGCGTACCGGCTCGTTGGTCACCACGGCGAGCCGGTCCAGGTCACCGGTCCACTCCACCCTCGGTGGCACGATGCCGTGCTCGACGACGGCGGTGCGGGTGCCGCCGCTGTCCCAGAACAGCTCGTTGAAGTGCGTGACGTGGGTCAGCAGCAGGTCGTCGCGGTCGGCCATCGGGTGCCGGGTGTTCGGCACGTCGCCCCTGGGGGTGTTGTGCTCGACGTAGACCGCCGGCAGGTCACGGCCGGGGCGCCGGCCCAGCCACCGTTCGGCCAGCTCCAGTTCCTCGGGTCGTTGCAGCACGACCAGGTCGACCTCGGTCCCCCGCAGCTCCTCGGGGGCCACCTCGACAGCGTGCGCCGGCCAGTCGTACGTCCGCGCCCGGCCCAGCCCGTACGGGCCGCGGTCGGCGGTGACCGGCACCAGGTACCGGTGTCTTCCGTGCACGAACGACGTCGTCCAGGAGCCGTGCACGTGCCACAGCAGTACGTTCATCTCTCTCCTCGAGGGCGGCTGTTGGGGCTGAGCTGGCAGTTCAGTGCGGCGGACCATGGGCGAGGACCCGTACGGCGGCGACCACCTCGGCCGGGTCGACGTCGGACAGGCAGGGATGACCGGCGACCGGGCAGACAGCCGCCCGGGTGTCGCGGCAGGCCGCCCCGGCGTCGCCGATCCGGACCGTCGGCACCCGGTACGGCCCCCACTGCCCGAACGGGACGGTGGGGGCGAACAGGCTGACCACCGGCACGCCGACCGCTGCGGCGAGGTGGGCCGGCCCGGTGTTGCCGACCACCACGCAGCGAGCGCCGGACAGGATCCGGGCGAGCCCGGCCAGGTCGACCGCCCCGCCCAGGTCGGTGCCGCCGGCCGCGCTGACCCGGGCGGTGAGCTCCCGCTCGTCGGGTCCGCCGGTGACGACGACACGGTGACCGCCGGCGACCAGGGCGGCGACGATGTCGGCGCAGCGGTTGGCCGGGCAGGCTCGCGCGGGCGCCGACGAGCCCGGGTGGACCACCACGAAGTCACCGGTCGGAAGCGCGGTCGCCGGGGCCTCGGAGGCTGCCGTGGCGTCGGAGAGGGCCACCTGCGCGGCCCCGAGCACGTCGTCTCGCAGCCGCAGTGCCGGCTCGTCGCCCGGTGCGAGCGCGAACCCGGCCGCGGCGGCGAGGGAGAGCGCGCGTTCCGGCTCGGGAACACCGACCGGCACCTGGTGTCGGACGTCCAGCAGGGAG
Source organism: Micromonospora coriariae (assembly GCF_900091455.1). NCBI lineage: Bacteria > Bacillati > Actinomycetota > Actinomycetes > Micromonosporales > Micromonosporaceae > Micromonospora > Micromonospora coriariae. Next base: position 5,253,294 of record NZ_LT607412.1, on the reverse strand, counting down.
CCCGGGTAGTCGTCGCTGATCGCGCTGATTCGGGGGACGCCGGCCATCCGCAACAGCAGCGCGATGGGCAGCGGCGACTGGTGGTACGAGGTGAAGACGACCGCCTCGTCGGCACCGACCTGGGCGAGCCGGCCGGTGAGCGCGCGCAGGTCCGCCGGGTCGACCGGCCCGGGCGAGCGGTCTATCCAGGGCAACGGCCACTCGATCACGTCGTCGACGCCGGGCAGCAGGTCGGCGGCGGCCCGGCCGCGCGGCCCGCAGAGCAGCACCACCCGCTGCGCGCCGGCCGCGACGGCTCGGATCCCCGGACCGGTGACCAGCACATCCCCGACGGAGTCGCTCCGTACCACCAGGACGGTGCCGGTCCGCCCGGTACGCGGTGCGGCCGGACGGACGGCGCGCGTGCGGCGCAGGATCTCGTCCACCGCCGCGGGAAGGTCGGGGGCCACCGCGGGCGCCGCGGCGATCTCCTCGGGGCGGGTGACAGGGGTGGGCACCAGGATGCCGCTGGCGCCGGCGGCGAGCGCCGCGGCCATGTCCCGGCCGATGTCGCCGACCAGGACACAGCGCCGGGCAGTGGTGCCGAGCGACCGGGCGGCGGCGTACACCAGGCCGGGGGCCGGCTTGCGGCAGGCGCAGCCGTCGGTCTCGTCGTGCGGGCAGATCACCCAGTCGTCGAAGGGGCCGAGCAGTTCCTCGATCCGCGCGTGCACCGCGAGCATCTGCCGCTCGGTGAACAGGCCGCGGGCCAGTCCGGACTGATTGGTGACCACGGCGAGGCGGAGCCCGGCGGCGCGCAGCCGGTCGAGGGCCGGTCGGGCGCCAGGCACCGGTCGGACCTTCTCCGGGTCACCGTTGTAGGGCACGTCCTCCACGAGCGTGCCGTCCCGGTCGAGCAGCACGGTGTCGTAGAGCGCGGGCCCGGGCGGCGTCATGCCGCCTCCGTTGTGCGGGCCCGGCGCGGTGCGGGCCCATCCGTCGTCGCCGGCCGGTCTGCCGTGACCAGCGCCCCGGCGGGCACCGCCCGGATTCGCCACCAGCCGCCCACCCAGCGGGCGACCGCGAGCGGCGGAATGAGCGCACTGGTCACCAGCATGGTGAGAACCTCGTCCCGGGTGCGGGGGCCCGGCAGGACGCGGACCCGGGCGAACTCGGCGGTGCCGGCCGCCCAGCCCAGCGCCGACACACCGGCCACCACGCCGAGGACGCGCCGCCGACAGTGGTGACGGTGCACGGCGCGCAGCGCCAGGCCGGCCAGCGCGACAGCGCCGGCCGCGGTGACCGCGACGTGCCGCGACCGCCGGCCGCCGGGCAGGTCGAGCTGGCTGCGCCAGGTGCGGCCGTACAGCCGGCGCAGCAGCGCGTCGTCGGCGTTGCCCCGCTGGTTGCGCAGGCTGACCCAGCGACTCTCCGGGCGTACCGGATGGGTCACCCGGCGCCGGCCCCGGACCAGGTCCCAGCCGGCGAGCCGCACCCGGTGCGCCAGCTCGGCGTCCTCGCGGTAGGCGCGAGGAAAACGCTCGTCGAAGCCCCCGACGGCGGCCAGCGCCGCCCGCCGGTAGGCCATGTCGGCGGTGATCCACCGCCCCTCGGCGAGGCCCGCGGTGCCGCGTTCCCAGTCGGTCGGGCGGCGCCCGGCCGGCGGCGGCACCACCACCACGCCCTGCACGCCACCCACCCGGTCGGCCACACGGAGGTCGTTCCGCAGCCGCCGGGCCCAGTCCGGGCTCGGCACCACGTCGTCGTCGAGGAAGACCACCCACCCGCCCCGGGCCTCCCGCCAGCCCAGGTTGCGGGCGGCCGCCGGGCCCGCGGCCAGGCCGCGCAGCACCTTCGTGTACGCCGCGAGGGCGCCCGGCACCGCCAGCTCACCGGTGTCGTCGCGCCGGTCGTCGACGAGCAGCACCTCGACCTCGGGCAGCTCGGCGAGCTGGCCGGCGAGGGCGTCCAGCAGAATGGCGAGGCTGGGCCGGCCGAGCGTCGGAACGACGATGCTGATCATGGGTTGCCGCCCGGCGCCCGCCGGTGCACCGCGAACGGGCCGAGGGCGAGCAGGTCGACCGGCGCGGAGCCGAACAGCTCCATCGCCTCGCGGGGCGTGTCCACCATGGGACGGCCGGCGGTGTTCAACGAGGTGTTCACCACCACCGGCAGCCCGGTGAGCCGCTCGAACCCGGTCAGCAGCTCGGCCACCAGAGGCTCCGTCTCCGGGTGAACGGTCTGCACCCGGGCGGTGCCGTCGACGTGGGTGACGGCCGGGATCCGGTCACGCCACTCCGGCTTCACCCGGTGCACGAAGAGCATGTAGGGACTGGGGTACGTGCCCTCGAAGATGTCCGCGAAGCGATCCGCGTGGACCATCGGGGCGATCGGCCGGAACTGCTCGCGGCCCTTGACGTCGTTCATCCGGGCGGTGGTCGCCGGGTCACCGGGGTGGGCGAGCAACGACCGGTGGCCCAGCGCCCGGGGACCATACTCGCTGCGCCCCTGATACCAGGCGACGATCCCGTTGTCGGCGAGCACGCGGGCGGCCTCGGCGGCGATCGACTCCGGCCGCGTGTACGGCAGCGCCGCCCGGCGCAGCTCGGCCTCCAACTGCTCGTCCGACCAGCCCCGGCCGAGGTCCACCCCGGCCATGGGCGTCGACCGGTCGCCCAGCTCGCCGGCGACGTGCAGGGCCGCGCCCAGCGCGGTGCCCGCGTCGCCGGCCGCCGGCTGCACCCAGACCTTTCGGTACGGCCCCTCCGCCGCGATGCGCGCGTTGGCCACGCAGTTCAGCGCCACGCCGCCGGCCATCGCCAGGGTGGTGGGACCGCCGCCGGCGTCGTACAGCCAGCGGGACAGGTCGAGGATGACCTCCTCCAACCTGGCCTGCACGCTGGAGGCCAGGTCGGCGTGGTCGCCGCCCATCTCCCCGTCGGCGGGCCGCGCCTTGGCGAGGCTGGCCCAGTCGATCCGCTCGACGTGGAAACCGCCGTCGTCGGTGACCCGGACCAGCTCGCGGAGCGCGGGGAGATGCCGGGGCCGGCCGTAGGACGCCAGCGCCATCACCTTGTACTCGTCGCTGGAGTGCAGGAAGCCGAGGTGACGGGTCAGGTCCTCGTAGAGCAGGCCGAGCGAGTGCGGGAGCCGCTGCGAGTACAGCGACGACAACCGTCCGTCGCGGTAGACGCCGGCCAGGTGGCTGGCCACCTCGCCGCGCCCGTCGAGCACCAGCACAGCGGTGTCGTCGCCGGCCGTCGGGGCAGCCAGCCCGGCCGACGCGGCGTGTGCCACGTGGTGCGGCACGAACCGCACCTTCTCCGGGTCGAGCCCGGGCAGGGCGGCGGCGAGGAACTGCGGGGCTCGCCGCGCGTAGTCCACGCGCAGCCAGTCCCACGGGTCGTCGAGTCCCAGCTCGGCCACGTCGCCGCAGAGACCGGGGTCGAAGGAGTACGCGACCGCGTCGAGGCTGTCGACGTCCACCCCCGCGCTGGCCAGGCACCAGCCAGCGGACAACTCGGGCAGCTCCCACGCGGAGAAGGGAACGGGTCGCTTGCCGTGCTTGCGGCGGCTGAACCGCTCCTCTTCGGCGGCGGCCACCACCTGACCGTCCACCACCAGGGCGGCTGCGGGGTCGTGGAAGATCGCGTTGATGCCAAGGACGCGCATGGGTAGATCCGTACCCCCGCGAGTCTGGCCCAACCTGTAGATCATCGACTTCTTCGGGAGCGGGCGTCCGGTGTGGAGATTCCGGCCACCCATCCCCCGCTGATCACGGTCGAACCTGGGCAAACAGTTCGCCTACCCCCGCCACCTGTCCTACATTCGAGGTGATGGATACCTTGCCGAACGCGCGGCCCGGCACCGCCGTGCGGATCCTGGCCACCACCGACCTGGGCGCGGCCTTCGTGCCACTGCGGACGAGTTACGGCACCGCCGGCACCTGCGCCGGGGTGGCGGAGCTGCTGGAGCGGGAGCGTGAGTCGCAACCAACCCTCTGGCTGGACGCGGGCGATCTTGCCGTCGGGCCGGTACAACCACTGCTGGGGCGCCGGCCATGGCATGAGTTGGCGCGGTTGCCCATCGACGCGGCCGCCGCCGGCAACCACGAATTCGACGATGGCGTACCGGCGCTGCGGGCGGCTGCCGGGCTGTTGCCCTATCCGGTGCTGTGCGCGAACGTCGACGTCGGGCTACCAGCGTCCACGATCATCGACACCCCCGGTGGTCCCGTCGGTGTGATCGGGCTGACCCACCCGTTCACCCACCGGTTCGCCGGCGCCCCGCCGCCGCTCGACGACTGGCCACAACGGGTCGCCCACCTCAGCGCCGACCTGCGCGCCAACGACGCACGCTGGGTGGTCGTCCTCCTGCACGACGGCGTGGACTGGTGGCCGCAGCCCGGCAGCACCGCCACGGGCGCCCGTACCGACCGGCTGGCCACCCTCACCAGGCCGTGGATCACCAGCGTCGATCTCGTCCTGGGCGGACACACTCCCGGCTCCTGGGTGGGCGCACTCGGCGGTGTCCCCTTCGGGCACCCGCACATCTTCGCGGCGTCCGTCCTCGTGGCCGACCTGCCGTCCGGCGCCGGTCGCGCCCAGATCCGCGGCGTCCATCCGGTGCCCGCCCGGCAGCCGCAGCGACGCGATCAGGCCGTCGACGCCCTCGACGCCGCGGCCGCGAACGTCCTCGGGCAGAGCCGACACGACTGGCTGGGCCGCACCGGCGCGGCGCACTACCTTCCCGGTCTCCTCGCTCGAGCGCTGCACCAGAGCACCGGGGCGGACGCCGGGCTGGTGCTCGCCAGCGAGCACACCAACCAGGGCGCGGTGGACGGCTCGGTGGCGGCGCTGCGCGCCGGGCCGGTCACCGAGCTGGACCTCATGCGCCTGTTCGGGCAGGCCGACGACCGCCCGGCCGTGATCCATCTACGGCCCGGCGAGTACCGCGTGCTCCGGCGGGTCGTGTCCGGCATCGCCGATCCGGCCAACCCCGCCGGCGATCATGTCTGGTGGAACTGGGGCCGGATGCCGCCCGGCATCAGCACCGGTCCCGTCGAGCCCCGCACGGTCGCGGTGGCACCGTTTCTCGTACCTCGTCTCGCGGAACTGCTCGACCGCACGCTGGACAGCGAGGTGGCGAACGTCGGGGCTCGCCGGGCCCTGCTCGCGGTCCTGCCATGAGTCGGAAGCCGGTGGCTTGGCGCAGATTCATGCGTGAATCGGCGGGTATAGGCAGGAGGTGACCTCTGCTGATCAAATGCCCGACCCGAGTCCGCAGGAGCAGCCCTACCCCGGTGAGACCGCCGGCATGGACCCTCGACCCCGCGACGAGATGGCCGAGTACGCCGGCCGTGACCTGCTCCGAGGCAGGCGAGCTCTGGTGACCGGTGGCGACTCGGGCATCGGGCGGGCCGTCGCGGTCGCCTTCGCCAAGGAAGGCGCGGACGTCGCCGTGGCCTACCTCAGCGAGGACGACGACGCCCGACGTACCGCCGAACTGGTGGAGGCGACGGGACAGCGGTGCGTGCTGCTCCCGGGCGACCTGGCCGACCCCCGGCACTGCGCCGAGGTGGTCACCCGCGCGGTAGGAGAACTCGGCGGCCTGGACCTCCTGGTGAACAACGTCGCCTACCAACAGAACGCCAACTCGCTCACCGAAATCTCGGAAGAGCAGTGGCAGCACACCTTCGCCGTGAACATCCACAGCTACTACCGGGTGACCAGGGCGGCCCTCGACCACCTACCGGAGAACTCGGCGATCATCAACACGGCCTCGATCAACGGGCTCAAGGGCAACGGCCATCTGATCGACTACTCGGCCACCAAGGGCGCGATCATCGCCCTCACCTACTCCCTCGCGCAATCCCTGATCAAGAAGCGGATCCGGGTCAACTGCGTCGCCCCCGGACCGGTCTGGACGCCCCTGATCCCCGCCACGTTCCCCGCGGACAAGGTGCAGGAGTTCGGCCAGCAGGTGCCGATGGGACGCGCCGCGCAGCCGGACGAGATCGCTCCCTCGTACGTGTTCTTCGCCAGCGACCGGCTGTCGTCCTACTACACCGGCGAGGTGCTCGCTCCGATCGGCGGCATCACCCTGCCGGGCTGAGGACCGGCGGAACCCGGCTTCTCCGCGCTGGATCGGTGAGAGGGTGACGGACAGGAGCGGCACGGACCGGTCAAGGAGAACGGCATGCGGATCGGGTACAAGCTGTCCACCGAGGGATTCGGCCCGAAGGAGATCATCCGACAGGCGGTCCGCGCCGAGCAGGTGGGCTTCGACTTCGTCGAGATGAGCGACCACTACCACCCGTGGCTGGATGTCCAGGGCCATTCGTCGTTCACCTGGACGGTGTTCGGGGCGATCGCCGCGCAGACCGAGCGGGTCGGCCTGGCCACGGGGGTGACCTGCCCGACCACGCGCTACCACCCGGCGATCATCGCGCAGGCGGCCGCCACTCTGGCAATCGTCTCCGACGGCCGGTTCACCCTCGGCGTGGGCGCCGGCGAGCGGCTCAACGAGCACGTCGTCGGCCAGGGGTTCCCCAGCGCGCGCGGTCGGCACGAGCGGCTGCGCGAGGCCTTGGAGATCATCCGGCTGCTGTGGTCCGGTGGTTACCAGTCATACGAGGGCAAGCACCTCCAGCTGGAGGACGCGCGGGTGTTCGATCTGCCCGAGCGGGCACCGGTCATCGCCGTCGCGGCCAGTGGCCCCGCGTCGGTGGCGATCGCCGCCGAGCTCGGTGACGGCCTGTTCGCCACCGAGCCCGAACCCGACCTCGTGCAGGCCTACCAGCGCGGCGGCGGGACAGGGCCGCGCTACGCCGAGGTGCCGGTGGCGTGGGCCACCGACGAGCAGCAGGCGGTGCGGGCGGCCTGGCAGACCAGCCGGTGGGCGGTCACCGGCTGGAAGGTGATGAGTGAGCTGCCCAATCCGGTCAACTTCGACGCCGCGTCCCGCACCGTCACGGAGGACGACATCCGGCAGCAGTTCGCGGTCGGCCCCGACCCCGAGACCCACGTCCAGGCCGTGCGCAAGTTCGTGGACGCGGGCTTCGACCACCTCGTGCTGCAGAACGCCGGCCCTGACCCCGACGGTTTCCTCGACTTCTTCCGCGACACTCTGGCCGACCGCCTCCGCGCGCTCAGCTGATGGTCGCCAGCAGGTCGCGGCAGGCCTGCTCGCAGGCTCGGCACACATCGGCGCAGATCCGGCAGTGTTCGTGCATCTGCGCGTGCCGGGCGCACTCGTCACCACAGGACCTGCAGGCGGTGGCGCAGGCCTCCAGCAGGGTGCGGGTGATGTTGGCGTCGTAGCCGGTGTGCCGGGACAGCACCCGGGCGGTGGTGGTGCAGATGTCGGCGCAGTCCAGGTCGGTACGCACACACTTGGTCAACTCGGCGACGCTGTCCTCGCTCAGGCAGGCGTCCGCGCAGGCCGTGCACGCCTGCGCGCAGCCGTTGAGCGTGTCGATGGTCGTGGCCAGCTTCGCCCGGTCGAGGTTGATCGACTTCGGATAGGTCTCCAGCATCGACATGGTGATCGTCATGGTCATCTCCTTGATCGGGTTTCGGCACACCTGCGCTACCGACCCGCGCCCCGGCCATGCCGAGACAGCCGAAGAGCCTGTGGGCCGACGTGGTCGGCGGCCTTCAGTCGGCGACGACGAGGGCCTGCGGAGCGGCCTGCTTCATCCTGGAACGCAGCCACTTGAGCTGGATCGCGGTCTCCCCCTCGCAGCCCTGCACCGTCGCGAGCAGCTCCTCGTCCCGAGCCCCGTGGGCGGCCTGTCCGACGACGGTCCAGGCGATGTCGCACTCGGCCGCCATCAGGTACAGGTCCTGCAGGTCGCGCAGGAGACCGAGGCCGCCGGTGCGGGTGCCGGTGAACAGCTGCGAGTGCAGCCGGTCCGGCTCGTCGGGTGCCTCCTCGGCGTAGCGGGCGGCGAACGGCTGCAGGCGTTCGGCGTGCGCGTCGCAGCGCTGGGCCTGCTGCTGGCAGAGGTGCTGGATGTCGGGCTCCTCGGCGTGGGCCTCGGCGACCTGCCGGAACGCGTCGGCGAGGTTGACCTGTGCGCGGTGCAGCAGGCCGAGGTAGTGGGCGAGGTGCACGGTTCACTCCTTCCCGCTGGTTGCCTGGGCGGCCGGTCCGCCGACGGTCGCGGGCACGTTGGCGCCCGGGGGCGGCTCGCTGCCGCCGACCGTCGGCGCCGGCGAGGGTACGCCCCGCCCGTCGGCGAGTTTCGCCACCGCGACGGCGGCCACCTTGAAGAGGGGTTGCTTGGAGACCGGGTCCCAGGCGGTGATGGTCAGCTCGTTGGCGGCACGCGGTGTGCGCTCGGCCGGGTCCTGGTCGAAGTAGCCGTAGTGGAACGGCAGGAACACCACCCCGGGGCGGATGCCGCAGGGCCGGGCGCGGGCCTGGATGCCACCGCGCGCCGAGGAGACACCGACCAGGTCACCCTCGGCGATACCGAGCCGGTCGGCGTCGGCCGGGTTGAGCTCCACCCACACGTCCGGGGCGGCCTGGTTGAGCTGCGGGGCGCGGCCGGTCTTGGTGCGGGTGTGGAACTGGTAGACGGTACGCCCGGTGGTGAGCAGCATCGGGTGTTCCTCGTCGGGCACCTCGGGCGAGGGCTGGTAGTCGACGGTGTGCAGAAACGCCCGACCTTTCGGTTCCTTGGCGCGGTACTCGGGCTCGGTGAACTCGGCACCCGTGGCGAGGTCCTGCCCGTACGTTTCGCAGTAGTCGGGGTCGGTGTTGAACCGGCCGTCGGTGTAGAGCCGTTCGGTGCCGTCGGGGTGTTCCTCGTTGCAGGGCCACTGGATGCCGGAGCCGCCCCGCAGTCGCTCGTAGGTGATGCCGGTGTAGTCGCACGGCCGCCCCCGGGAGCACTCCTTCCACGCCTCGAACACCTCCTCCGGCCCGGTCCACCGGATCAGCGGCGCGCCGTCGCGGTCGCGGAAGTCCATCCGCCGGGCGTAGTCGAGGAAGATGTCCAGGTCGGTGCGGGCCTCGCCGGGCGGGTCGACGGCCTTCTCCGAGATGTGCACGGTGCGGTCGACGCTTGTGAAGGTGCCGGTCTTCTCACCCCAGGTCGCGCCGGGCAGCACCACGTCGGCCAGCTCGGCGGTCTCGGTCAGGAACAGGTCCTGCACCACCACGAACAGCTCCGGCTGGCTGAGGATCCGCCGGATGCGCGACAGGTCGGGCAGGGATACCGCCGGGTTGGTGGCGGAGATCCAGAGCAGCTTGATCGAGCCCTGCTCCGCGTACCGGAAGATCTGCATGGCGTGCGTCGGCGGCGCCCAGTGCGGAATGGTGTCGGGCTCGACGTTCCACAGCCGTGCCAGCTCCGCGATGTGCTGCTCGTTGTCCCAGTTCCGGAGGCCGGGCAGGTCGCCGTCGGCACCCGTCTCCCGGGTGTTCTGGGCCGTGGGCTGGCCGTTCATCTGGTAGATGCCGGCGCCGGGACGACCGATCATGCCGCGGAGCAGGTGCACGTTGTTGACGGCGCACGAGGCGGCGGTGGCCTGGTTGGACTGGTAGAAACCCTGGAGAACCGTCGACAGCAGCCGCTCAGAGGAGCCCAGCAGCTCGGCGGCGCGTTCCACGTCGGCGGCCCGGACGTCGCAGATGTCGGCCACCCGGCTGGGCGGATAACCGTCGACCGTCCGGCACAGCTCCTCGAACCCGAGGGTGTGCGCGTCGACGTAGTCGGAGTCGTACCAGCCGCGCTGGATGATCTCGCGGAGCAGCCCGTTCATCAGGGCCATGTTCGTGCCGTTGCGGACGGCGAGGTGCAGGTCGGCCTCCCGCGCGACCGGGGTGGCGCGTGGGTCGACCGCGAGCATCGCCGGCGGGTTCGGGCCCCGCCGCCGGTCCAGCATCCGCATCCAGAGCACCGTCTGGGTCTCGGCGACGTTGTGGCCCCACAGCGCAATCGCGTCGCAGTGGTCGACGTCGGTGTACGACCCCGGCTGCCCGTCGGTGCCGAAGCTGGCCTTCAGCGCCGCCGCGGCCGTGGCGGTGCACAACCGGGTGTTGCCGTCCATGTGCGGGGTGCCCAGACCGGCCTTTCCGATAACGCCGAGGGCGTAGTACTCCTCCAGGAACAGCTGCCCGGTGGTGTAGAAGCCGAAGTGACCCCACCCGCCCGGCCCGGCCAGTAGTTCCTTCGAGCGCGCGACGATCCGGCCCATCGCCGTGTCCCAGTCCGCCTCGACCAGGCGGTCACCGTCGCGGACCAGCGGGCGGGTCAGCCGGTCCGAGCTGTGGTTGGCCTGCCAGCCGTAGAGATCCTTCGGGTCGAGCCGTCCCCGATTGATCCGGTCGGCCGCGCGGCCACGCACCCCGACGATCCTGCCGTCGGCGACCGCGATGTCCATGGCGTCTCCGTTGGAGTGCAACACCGACGCCGACTGGGCCCACCGATCGACATCCGCCTCGGTGCGGTCGCCGTCGAGGAACCGGTCCACCCGGACCGGCCACTCCTGCCCCGGCCCGTACGGGGTCCGCTCACCCCAGGGATCAGCGATCCGGTCAACCATTCCGTGCTCCTCTCGATGACGGGTCGGACGCCGCCCACACCGGCATGGGCCGGGCCGACACCCGCCCGTACAGCCAGTTCACCACGGTGACCAGTACCACCGCGCCGGCAGCGATGAGCAACTGTGCCGGGGTGCGCAGCAGGCCCAGACTCACGATCAGTGTCGTCGCGCCCGCCGGTGGATGCGACGCCTTCAGCAGCACCAGCACCGCCGTGGTGACCGCCACCGACCCGGCGGCCGCGACGATCCGCGGCCCGTCGACCCCCTCCTGGAGCGCCGAGGGGTCGTCGGACAGTCCGCAGGCGACCAGGAACGCGTACCCGGCGAGCAGGGCCACCCCGTGCCCGATGAGTGTGCTGCGCGGCGACGACTGCGGCGCGTCCGGCTTCTCCACGTGCAGCATCACCGCCGGCCCGAGACTGGGGAACAACCACGGCTGATGGGTGAGGACCGCGACCGCACCGGCAACGACGATCGCCAGCGCGGTGCCCACGAAGGCGTGCACCGACGGCCGCGCCTGCCTCATCAGACTCCCCCTCCGCCTCTGATCGTCACACTTCTCCCGTCCGGGTCAGCACAAACACGGGAGAGTCAGCGCACTTCGTCGCGCGACCGCCGATCCGTGGGCTCGAACGGCCCCTCCCGTCCGCCGAATGCCGCCGTCACTGCGGGTCGTCGAAGCCCTCCGTGGCTCGCTCCCGGCGGAGGTGTGCCAGCGCCCGCCGGCCCAGATCGGTGTCCTCCCGGCCGAGCGCCCGGTACATCGCCTCGACCTTCTCGTACGGCTGTGCTGGCGGGAGCAGCGGGATCGCCGGATCCACCACCGCCTCGATGAGCGTGGGCCGGTCCGCCGACAGGGCACGGTCCCAGGCCGTGTCGACCTCGCCGGGCGTGGTGACCCGAAGTCCGTGCAGGCCCAGCAGCTCGGCCCAGAGGGCGTACGGGGCGTCGGGCAGGCGCTGGGACTCGACGAAGCGGGGATCGCCCTCCATCTCCCGCTGCTCCCAGCTGACCTCGGCCAGGTCCCGGTTGTGCAGCACCAGCACCACGAAGCGCGGGTCCGCCCACTTCCGCCACCGGTGCGCGACGGTCAGCAGCTCGGCCAGTCCGTTCATCTGCATCGCCCCGTCGCCGGCCAACGCCACCACCGGGCGGTCCGGGGTGGCGAGCTTCGCGGCCAGCCCGTACGGCAGCGCCGAGCCCATCGAGGCCAGGGTGCTGGACAGGTGCGCGTCGACGCCGACGGGCAACCGCAGGTGCCGCGCGTACCAGTACGTCACCGACCCGACGTCCACCGACACCTGCGCGTCGGTGGGCAGCCGGTCGCTGAGCGCGTGCAGCACGTACTGCGGATTGAGCGGGTCGGCGTCGGCGGTGGCCCGCTGCCGGGCGATGTCCCGCCAGCGGGTCACCGCACCCTCGACGCGCTGCCGCCAGCTCCGGTCCGGTCTGGGCGCGAGCAACGGCAGCAGGGCACGGATGGTCGTGGCGGCGTCACCGAGCAGCGGCACCTCCACCGGGTACCGCACACCGATGCGTCGGCCGTCGATGTCGATCTGCACCGCCCGTGCCTGACCGGGAGCGGGGTAGAACTCCGACCAGGGGTCGTTGCTGCCGACGATGATCAGGGTGTCGCACTCCCCCATCAGTACGCTGCTGGCGGTGCTGCCCAGATGCCCCATCACCCCGGTGTGGAACGGCAGGGACTCGTCCAGCACCGGCTTGCCCAGTAGCGACGCGGCCACCCCCGCGCCGAGCGCCTCAGCCAGCTCAGTCACCTCGGTGGCGGCGTCGCGGGCGCCCTGTCCCACCAGAATCGCCACCCGTTGGCCCGCATCCAGCAGGTCGGCCGCGGCACGAAGGTCCTCGGCGCGCGGGCGGAGCTCGGGCACCGGCATCCCCGGGCTGGTCACCATGATCCCGTGCTGACGCGCGCCCAGATCGGGGGCGGGGGCGGTCTGCACGTCGTGCGGCAGGATCACGCAGGTCGGGCTACGGGTCGCCAGGGCGGAGCGGATCGCCCGGTCGAGCAGCATCGGCAGCTGCTCGGCCGTGTACGCGGTCTGCACGAACTGGGAGCAGACGTCGCCGTAGAGCCGGACGAGGTCGATCTCCTGCTGGTAGCCGCTGCCCAGCACCGAGGTCACCTGCTGGCCGACGATCGCGAGCACCGGCTGGGAGTCCAGCCGGGCGTCGTAGAGGCCGTTGAGCAGGTGCACAGCGCCGGGCCCCTGGGTGGACAGGCACACTCCCAGCCCGCCGGTGTACTTCGCGTGCCCGCACGCCATGAACGCCGCCGTCTCCTCGTGCCGGGCCTGCACGAACTCGGGTCGGCCAGCGCGGCGCAGCGCGCCCATGATCCCGTCGATGCCGTCGCCGGAGTAGCCGAAGACCCGGTCCACACCCCAGTCCCCCAACCGGCCGACCACCAGGTCCGACACTGTCGCGTTCGCCATCGCCGCCTCCTCGCTCCGCACCGCTCTCCAGCATGTGGCGGTACCCCCGGCCGCTGTGCCGAACCGGACGGACAGCACCACTTCGGGTTTCGGTGCTGGTTCGCCCGTGTTTGGTCGGCCGCGCCGTCGGGCACCTGAGATGGCAACGCACCCGGAGGAGGTTTGCGATGCCCGCGCGCGACGACGTGCCGGCGACACTGAAGCGGTCGCCCAGGAAGGCGCAGGACACCTACGTCAAGGCACACGACTCGGCGGTCGAGGAGTACGGCGAGGGCGAGCGTGCCCACCGCACCGCCTTCGCCGCCGTCAAACACACGTTCGAGAAGGTCGGCGATCACTGGGAGCCCAAGAAGGGCAAGGGCCCCAGCGACAGGCAGGCCGCGCGCGGCCGCGGGTCCAAGGCGGCGCGAACGGCCGGTGGCGCCGATGCCAACGCCAGCAAGGAGCACCTGATGGACGTCGCCCGGAAGCTGGAGATCCGAGGCCGGTCCCGAATGACGAAGCCGCAGCTCGTCGAGGCGATCCAGAAGGCCAACAAGCGCAGCACCAGCGCCGCCAGCCGCGCCTGACACAGGCAGCACCACGCGGCGTCGCCGTGGCCCGTCGGGGACATGGGGTGGCACCGACGGGCCGGCGCGGTGGGGATGTGGGGAGCACGTCGCCGGCAGAGCGGCGTGCTCGTCCATCCGACAGGAGGCCGTCGTGTTCAGACACGACCGACATATGCAGTTCCAGGCCAAGCCCGAAAAGCCCGACGCCCTGTTCGCGGTGAAGCTCCAGGAGATCCTCGGCGGCCAGTTCGGCGAGATGACCGTGATGATGCAGTACCTCTGGCAGGGCTGGACCTGCCGGGTCCCCGGCAAGTACAAAGACATGATCATGGACATCGGGACCGAGGAGATCGGTCACGTCGAAATGCTCACCACCATGCTGGCCCGACTCCTGGAAGGCGCCCCGGCGGAGACGACCGAGAAGGCCGTCGCCGCCAATCCCGTCCTCGCCGCGGTCATCGGTGGCATGAACCCGCAGCACGCCATCGTCGCTGGTGGCGGCCCGCTGCCCCGGGACAGCCAGGGCGTGCCGTGGAACAGCGGCTATATCGTCGCCAGCGGCAACCTGCTCGCGGATTTCCGCTCGAACGTCGCCGCCGAGGCGCAGAGCCGCCTACAGACCAGCCGGGTCATGAACATGACCGACGACCCGGGCGTCAAGCAGATGCTGCGGTTCAACCTGGCCCGCGACACCTACCACCAGCAGCAGTGGCTCCTCGGCATCGAGCAGCTCATCGCCGACGGCTACTCCGACCACGGGATCGAGAACTCGAACTTCGACGAGGAGAACAAGGACCACAACCACACCTTCTGGAGCTTCGGCACCGACAGCCAGGCCGGCGAGGGCCGCTGGGCGCAGGGGCCCAGCCTCATCGGCGGACCCGACCTGACCTACCTGGCGCAGGCGACGCCACTGACCGATGACACGGCCCTGCCCCCGCCGCCCGACCCCAAGCTGTACGCCACCTACGACGGCTCCCGGGGCCCGGGCAAGACCGGTGACGCCGCCGGAGCGCACGCCCAGGGAGTCACCAACGTGGTCAAGAAGGTCAAGGACGCCCTGGATTGACACGGGCGTTCACGCCGGTCCCGGTCCAGGGCAGGGGGAAGACCGGGACGGGCTGCCCCATCCGGGCAGCGGTCGATGGACGACGGAGTCGGGGGCGTTCTGACCAGCATTTCGGTCGCCTGGCGGGGTTTCCCAGCCTGATGACCGGGAACTCGCGGCGACCTTCCACGACAGGAGCGGACGCACGATGACGCAACGTTCCACGGTCACCAGCGCCGCGCGGCCGGGCACCGACGTGCTGACCCTCGGCGTGGAGGAGGAATACCTGCTCCTGGATCCGCAAACGGGCGTGAACATGCCGGTGGCCGGCCAGGTGCTGACCGCCCTGCACGGCGAGGCCCGCGAACAGAGCCGTCAGGAGTTCCGGCACAGCATGATCGAGATGGTCACGCCCGTCTGCACGGACCTCGGCGAGCTCCGGGACCAGCTGGTGGAGCTGCGCGAGGCCGCGGAGCGGGCCGCCGCGAACGCGGGTGCACGCCTGGTGGCGGTCGGTGCGACTCCCGTCGCGGAACCACACCGGTCAGTGCCGGACAGGCCGCGTTACCACGCCATGTCGGACCGCTACGGGCCCGTCGCCCACGACCCCGCCGTGTGCGGCTGCCACATCCACGTCGGTATCCCCGACCGCGAACTGGCCGTGCAGGTCTGCAACCACCTGCGGGTCTGGCTGCCGGTCGTCCAGGCGATCACCGTCAACTCACCCCTGCACGACGGGACCGACACCGGCCACGCCAGCTGGCGCTCCATGCAACTCGAACGCTGGCCCAGCATCGGCCCCACCCCGCACTTCGCGTCCACCGCCGACTACGACCAGACCGTCGCCGCGCTGGTCACCGCCGGCGTGATGCTCGACGAGGCGATGGTCTACTGGTACGCCCGCCCGTCCGCCGCCTACCCGACGGTGGAGATCCGGGTTGGCGACGTGTGCTCCACGGTCGACGACACGGTGCTGGTCGCCGGGCTGGTCCGCGCGCTGGTCGCGACCGTGATCGAGGACATCAACGCCGGTGTCGCCGCGCCCCGCGTCCGGGGCTGCCTGGTCTCCGCCGCGCACTGGCGGGCAGCGCACGACGGCCTCGACGGCACCCTGATCGACCTGCGCGCCGGCGGAGCCCGCCCCGCCTGGGAACTCATCGACGAGCTCTTCGCCACCGTCGCACCGGCGCTCCTGCGCCACGGCAACCTCGGCTACGTTCTGGCCCAACTGGCCCGGCTACGCCGTGACGGCACGGGTGCCCGACGACAGCGGCGAACGCTCGAGCGCACCGGCGACCTCCATGCCGTGCTGGATCTGCTTGCGGCACAGACCACCGCCCGGTGACGGCGTAGATCCGCGCGCGCCGGTTCTGTCTGGTCGCTGACCCCCTACCTCCGCCGTCCGGATACGGCGTGGGCGGCGGCGCGCGGCAGCGGGCCCACGTCGGAACGGCGACCGGGACGCAACGCCGCGTGCCGCTGGCCGGGGCCGGCGCCGTCGCGGGCGGCGAGGGCATCCGCGACCGCCCCGGTGGCGAACCCGTAGATGGTCTTGTGCAGCACGTCGACGGCGAGTTCGAAGCGTGGCCAGGTCTGCGGCGGAGCTCCGACTCCGGTGGCGTTCTCCAGGATCTGATCGCTTGTCAGCCGGACCACGGTGAACATTCCCGACGCCCACGGGCCCCGCAGGCCGGCCTGCGCCATGGTGCTGCGCAGTACACCCACGAGCGCTCCCTGTCCGTAGTGCATCGTGAGGTTCCGCCAGCGCGGCTGCCGCTTCGGTGCCTCGGGCATGTCCGTGAGCCGTGCCAGTACGCGGGCCGGCACGTGGGAGTCGGGCCGCCCGGTCACCCGTTGCTCCAGCTTCTCCGCCGCGGTCATCACCGCCGTCCCCGCCAGCCCGGCCACCAGCCCCTGCCACACCGCATGCTTCAGCATGGCCACCCCCTACCCGCCGCTCGGGCGCCTACACCCGCCAAGCTGCGGGCGGAGTCCCGGGCGGTGCGCCTTGCACACCCCTCACGAGACGGCGGTCAGGTGCATCCTGAGCTGTGCCAGCGCCCGGGCATCGTGGCGATCGCGATCACCGCGAGGGGATGCCGTTGCCAGACGGAGCCGGCTGCCAGCCTCGTCTGCTACGGGCCGTCGATGTCACCGGTTGCGTGGTGCCACCAGGCCCGATTCGTAGGCGAGGACCACGAGTTGGGCGCGGTCACGCGCATGGAGCTTGGCCATGGCCCGGTTGACGTGGGTCTTGGCGGTCAGTGGGCTGATCACCATGCGTTCCGCGATCTGGTCGTTGGAAAGGCCCTGCGCGACGAGAGCCACGCTCTCTCGCTCGCGGTTGGTCAGCTCCTCCAGCCGGTCGTCGGCGGGTGTGTGGGGCGGCTCGGTGACGTACCGGTTGATCAGCTTGCGGGTGATCGACGGTGCGAGGAGGGCGTCGCCGCGCGCGGCGACGCGCATGGCGTGCAGGAAGTCCTCCGGCTCGATGTCCTTGACGAGAAATCCGGCGGCTCCGGCCCGCAGGGCGTGGAAGACGTGTTCGTCGAGGCCGTAGTTGGTCAGGATGACGACGTGCACCCGGGCCAGCGCCGGGTCGGCGGCGATGCGCCGGGTCGCCTCGATGCCGTCCATGACCGGCATCTGGATGTCGATGAGCGCGATGTCGGGCAGGTGCTCTCTGGCGAGAGCCAGGCCCTCCTTCCCGTCGGCAGCCTCGGCCACCACCTCGATGTCGTCCTCGACATCGAGGAGCGCGCGGAAGCCGCTGCGAAGGAGCGGCTGGTCATCGACGAGCAGGACGCGGATCATGACGTCCGGCCCACGGGTAGTTCAGCGTGGACGGTGAAGCCGCCCTCGTTGCGTGGTTCCGCGCGCAGGCGACCGCCGAGGGCGGTGACTCGTTCGCGCATTCCGAGCAGCCCGACGCCGGGAATCGGGGTGGTGTCCTGCGTGGCCTTGCCGTCGTCGTCGACTCGGATCGCGAGGGCGTCCGGACGGTAGTCGACCCGGACCGACGCCGTAGCGGCGGCGGCGTGACGGGCGATGTTGGTCAGCGACTCCTGAACGATCCGGTAGGCGGTCCGGTCCATCGCGGCCGGCACGTCGTGCCGTTGTCCTTCGATCGTCAATGTCGCGTCCAGGCCGGTCGCACGGGCCCGTTCCACCAGTTCCGGGAGGTGGTCGAGCCCATGCGGCGGGGTCTCACCGTCGTCGCGCAGCGCTTCTAGGGTCGCGCGCAGTTCCCGGGTCGCCTCCCGACCGGCCTCCCGGATCGCCAGCAGGGCCTCCGGCACCTGTTCGCCACGCCTGCGGGCCAGGTGGACGGCTACTTCCGCCTGCACCTTGATGATCGAGATCTGGTGGGTGAGCGAGTCGTGCAGCTCCCGCGCGATGTGCAGCCGCTCCTCGTCCGCCCGCCGCCGCGCGGTCTCCTCCCTGGTGCGCTCGGCCTCGTCCGCCCGCCGCTCGGCCTGGCGCAGCGCTTCCCCCGCCGCACCGGCGGCGACCAGCCAAGCCACCTCAAGGGCGCCCCGGGCCCGTGCGAGTGCCTCGCCCACGGGCATGTCCTGCGGCGGGGCGAGGGCCGCGAGCGGGAGAGCGGCCAGCATCAGCACGGCCGCCACGACCGTGGTGACGCGGTGGCCCGCCCGCACGGCGGCGTACACCGCGAACAGGAACGCGACGGCGGGCACGTCGAAACCGACCGCCTGGTAACCCACCGCGCACAGCCCGGTGACCGCCAGGACGGGAACCGGAGCCCGGCGGCGCGCGGCCAGCGCCAGGCCACCCGCCGCCAACAGTGCGTAGCCGAGTAGGTAGGTGTCCGTCGCCGGGCGATCCCCGGACCGCCCGGCGAGCAGCAGCACCGACGCCACGCAGACCGCGATCGCCCAATCTCGCACACCCGCCCGAACGCCAGTCCGTCCTGTGCCCATGCGCGCACCCTAGCTGGATGTCTCCGTGGTGCGACTCCTGCTCACGGATGAGCGGTCGCCTACCGCACGCGCAGTACCTTCGCGGCGTCTGCGGCGTCTGCGGCAGCCGGGTGCGCCACCGGCGGCAGCGCAGAGTGCATCCGGCCGCGGGACGACCGGTGGCGCACCCGGCGGCATGCTCAGGCTGTTGTCGAAACGCACGAAAGAGGAGCGAAGCATGAACCGATCCGGCGCCCAGATGTCAGTCCGACTTGTACTTGCCGCCACCGGAGCCGCCCTGCTCGGAGGTCTCGGGTTCGCCGCACCGGCAGCGGCACACGTCTCGGGCCAGCCGATCGCCGCCAGTGTCACCACCATGAGCGCCGGGCGACTCGGGGCACTCGTGGGCGCCGTGCTGGGCCTGGCCGGCGTGATCGTCGGTGGGCTGGCTCTGGCCCGCCCCACCAGTCGTGTCGGCACCGGCAACGGCCGACTCGGAGCCATGACCGCCCTGGCGGTGGGGCTGATCGGCATCGCCCTCGGCGGACTCGTCGTAGCCACCTCAGACAGTGGCATCGGCACCGGCAACGGGCGAGGCGGTGCCTACGTGGCCCTGTTGGTCGGGCTCATCGCGGTGGCTCTCGGTGGTCTGGCGCTGGCTCGCACCCGCCGCACCGGCTGACCGGCGACGCGCGGCGGGTGCGACGGCCGACCTCGACGGTCGTGGGCACGTCACGTGTCACGCCATCATCGGATGTCTATTGCCCGCGGGCAGAACCAGTGGTAGGCATCTTGCAGAAGGTTGATCACCAAGCACCCGGGAGGCGGCCATGATCGTCGCCGCGTCCAGCCACCCGAGCACCCGGATGGTCGGCACCGCGACCACCTCTGTGCGGTAGGGATCGACCGGCGAGTGTTCGAAACCCGGGGCCCGTCCATCGCACCGAGACATCGGCGTACGGATGGCGGGCGTCGCCGCGCCGGCGGCGGTGATCCCCGCAGCCGGCGCGGCGCAACCACGAGCGGCCCTGCCCTTTCGTACCGACCGCTCCCGGCGGTCCCTCGGGCGCGAGCCCCACCGAGCCGGTCGGCCAACCCGGCACGATCTCTCGCACCCCCGAGAAAGGTGGACCAATTCATGAACCACGCGCAGAACGAAGGGCTGAGCCGGCGCCGCATGCTGGGCGGAGCAGCCGGACTGGCCGCCGGCGCCGCGGTGGTGGCCGCGGGGCTGCCGTCCGGTGCCGTCGCCGCTCCCGCGCGGACCGCACCCGACGTCGCCCAGTGGCGCAGGCAGGCCGAACACGTGACGATCACCCGCGATAACTGGGGCATCCCGCACGTGGTGGGCAGGACCGACGCCGACGCGGTGTTCGGGATGATGTACGCCCAGGCCGAGGACGACTTCAACCGGATCGAACGAAACTATCTGGTGAGCCTCGGTCGCCTCGCCGAGGCCGAGGGCGAGAGCGCCATCTGGCAGGACCTGCGCCAGCGGCTGTACGTCGACCCCTCGGCACTGAAGCGGGACTATGCGCACTGCCCGTCCTGGCTGCGCAAACTGATGCAGGCGTGGGCCGACGGGCTGAACTACTACCTCGCGACACACCCCGAGGTGCAGCCGCGGGTGATCAGGCGGTTCGAGCCGTGGATGCCGCTGAGCTTCTCCGAAGGCAGCATCGGCGGCGACATCGAGCGTGTGCCACTCACCCAGCTCGAAGCCTTCTACAGCGGGCGCTCGGTGCCGATGACCGATGAGGAGCGCGGGCTGCTGTTCCGCGAGCCCAGCGGCTCGAACGGCATGGCGATCGCGCCGAGCCACACGCGCAACGGCCACGCGCTGCTGCTGATCAACCCGCACACCAGCTTCTTCTTCCGCTCCGAGCAGCACGTGACGAGCCAGGAAGGGCTCAACGCCTACGGCGCGGCCACCTGGGGACAGTTCTTCATCTACCAGGGCTTCAACCCGAACACCGGCTGGATGCACACGTCGAGCGGCGTCGACAACGTCGACGAGTTCGCCGAGACGATCGTGACCGGCACCGATGGGCGGCACTCCTACCGCTACGGCAACGCGCTGCGGCCGGTGCGGACGAAGACGATCACGCTGTCGTATCGCACGGCCGATGGCGGACGCGCTCAGCGCGGCTTCACCACCTTCGCCACCCACCACGGCCCGATCGTCCGAGAGGCGGACGGCAAGTGGATCGCGTTCGCGCTGATGAACAAGCCCGTCGAGGCGCTGCAGCAGAGCTTCCTGCGTACCAAGACGCGGGACTACGCGGACTTCATTCAGGTGGCGGGCCTCAAGGCAAACAGCTCGAACAACACGCTCTTCGCGGACTCCAAGGGCGAGACCGCGTTCCTCGTGCCGCAGTTCATGCCGAGGCGCGACGACCGCTTCGACTACCGCAGGCCGGTCGACGGCAGCGACCCGGCGACCGACTGGCGCGGACTGCACAGTCTCCGGAGTCTCCCCCAAGCGGTCAACCCGAGAAACGGCTGGGCGTTCAACACGAACAACTGGCCCTGGACCGCGGCCGGCCCGGACAGCCCCGACGCCGCCGACTATCCGCGCTACTTCGACCAGGCCGGGGAGAACCCCCGCGGACCGCAGGCGATCCGGGTGCTCGGCGCGCGGAACGACTTCACCCCGCAGACACTCATCGCGGCGGCCTTCGACACCTACCTCACCGCCTTCGCCCGGCTCGTGCCCGGGCTGGTCGCGGCGTGGGACAAGCTGCCCGAGGGCAACGAGCAGAAGGAGGCGCTCGCCGGCCCGATCGACCTGCTGCGGGACTGGAACTACCGCTGGTCCGCCCAGTCGACCGCGACCTCGCTGGCGGTGTTCTGGGGGGAGGCGCTCTGGGCGCCCCTGTCCCAGGCGGCGCGCGACGCGGGCATGTCGATGTGGGACTACCTGGCCGAGCGCGCCACCGACGCGCAGCGGCTCACGGCCCTCGATGCCGCGGCGGATCGGCTGACGCAGGATTTCGGCAGCTGGCAGGTGCCCTGGGGCGAGATCAACCGCTTCCAGCGCAACGACGGCGCGATCGTCCAGACGTTCGACGACGCCAAGCCGAGCAGTCCGGTGCCCTTCACCTCCGCGCAGTGGGGCTCGCTCGCCTCGTTCGGGGCGCGGCGCTACCCGGGAACGAAGCGCTACTACGGCACCAGCGGCAACAGCTTCGTGGCGGTCGTGGAGTTCGGGCCGAGGCTGCGGGCCTGGGCCGTGACGGCGGGAGGCGCGAGCGGCCACCCGGACTCGCCGCACTTCAACGACCAGGCCGAACGCTACGCGAGCGGCAACCTCCGGCCCGTCTACTTCTACCCGGAGGACCTCAAGGGCCATGTCGAGCGACGCTACCGGCCGGGAACATGACCCGTCGCCGCCGTCGCCATCGGCGGGGCGCTCGTCCACATCGGCGACGATGACGCCGACGTAGGGCAGTTCGTCGACGTCGTCGCGTGTTCCGGCCGGTCACCCGGTCGCTGCACGCGTCGGCGTCGGCGCTGGCCCTGCGCGATCCGCCGCTGTGCCGCGGGCCGGATGGTGAGCGCCACCTCTGCCGGCTCAGGAGGTGGCGAGGGTGTGGAGCATTTCGGTGGTCGCCGGGTCGGCCGGGAAGAATGCCTCGACTGCCAATCCGGAAACGGTGACATCCAGCGGTGTGCCGAAGAGGGTCGTGGTGCTGATGAACGACAGCGCCTGGTCGTTGTGGCGGTACCGGAGCGGAACGACGACGTGCGAAACGGCGTCGTTGACCGGTGCCGCGTGGCCGTTGCCGCCGGGATAGCCGCGCAGTTCCTCGTGCAGGTCGTACAGAACCGGGTCGTTGGTTGCCGCGGCCTGCTGGCGCAGCCGGTTGAGCAGGTGGGCGCGCCACTCCGGCAGGTTGAGGATTCGCGGTGCCATGCCGTCGGGGTGCAGGCTGAGCCGCAGCACGTTGATCGGTGGTGTGCGAAGGTGCGGCTGCGCACCGGCGGTGAACAGGGCGCCGGCAGGGTTGGCTTCGACGAGATGCCAGTGCCGGTCGATGAGGAGCGCCGGGTACGGGCTGTGTCCGTCGAGGATCTGCCGTACGGCGGCACGTACCGGCGCCAGTTCCGGATCATTCAGCTCGTGACTGGGGTAGGCGGGCGCGTAGCCGCCGGCGAGCAGCATCCTGTTGCGCTCCGCCAACGGCATCTCAAGTTGCTCCGCCAGCCGCAGGATCAGTTCCGGGCTCGGCCGGGATCGCCCGGTCTCGACGAAGCTCAGGTGCCGGGCCGACACCCCCGCCTCGATCGACAGGTCGAGCTGACTCATTCCGCGAGTTCGGCGCCAGTCGCGCAGCAGCTCCCCCACCGGTCGTCCCGGCCTGGTCATGGTCGTCACGCCACCGACCCTAATGACCGCGTCGGCGTGGCAGCCATTACCTGCGACGTAATCGACAGCCCGCCACGGCGCCGGAAATCATCTTCTCCAGAGGCGAGGATTCCTGACGAACGAGGAGAGATCCATGGCAACCACATTCGACGAGCTGGCCGAGCGGTACATCGCGATCTGGAACGAGACCGATCCGGCGAGGCGGCGCCGCGACATCGACGACCTGTGGGCCCCCGAGGGCCGCTACGTCGACCCGCTGGCCGTCGCCGAGGGCCGGGACGCGATCGACGCGACGATCGCCGCCGTGCAGAGCCAGTTTCCCGGCATGACGTTCCGGTTGGCCGGACCGGTCGACGGCCACCACAACCAGGCCCGCTTCACCTGGGAGCTCGGGCCGGAGAACGTCGAGGCACCGATCGTCGGCTTCGACGTCGCGGTGACCGACGCCAGCGGACGGCTGACGCAGGTGCTGGGTTTCCTGGACCGACTCCCAGCGGCCTGAGGCCCCCGCGGGGGCAGCGGCCACCGCCGGCCGCCCCCGCTGCTCGCCACCACCGGCACCAGCGCCGGGAACTGACCCGAACGGAGACCCATGACCGCGTACGCGCTCGCACACCTGCGCAAGGCACCAATCCACACCGACGTGCTGGAGTACCTGGAGCGCATCCAGGCCACCCTCGCCCCCTTCGAGGGCCGGTTCATCGTCCACGGCGGGAGCGTCGACGTGCTGGAAGGCGACTGGCCCGGTGACGTGGTGATCATCGAATTTCCCGACCTGGTCACCGCCCACTCCTGGTACCACTCCAGCGTCTACCAGGAGATCAAACCCCTGCGGACGAGGCACCTCACCGGCGAGGTGATCCTCGTCGAGGGAATCGAGACCGACCACAGCTCGTCGCGGATGGCTGCCCATCTCCGTCGTGCCGACAATCTCTAGCGGCGGAAGGGCGGCGGGCCATGCGGGTGACGATGACGAGTGCCGCGGCACGGCCCGGCCGCGTGAACGAGGACTTCACCGGCGCCGTACCGACGGCAGCGGTGCTGATCGACGGCGCTGGCATTCCCGGCGCCGAGTCGACCTGTCGGCACGGCGTGGCCTGGTACGCCAGCCGCCTGGGAGGCAGCCTTCTCAGCCTCCTGTCACTCGTGCCGGACCGCAGCCTTCCGGCGCTGCTCGCCGAGGCCATCGAGCAGGTGACGAGCGTTCACCGGGACACCTGCGACGTCGCCGACCCCATCAGTCCGTCGGCGACCGTGGCGATCCTGCGCCTGTCCGACGGCCTCATCGAGCACCTGGTGCTCGGTGACTCGGTCGTCGTACTCGACCGGACGGATGCCGCGCCCCTCGTCGTCTCCGATCCCCGAGAGGTGATCATCAGTCGGTCGTACCAGTCCGCGCTCGAGGCCGTCGTCGACGACAGCGACGAGTACCGCCGGATCCTCCGGGACCTGCGCGCCAACCGGAACCAGCCGGGCGGCTTCTGGGTGGCCAAGGACGACCCGCGGGCGGCGGACGAGGCGATCACCGGCAGTTGTTCGGTCTCCGGGCTGACCGGCGCCGTCCTGCTCAGCAACGGAGCCAGCCGCATCGTGGACCGGTTTCGGCTCGCCGACTGGCCAGAGGTCATGGCCGTCCTGACGTCGAGCGGACCGGCCGAGATCATCCGCCGTGTCCGGCAGGCGGAGGCGCGCCACGCCGTGGCGGCGGACGACGCGACGATCGCACACTGCACCGATTTCGGCGGGACATGATTCGGTGTGCCGCCGGGCTGGCCAGCCCGGTTTCCACGCCGGTTGCCGGGGTACCGCCGCTGGCAGGACCGAGGGAGGGACGCACCGGATGAGCGAGCGGGAACAGCACCGCGATGCCGACCGCATCGGGGTGCCGCAGGACGCGGCGGCGAAGCGGACCCGGGCGGCGCAGGATGCGCACGGCGGCAGCATGGCGCCGGGCGTGGTGGACGACACCGGCCACCCGGTCACCGCGGCGCCGGCCGACCGCGTGGCCGACACCGACGGCGACGGCTCAGTTCGTCAGGTCGTCGGGCGGACCTCGATCACCAGCCCGTCCACCGGTCGGGTGGGGATGCGGTGCAGAGGGATGCTCAGGTCCTGCTCGGGCATCGTGTAGTCCAGGCGGGCCAGCCGCACGGCGAGGTCCCGCAGCAGCGCCACGGTGATCAGCTCCCCGGGGCAGCGGTGGCCGGTGCGTGGATCCCCACCGCCCTGCGGCACCAGCTCGAACGACCCGATCTCCCGATCGAGGAACCGCTCCGGACGGAAGTGGTACGGCTCCGGCCAGAGCCGCCGATCGTGGTTCTGCCCGTACAGATCGAGCAGCACGATCGCTCCGGCCGGGACGCGTACCCCGTCCCACGCCAGGTCGGTCACCGCCCGCCCACCGACGAACGGCGCGAACGGGTAGAACCGGCGGACCTCGTGCGCGTACGCCTCGGTGAACGCCGGCTCGTCCGCGCGGAGCCGGTCCCGATGCGCCGGCCAGCGGTGCAGGGCATGCCCGGCGAAGGCCACGAACCAGCTCACCGCGACCGTGGGCCGGATGATGTTGAGCAGCTCGACCGCCGCGGCACAGGCGTCCAGTGGTGGGCCGTCGGCGTCCCGATGCTCGGCCACCGCCGCGACCGCGGATCCCGCCGTGGCCTTCGTCTCGCCCCGGCGCACCTGCTCGATCAGGGTGGCCAGCCAGTTCTCCCGGCGCGTCCGAGCCCGCCGGGCCCGCCAGTGCCGGGGGCCGGCGGTGGCGAAGCCGTCGACCATGGCGACGAGGTCGGCGGCGAGCGCCGGCACCTCGGCCGGCGCCAGCGGAATGCCGGTCCAGTCGCAGACCGCCCGGGTCAGCACCCGGCTCACCTCGTCGAAGAGCACCACCGGGCCGCCGGTCGACCAGTCCCGGGTACCCGCCTGCCACGCCGCACCGACCCGCTCGACCAGGCCGTCGATGCCGCCGTTCATCAGCAGCCCCACGAACAACTCCTTGCGGACGCGGTGCGCCGCGCCGTCGAGGGTGTGCACCGCGCCGTGACCGAACAGGGTGCTCCGCACCGGCCCCGGGATCGCCCCGTGCCGGCGGACGTTCTGCTCGTCGTAGAAGAACCGCGCCGCCGCCGGACCGCGCAGGGCCATGACGGGCTGCCCCAGCAGCCGGGTCCGCAGGACGTCCGCGTCGGCCCGGCGCAGCCGGTTTGGCAGCCAGGCGTAGCCCTCCAGGGCGAGCGGGAGGGCGTCGTCGAGGCGCATGGTGGAGCGTTTCGGCATGGGTGCAGTCCTGCCCGGTGGACCGGGCGGCAAACCACCAGCCCGCCAGGGGCTCCACACCGGCCAGCTGCATCCCGAGTTTCCCTCGGGAGCCCGATCCCGGCACGAGCGCGCGTCGCAGGTGGAGAATCAGCGCGCGTGCGGTGCACGATCGGGCTCCCGGAGGATCGGGATCGTCACCTCCCCCGCGAAGGCGACTAATTGCCGACGGGTACCTGGTCCTTGACCTCGTCGTAGCCGATCTTGGTCGGTGCCGCGGTCGGCGAGTAGATCACGCGGATCACGCCCGTCGGAAACGCCTCGGTCGCAGTCACCTTCAGGTGGTACGGCGCGTCCCCCTCGTCGAACAGCTTGCGGCCCTTGCGCGCCGCTACCGGATGCACCAGGAGCCGCAGCTCATCGACCAGCCCTGCGGCGAGCAGTTGCTGAACCACGGAGATCGACCCGGGGATGAGGATGCCCTTGATGCCGGCGTCGGCCTTGAGGGCGGTCACGGCACCGATGAGGTCGCCCTTCATCAGCTCCGAGTTGCGCCAGGAGAACTCCAGCGGCTGGCGCGAGACGACCACCTTGCGTACGTCTCCGAGCTGCTTGGCGAACGGCGCGTCCTCGCCACCCGCGGCCTCGCGGTCCGGCCATGCTCCGGCGAAGCTGTCATAGGTTTCGCGTCCGATGAGCAGCACGTCGGAGGTGTCATAGTCCTCGCCGACGGCGCGACCCATGTTGTCGTCGAAGTACGGGAAGTGCCAATCGGGGTCGATCTCCGCCACACCGTCGGCAGAGATGAACAGCGTGGAGATGAGCTTTGCCATCGGGCAGATCCCTTCGTGTCAGGTGGTGTCGCTGGTAGACCGGCGCATCATCCCAAACTCATCGGCCGACCACGGGTCACTGGCGGCGAGAAGTTCGACATTTCGCGCTCGTCGGGAAGCATCACCCCGGACCGCGGCGCAGCACCGTGCCCACCGGCGGTCGCTGTAGGTTGCGGAGTCATGGCCACGACCGCCGACGTCCGTCACGACCTTGCCAGCCTCGCCGACCCACGTCGGGCGGAGGGATCGAGCCGGTTTCTGCAGATGATTCCGGGCGGGTACGGCGAGGGCGACCGGGCCATCGGTGTCTCCGTGCCGGAGCAGCGCAGGGTGGCCGCCCGGTACTGGCGTGACCTCTCCCTCTCCCAGGCAGCGGAGCTGCTGAGCAGCGGCGTGCACGAGGAGAGGCTGACGTCGCTGTTCATCCTGGTGCGGAAGTTCACCAAGGGCGACGAGGAGGAACAGGGCGAGATCTTCCGCCTCGTCCTGGCCAACACCGGCCGCATCAACAACTGGGACCTGGTGGACTCGTCCGCGCCGTACATCGTCGGCCCCTGGTTGATCGACAAGGACCGGAGCGTCCTGGATCGGTTGGCCGGGTCAAGCCTGGTGTGGGACCGGCGCATCGCCATCATGGCGACGTTCGCCTTCATCAAGGCGGGTGACTTCGACTGGACCTTCCGCCTCAGCGAACGGCTCCTGCGCGACCCGCACGACCTGGTTCACAAGGCGGTCGGCTGGATGCTGCGCGAGGTGGGCAATCGGAACAGAGCGGCGGAGGAGGAGTTCCTGGCCCGGCACTACCGGGCCATGCCGCGGGTCATGCTGCGGTACGCGATCGAGAAGTTCGAACCGCAGCGACGCGTGGACTACCTGACCGGCGTGGTCCAGTTGACTGATGACGCCGGGTGGTCGGCTCGTTGACACGTCCCCCACGAACCGGCAGGTGCGGATGCCGGAGCACTACTCGTCCAGGAGTTGTTCGCGCAGGATGTCCGCGTGCCCGCAGTGCTGGGCGAGCTCGCGCAGCATGTGGAGGTACACCCAGCGCAACGGAAGCGGGCCCCGCCGGTTGCCGTGCACCAAGTCGTCCAGCCCCAGGGATGACGTCGCGCGGCGTGACGCCTGGCATGCCTCGTCGTGTGCTCGCCGCACGGTGTCGACCGTGTCGTCGTCATCGAGGATGAAGGACTCGTCGGGCGTAGCGGGGATGCCGATCTCGGCCCGTGGCCGGCACGTGATGGCTTCGTCGAACCAGACCTTCTCGACGAAGGTCGCGTGCTTCACCAGGCCCAGCAGCGTGGTGCGGGACGGCACCAATGACCGGCGCGCCTGCTCCTCGGTCAGCCCGTCCAAGCAGTCATTGAGCGCGCGGCGGTGCTCATCGAGAAACGCCTCGAACTGGTCCTTGGCCGGCCGGGCGATCACGTCTTCGGCGAACGTCGCCGGGAAGGAGGACATGTGCGAAGCATCCCACGGCACCGGTGAGCCGGCCCCGTCGCTGCGCGGCGGGGCCGGCTCGACCGGCCAAGCGCCCGGTCAGCTGTTCAGCGTGGCGAGCAGGGCGGTGGCCATGCCCTGCTCACCCCGGGCGTTCGGGTGGAACGGAGCAGCCGAGTTCTGTGGCACCAGTCCCTCAACCCATCGGGTGCCGCTGCCCTTGCACGCGTCGCGGCCGATCGACGGGGTGTAGACGTCGGAGTAGGTGGCGCCGTTCGCGGTCGCGGTGCTGGCCAGCATCGCGTTGAGCGACTTTTCGATGCCGCGCAGGTACGGCACGTCCTGGTACGCGATCGGGACGACGGGCCAGCAGCCGTATCCGGTGTCCGGCAGGATCGCCGGGTACCCGAGCACCACGACCCGCGCGCCGGGCGCGGCCCGGCGGACCGCCTGCAGCACGGCGGCCACCTTCGGCGTGGCACCGGCGATCCGAGCCTGCAACTGGTCGGTGCCGCCGGCGGTGTACCGGTTCTTGCACGGAGATCCGAGCGGGCTGCTGAGGCTGGCCTCCGCACAGTCGCTGATGATCCCGGAGAAGCCGATGTCGTTGCCGCCGATCTGCACCGTCACCAGCGCTGTGTTCGACGTGACCGCGCTGAGCTGCGGTGGCAGCTCGATGCCCAACTGGCCGCTGCCACCGTAGAGGATGTCGTCCGTGGTGGCGCCGGAACAGCTCACGTCGGCCAACGACGACGCACCGGACGCGGCGACCAGCGAGGGGTAGTTGCGGTTGGACCGTAGGCAGTTGAGGTCGACCTGGGTGGGGATCAGCGGACCGGCGGTGTACGAGTCGCCCAGCGCCACGTAGCGGCCGGCGGGCACGGCGGCGCTGGCGGGTGTGGCGACGGCGAGCAGCATGCCGACGGTGGCCACGGCGAGTGCGGCCAACCGGGTCGCTGCCGGCAGGAACGGCAGGCGGGGACGGGTCATGACGCCTCCCAAGGGGGATGACGGTGGTGGTGCCGAGATCCTGCCGCCGCCAACGCCGAACGTCAATATAGATAGATCTGACTAAATACAGTTCGGGGGTGTGGGACTTCGACGGCGGTGACCAACGCAAACCGCCCAGCAGGTGAAGCCCGGCACTTTTATCAGGTCAGCGCCGATCGTCGGCGAACGCCGCACGCGGGTGATCCGCTTTGGCCGAGGCGAGCGCGGCACCCGGCACGCAGATGTACGGCACGAAGTCGGCCCAGCCGCTTGCGGAACACCCGTTCACGCCCCTCGGCGAACAGTTTCCTCGCCACGTCGAGATTGCCCAGACCCAGCTCACAGGACGCGAGGCGCGGATCGCTCCGAGAATGACGCGCGCCTCCGGGGCTGCACCGGCCCCTGCGCGAGTCCTGTCGAGCTGCCCCACGTATGGAGCGCAGCGCAGCTCAGCCGCGGCGGAGTGGCGATGTCTCATATCTGGGGCAGCTCTACAGGGCCCGGCCAGGACCCTGACCACCGCACGCACGCTCGGCGTCTCCCGCACCGCCGGTACCGGATCTGCGACCAGGGGATCACCATCACCGGGTCGATGGTCGTCCTGCACAGCTTCGACGGCGAGTGTCCTACCGGGGATGGCGACGTTGGCGATTCACGCCCGTAGGCCCCGGTCGGTGTTGTTCGATGTCATCCAACCGTTCCCGACGTTCTGCGAGGCGATCCTCCTGGCACTGCGCGACCTCGACGCCCAGCCTCCTCGTCGGGTCCACGGCTGTCAGCGCTTCGGGCCGGCCGGCCGGTGAGCGAGCTGGAACGAAGGAGGGAAACGCATGGAGGAACGCGCCATGGTGTCGTTGACGGTCGTCGACAGCCGCACGGAGGCGGACCTTATCGTCGGCCTGCTGCTCAGTTACGGCCTGCGAGCCGTCGTGGCGGCGGACGACGTCGGCGGACAGGAGCCGCACCTGCAACGGCAGGGGGTCCACGTGCGGGTCGCCCGCGCCGACGAAGCCGACGCCCGTCAACTCCTGGCCGCTGCCGAGCAGGACGGAACCGACGGGTTGCCGAGTGGCATTTGATCGAGGCCGAAACCGGTCGACGTAACATGCGCGAAGTGACGACAGGGGCAGCCGGAGAAGTCATTCATCCATTCCACCTCGCCGTTCCGCACAGCGATCTGGATGATCTGCGAGAACGTCTCGACCGCACCCGCTGGCCCGACGAACTGCCAGGTGTGGGGTGGGCGTACGGCGTCCCGCGCGACTACCTCAAGGAGCTCGTGCGGTACTGGCGCCAGGAGTACGACTGGCGGGTCGCAGAGGCCAGGCTGAACCAGTGGCCGCAGTTCACCACCACGATCGACGGTGCGAACATTCACTTCGCCCACCTCCGGTCGCCCGAACCGGGCGCGACCCCGCTGCCCATGACGCACGGCTGGCCCGGCTCGATCGTCGAGTTCGCCGAGGTCGTCGGCCCGCTCACGGACCCGCGTGCGCACGGCGGCGACCCGGCCGACGCGTTCCACCTGGTGCTCCCGAGCATCCCCGGGTTCACGTTGTCCGGGCCGACCACCGAGACAGGTTGGGAGTTCAAGCGGGTGGCCGCGGCGTTCGTCGTGCTGATGCGACGTCTCGGCTACGAACGGTACGGGGTGCAGGGCGGCGACTGGGGAGCGATCATCTCCCGGGAGATCGGCCGCACCCGATCCGACCGGGTCATCGGCGTGCACCTCAACCTGCTGCCCAACTCGTTCCAGCCGCAGGAACCCGAGCCGCACGAGTTGGAGGCGCTGAGCCCGCCGGAGCGCGAGCGCACCCTGGCCTCCTGGGAACGCCTCAGGTCCTGGAGCCGCGAGCGTCAGGGGTACGCCGACATCCAGTCCACGCGGCCACAGACCCTGGCGTACGGCTTGACCGACTCGCCGGTGGGCCAACTGGCCTGGATCGTCGAGAAGTTCAAGGAGTGGACGGACTCCGAGGATCGCCCGGAAGACGCCGTCGACCGCGACCAGATGCTCACCAACGTGATGCTCTACTGGCTGACCGGCACGGCCGGCTCGTCCGCCCGCATCTACTACGAACGGGCGCACGCCGACTACCAGGGCATGCCACCCGAACTGTCGACCGCACCGACCGCGCTGGCCGTCTTTCCACGGGACAACTTCATTCCGCTGCGACACATCGCGGATCGCACGAACCGCATCGTGCAATGGACGGAGTACGACCGGGGTGGGCACTTCGCCGCGATGGAACAACCAGAGCTTCTGGTCGACGACATCAGGGGCTTCTTCCGGAAACTTTGCGAGGCCGCCCGCACCTGACACTGAATCGACGGACGAGCCCCGGCCGATCACTGGTGGATCGACCGGGGCTCGTCGTGTGGAGCCGGGTCAGTCGAGGTCGAACCGGTCGAGTTCCATGACCTTCGTCCACGCCGCGACGAAGTCAGTCACGAACTTGTCGCGCGCGTCCTCGCTGCCGTAGACCTCCGAGAGGGCCCGCAGCTGCGAGTTGGAGCCGAAGATGAGGTCGACCGCGGTCGCGGTCCACTTCACCTTGTCGGTGGCCAGGTCCCGGATCTCGTACACGTGCTCGTCGGACTCCGACGCCTTCCACCGGGTGCCCGGGGAGAGCAGGTTGGCGAAGAAGTCGTTGGTGAGCACGCCGGGCCGGTCGGTGAGCACACCGTGCTGCGCGCCGCCGACGTTGGCCCCGAGGGAGCGCAGACCGCCGACGAGCACGGTCATCTCGGGCGCGGACAGGCTGAGCATGTACGCACGGTCGAGGAGCAGCACCTCCGGCTGGGTCTTCTCACCGGGACGCAGGTAGTTGCGGAACCCGTCGGCACGCGGCTCGAGGACCCGGAAGGACTCGACGTCGGTCAGCTCCTGCGTGGCGTCGGTGCGGCCCGGGTGGAACGGCACGGTCACCTCGACGCCGGCGTCACGCGCCGCCTTCTCGACTGCGGCCGAGCCGGCCAGCACGATCAGATCCGCGAGCGAGATCTTCGCGCCGCCGGCCTCGTTGAACTCCCGCTGGATGCCCTCGAGGGTCTCCAGCACCGTCGCGAGCTGCTCGGGCTGGTTGACCTCCCAGCTGCGCTGCGGCTCGAGACGGATCCGCGCGCCGTTGGCGCCACCGCGCTTGTCGGTGGACCGGAAGCTGGCGGCGGATGCCCAGGCGGTGGAGACCAACTGGGCGGTCGTGAGGCCGGACTCCAGGACCTTCGCCTTGAGAGCCGCGATGTCGGCGTCACCCACGAGCTCGTGGTCGACGGCCGGCACCGGGTCCTGCCACAGCTGAGGCTCCGCCACCCACGGCCCGAGGAAGCGGTCGATCGGACCCATGTCGCGGTGCAGCAGCTTGTACCAGGCCTTGGCGAAGGCCAGCGCGAACTCGTCGGGGTTCTCCAGGAAGCGGCGCGAAACCTTCTCGTACGCCGGATCGAAACGCAGGGCCAGGTCGGTCGTGAGCATCGTGGGCTTGTACTTCTTGGACGCGTCGAACGGGTCCGGGATGATCTCCGGGGCGTCCTTGGCGACCCACTGCTTGGCACCGGCGGGGCTCGTGGTGAGCTCCCACTCGAAGCCGAAGAGGATCTCGAAGAAGCGGTTGCTCCACTGCGTCGGCACGTCGGTCCACGTCACCTCAAGGCCGCTGGTGATCGTGTCCCGGCCCTTGCCGCTGCCGTGGCTGCTCAGCCAGCCCAGTCCCTGCGCCTCCAGCGGGGCGCCCTCTGGTTCCGGGCCCACGTGGTTGTCGGCGGGGGCCGCGCCGTGGGTCTTGCCGAAGGTGTGGCCGCCGGCGATGAGGGCGACCGTCTCCTCGTCGTTCATGGCCATCCGGGCGAAGGTCTCCCGGATGAAGTACGCGGCCGCCTTCGGGTCCGCGTTGCCGTTCGGGCCCTCCGGGTTGACGTAGATGAGGCCCATCTCGGTCGAGCCGACCTCGGGCGACATCTCGGCCTCGCCCACGTAGCGCT
Source organism: Micromonospora coriariae (assembly GCF_900091455.1). NCBI lineage: Bacteria > Bacillati > Actinomycetota > Actinomycetes > Micromonosporales > Micromonosporaceae > Micromonospora > Micromonospora coriariae. The sequence continues at coordinate 5,219,916 of NZ_LT607412.1, read as the reverse complement.
CGTCGCCCAGCCAGGTGTCCTCGGGGCCCCAGAAGATCTCCTCGGGCTCCCAGACGTCCTCGCGGCCGAAGCCGAAGCCGAAGGTCTTGAAGCCCATCGACTCCAGGGAGACGTTGCCGGCGAGCACGATCAGGTCGGCCCAGGAGATCTTCTGGCCGTACTTCTGCTTGACCGGCCACAGCAGCCGGCGGGCCTTGTCCAGGTTGGCGTTGTCCGGCCAGCTGTTGAGCGGGGCGAAACGCTGCCCGCCGTCGCCGGCGCCGCCGCGACCGTCATGGATGCGGTAGGTGCCGGCGGAGTGCCAGCTCATCCGGATCATCAGACCGCCGTAGTGGCCGAAGTCCGCCGGCCACCAGTCCTGTGAGGTGGTGAGGACGTTGATGATGTCCCGCTTGAGGGCCTCGACGTCGAGCTTGGCGAACTCCTTGGCGTAGCTGAAGTTCTCGCCCAGCGGGTTGCCCTTGGACGAGTGGGCGTGCAGCACCGAGAGGTCGAGCTGGTTGGGCCACCAGTCCCGGTTGGTGCGCGGACGACCTCCGGTCTTCGGGGTCGGCGAGTCGATCGCCGGGTTCTCGCTCTCGCTGCCGTGCGCGGTCACGGAGTCGTGCGCGACCGGGCAGCCGGCCGCCTCCTTCTTGTCCACGCCCTGGGCGCTGGAGGGAGCGTTGTCCTGGGTGTCGCTCATGTACTTCCTTCCGAACTGACGGATCACTGGGCGGTGCGTTCGGTCGCGCAGTCGGGGCAGGTGCCCCAGTAGACGACCTCCGCCTCCTCGACCACGAACCCGTGGTCGTCCGAGGCGGTGAGACAGGGAGCCTGGCCGACAGCGCAGTCGACGTCGGCGATCGCACAGCAGGAGCGGCACACGATGTGGTGGTGGTTGTCCGCCACCCGCGCTTCGTAGCGGGCTGTGGCACCGGCGGGCTGGATGCGCCGCACCAGACCGGCGTCGGTGAGCGCGCGCAGAACGTCGTAGACCGCCTGGTGGGAGACCGCGGGGAGATCGGTCCGTACCAGCCGGATCACCGTGTCGGTGTCGACGTGCGGATGGTCGCGCAGCACGGCGAGCACCGCCAACCGGGGCCGGGTCACGCGCAACGAGACCGCCCGCAACTGAGCCTCGAAATCGGACGCCACGTGCCGAACATAGTCCACTATTCTGGAGTAGTTCAAGTTTGGCTCAGCCTCGACCCGTTAGAAGGAGTTCACCGAAAGGGCGAAACCCTGCGATATCAGACACGCTACCGCGCACCCATCGATGGCGTACCAGCAGGCGCAAGAGTGGCGAAGCCGTGGGTCAGCCGGCGGGATCGACGAGGACACCCGGGTTGAGGATCCAGGACGGGTCGAGGGCCTTCTTGGTGGCGCGCAGCGCGAGCGCGATCGGGTCCGGACGCTGCCGGTCGTACCACGGTCGGTGGTCGCGGCCGACGGCGTGGTGGTGGGTGATGGTGCCGCCGGCGGCGAGCAGCGCGTCGGAGACGGCACGCTTGATCTGGTCCCACTGGGCGATCGTGGCGTCCCAGCGACCGGTGGCGTACACGCCGAAGTAGGGGGCGGGGCCGTCCGGGTAGACATGCGTGAAGCGGCACGTCACCACACCGGTCGCGGCGACGGCCCGGAGCGCTTCGCCGGCCGCGTCGAGCACGGCGGCGCGCAAGGCGGGGAACCGGTCCCAGGTGCAGGCGGTCTCGAACGTCTCCACGATCATCGACCGGGCGGCGAGCGCGTCGCGCTGGTACGGCATTCGCAGGAAGGCCGAGCGCCAGGCGTCGGCGGCGGTCCGCCGCCGTGGGCCGGACGAGCCGTCGCCGCGGGACGGCTCCGCGAGGGCTCCCCCGTGGTCGCGGCACAGCTCGACGGCGCGGTCCAACGATGGTGTGACCGGGTGGTCGGCGGACTCGAAGCCCAGGACGAGCACGCCTCCGGTGGTGGCGACACCGGCGTTGAGGAGCGCCTCCGCCGGGTCGAGCAGGCGGCAGTTGCTCGGGTACAGACCGGACTGGGCGATGGCCCGGGTGGCGGCGACCGCCCCGTCGTGGTCGGTGAAGTGCACCGAGGCGCCAGACCGCCAGCGGGGCCGGTCCTGCAGCCGCATCCACGCCTCGGTGATGACGCCGAGCACGCCCTCCGAGCCGAGGAACAGCCGATCCGGGGACGGCCCGGCGCCGGAGCCGGGCAGCCGGCGCGACTGGCTGACGCCCGCCGGGGTGACCACCCGCATCGACTCCACCAGGTCGTCGATGTGGGTGAGGACGGTGGCGTAGTGACCACCGGCCCGGGTGGCCAACCAGCCGCCCAGGGTGGAGAACTCGAACGACTGCGGGAAGTGCCGCAGGGTGAGGTCGTACCGCCGGAGCTGGTCCTCCAACGCCGGGCCGAACACGCCGGCCTGGATGCGCGCCGCCCGGCTGGTCGGATCCACCTCCAGCACCCGGTCGAGGCGCCCGAGGTCGAGACTGACCGCCGCGGGATACGCGTCGTCGAGCCGCGGCTCCACACCGCCGACCACTGACGACCCGCCGCCGTACGGGATCACCGCGATGTCCCGGCCGGCGCACCAGTCGAGCACGTCGACGACGTCCTGCTCGGTCACCGGCCGGACCACCAGGTCCGGCGGGTCGTGGACCTCCCCGCGCAGGTTGCGGACGACGTCCCGGAACGCCTTGCCGTGGGTGTGCGCCGCCCGGTCGGCCAGGTCCGTCGAGCACAGTCGAGCCAGTGACGCCGGCGGATCAATCCGTGGCGCGCGCAGGCCGAGATCGGCCACCGGCGGGGCACCGTGCTCGGTCAGGTCGGCGTCGGGCAGCAGGGCGCGCACCCGATCCGTCAACGCCGTGGCCTCCGCGCCGGTCACCGCGTCCTCGACGTGCCCCCAGCCCCACCACGAACGATGTCTCCCGGCCATGCGGCCTCCCCGTCGTCCGCCGTCGCCAGACGGACTCGCCGGTAACGTACTCGACGGCCGGCACCACGTCGATGCCGTCGTCCGAGCCGTGAGCTTCTCGGCCACGGGCCGGCGACGAGCGCGACGGCGACCTGGGCGACTCCGGCGGCGACGAGAGTCGGGCCCGCGCCGACGACGCCGATGACCGCGCCCCCGGCGAGCAGACCGATGGACACCGCGCCGTCGTGTACGAGGCTCTCCGCCGCGAAGGCCGCTCGCCGGTCGGCGCCATCGGTACGCGTGCTGATGATCCGGTTGAGGGCGCCGATGCCGAGCGGCATGCAGAAGCCACCGACGGCGGCCACGCACGCCAGCAGGACGACAGACGACGCCACGGCGGGCAGGGCCGTGAACGTCACGCCGAGGACGGCCCATCCGATCGCCATCGTCGCGAGCGCCGGCATTCGCGGAACGAGCACCGGCGCCAGCAGCGCACCGGTGAGCGAGCCCAGGCCGTATCCGGTCATGCCGGCCGCGATGAGTACCCCGGGCCGCCCGGTCTCGGCGCCGAGGATCGCGAGACCGAGGGTGAACGCGAACCATACGAGCCCGCCGACTCCCGACATCGTCACGGCACGACGGATGTCCCCGTGCCGCGCCAGCACGTGCCGCAGGGCCGGAGCACCGGCCGAACGGGCTGGCGGGGCGACCGCCGCGGTGGTGCGAACGGTGAGCAGCAGGAGCGCCCCCGCACCGACGCCGGCGGCCTCCGCCCAGAGCAGGGGCAGCGGCCCGCCGACGGCCACCGCCCACCCGGCCACCGGTGGCGCCAGGATCATCGTGCTGCGGTGCAGGAGATCCTGCCAGGTCAACAGCTTCGCCGCGACGGTGGACCCGAGGCTGTCGCCGATGTCCGAGAGCACCGCTCGTTGCCCCGGGCCACTCAGAGCGGTGGCACATCCGGTGACCAGCCCGGCGGCGGCGAGGTGAACCGCACTGACCGTTCCGACGGCCGCACCGGTCGGAACGACGAGCAAACCGACCACCTGGACCGCGAGCACCCAGGCGAGGGCTCTGCCCGTGGTCAGTCGCTGACGCAGGCGCCTGGCCCACCAGGGCGAGGCGAGCATGGGCAGGCCCACCGCCCCACCGACCAGCCCGGTGGACCAGGCGGATCCGGTCTCGGCGAGCGCGACGAGCGGAAGCGCGACGGCCGTCGTACGTTGACCCATCCAGCTCACGAAGGTGGTTGTCAGCATGGCGGCGATCTCGCGTCTGGCATTCACGCGGTAATCGTCGGGTGGGGCAGAAAGCGCTGGTAGTTGGCGGATCGACAGCGCAGCTCATAGCCTGGAGATATGAGCTCATTCCCCTCCGTCGAGGATCTGCGGCTGGTCGAGGCCGTGGCGCGGCACGGCTCCCTCGGAGCCGCCGGACGGGAGCTGCTCATCAGCCAGCCGGCCGCGAGCAACCGTCTGGCGGCGCTCGAGCGGCGGGTCGGTGAACGGCTCTTCGACCGGGACACGACCGGGGCGCGGCCGACGCCGGCCGGTCGTGCGCTGTGCGCCGAGGCGACCCACGTGCTTGATCATCTGGGACGCGTCTTCGACCGGACGCGCGCCGCCGCACGGGCGCGAACGTTCAACATCGGCACCTTCAGCAGCCTCGCGCCGTTGCTCTTTCCGGCGCTCGACGTGCTGATGGGCGACTCGACCGTCAACCAGGTGACGGACCATGGCGACAGGCTCGTGGAGTGGGTCGGCGAAGGGTCGCTGGACGCCGCGTTCGTCGCCGTCGCCAACCAGATGCGTCTGCCCACGACCGTGAGCGCCGTACCGGTTGCGAGTGACCGACTGGCCGTCCTGACACCACCGGCGGCATCCCTGCGACAGGGCCGGCGGCCGTTCGCCGATCTCGACGTCGCCATCTACACCTACGACATGTCCGCGGACACGCTGCACCAACGACTCTCCGGCCTCGGCGCCCGGCCCCGCACGGCGGCCACCGCGGAGACGGCCGTACGAATGGCACGACTACTGGGATGCCCGGCGGTCCTGCCCCGCGGGCTCGGGCTCGCCTACGCCCAGGAGGGGGACCGGCTGTCCGCCGCGCCCGTACCCGGCCACCTCACGCTCTTCATGGTGAGCCGGCGCCCCACTCCGGACGCTTTCGCGGCGGTGGTGAACCGGCTCCCTGGTCGCCTCGGGCTGCAGCGCCCGGCGGCGGGACGAACCGAATGATCCGGCCGCCGGTACGCCCCGTTACTTCAGGTCACCGTCGTTCCGCGCGGTCGCGCCGAGGCGATCCCGGATCAGCGCGATCACGGTGTCGGCGGTCCGCTCGAGGTGACTGCGGCCATCGGGTAGCTGGGCCTCCGGGCTGATGTAGCTGCGCGGGCCCACGTGGGTGGCCGGGTCGAGGCGGTGCACCGTGATCTTCCCTGCGCGGTCGGCCCGGTTCCACCCGCTCCGGCGGAACAGCCGCCACCGCTGCGGGAACATCCAGGTGCCGACCCGCTCGATCCGGTCGCCGGCACTCGTGAGCTGGTCCAGGTGCTGGGCGTGGCGGATGTCGTTGGCGCCGTTGTGGAACCCACCCAGAGTGATCAGCCAGAGCGGGCAGCGCAGCTGGGACCACAGTTCGTCCACGGCGCCCGTGGCGACCTGGGCGCCGCCGCTGTAACTGAGCAGCACCAGGGGGATGCCGTTGTCACGCCGATAGCCGGCGAGCCGGAGTTGAGTGGCGATCTGCGAGCCGACGGCGCGGTTGTACAGGGGACGGTACCGGCGGTCGGCGGCGACGAAGGTCTGCATCACGTTGTGCAGGAACAGCACCAGACCGATGCGGCGGCGCAGCCATATCCACACCGGCCGGTTGGCGAGCGGCAGAGCCAGCGGCGAGTAGGGCTGCACCTGGCCCAGCACCCTGAGCTCGGGCGCTCCGGCGATCAGGGCCTTGACCAGTCGACCGCCGTCGCGGGTGTCGTGGAAACGGCGTTTCCCGATGCCGTCCAGATAGACCAGGTACGCGGCCGGAGGGCGGTCCGGGTCCGCGCCTCGGGCGGGCGGCATGCCCTCGGGGCGCGCGGCGGTGGGGCTCCGCCAGCCCGCGGCGTAGACCACCACCTCGTAGCGGGCGAGCAGAGCTTCGGCGAGCAGGACCGGCCCGATCCCGCCGAGCAGCAGCAGGAGCGCGAGTTCGATCACGGAAACCGCTCCGGGGCTCTTGTCGTGTTGAGCCGCACGACCAGGCGGCGGATGCCCTCGACGGCGACGCCGAGCCCGACTCCCGCGACGGCTACGCAGCCGGCAGATTCCCACCAACCGAGCCCGGCCACCGTCGCGAGGGCAGTGGCGAGGCCGGTCCCCACCCCCACCATGAGCAGCAGGTGCAGCAGCGGCCCGAGCAGCGGAAACGCGAGGACCGCGGCAAGCAGCAGCGGAGCGGCCAGGCCCGGTGTCCAGGCCAGCGCGGCCCGGTCGGACGATGCGGCGGGCAGCACCAGCTCGGCGAGGGTCCACGCGGACAGTGGCCAGAGCGCGAAGACCGCGCCGTCGACCACGGCGCCGCCCAGCACCATCACGAGCACCCTGGTGTGCGACACGCCGCGCAGGCGTGCCACCACCGGCAGGAGGCGCCCGACGGCCTCGGACAGCCCGGCGAACAGCAGCATGACGGCGACGACAGCGGACATCGTCAGCCCTGCGGTGGCAGGTCGGCTGAGACCGGCTGAGTGAACGAGTCGCTCTGCTGCATATAACGCTCGAGTTCGTCGGCGGCACGCGGGTAGCCGCCTGCCTCTCGCTGGGCGGCCTGCAGGGTGTTCGCGGCGGCCCGGAATCGGGGCTCGTCGAGCAGGCGTTGGGCGCGGGCGTGCAGGACCTCCGCCGTGACGTCCTCGGTGCGGATCGCGAGGCCGGCATCGAGCGCGACGATGCGGGACGCCACCAACGACTGGTCGGCGCCCTGCGGGACCACCAGCATCGGGACGCCCGCGTACAGGGCCTCGTTGACGCTGTTCACCCCGCCGTGGGTGATGAACAGTGCGGCCCGGGACAGGACCTCCAGCTGCGGTACCGAGCGGTGGGCGATCACGTTGGCCGGCAGCTGACCGAGCGTGGCGGGATCGGTGGGTCCGGTGGAGACGATCACGGTGCCGCCCAGCGGGGCGAGCGCGTTGGCAAAGGTGCGCAGCAGCTGCGGGTCGGCGCCGAACACCGTGCCCAGCGAGGCGTAGAGCACCGGGTCCCGCAGCCGGTCGAACGGGAACGACGAGTCGGCTGTGCGGGCGCCGATGCTCGGTCCGACGAACCGGTAGGACTGGTCGAAGCTGTCGGCACCGGGGTGGAACGCCCGCGAGGTGTAGACCAGGTTGAGCGGCTGGCGGATGTTCGCCAGGTCGATCAGGGGCACCGCGCCGGTGTCGTACCGGCGGCGCAGCTCCCAGCGCGACCGCAGGTACCTTCCGGTGGGGCGGGGCTTGACCGCCGCCGCGGCGAGCAGCTCCCAGGAGCCGCGGGTGGGGCTGGGCACGTGCCTGTTGAACGCGAACGTGGTGAACGACGAGGCTGCCGGCACGTCGAGTTCCCGGGCGGCCACCGGCCCCCACGGGCAGAGGGAGTCGTGCACGACCAGATCCGGTCGGGCACCACGCAGGTCGGTGAGGACGGCGGGCAGCACGCGTACTGCGGTGCGCGCAAGCTGCTCCATCACCGTGACGGGCGTCGGCGGGCCGGAGAGCGGTATGTCATCCCCGGAGTAGGGAAACACTCGCGCGCCGGTGGTCGCGATCTCCTCCGCGTAGGCGGGCGGCGTGTGGTAGCTGACGGAGTGGCCACGACGAACAAGTTCGGTCACGATCGGCAGCGTCGGGTTGATGTGCCCGTGCATGCCGATGTTGAGGAACGCGATTGCGCTCATTGGCCGAACCCGGACAGGGACGACGTCAGTGCCCGGCAACACGTAACCATCATGATCCACCTTTCCCGGTAACAGCGTAGACGCTGCCAGATGGCCCAGTGACGCGGACAAAGTTCTCGCCGGGGTTCGCGCGCGCTCCCCACGCCGGGCCCGCAACGACTGTTTTCCTGTGAGGAAAGCCACGACTGCTTTCCTTGCGGGAAACCAGTCCGACGGCCAAGGATGGGTTCCATGAACCCGCAAGATGCCCAGTTCTCGCTCGACGACATCCGGCGCCTGCAGGACCGGACACAGGAGCAGATCGTCCGCCAGCCCTTCGCCCGTTCCTCCGTCCCGCTCGCAGCACTGGGACTCTTTGCCGGGTTGGCGTCCGTTGATCTCCAGAACCCTTGGCGCACCGCCGCCGTGCTGTTGGGGTTCGGACTCTTCGCCGGAGTAGGGATCGTGCACGAACACCGGGCGCTCGTGCAGCGCAAACCCACCGGCCTGGAGTGGCTGTTCTGGGTGGGCCTGTCGGCCGGGCTCATGCTGCTGTTCGGCGTCTTCCGAATCGTCGCCTGGGCGTGGTTGGCCCTGCCGTCGCAGGGACTGCTGTCGCAGGGCACGCTCGCCGCCGCCGCCACGGCTGCGACCTATGTCGTGATCACGCCGTTGGTCCGCCGGATCTTCAGGGCGATCGTGCTGCGCGCGGGACGCGCCTGATGGACCCCCGCTTCGACGAGTTTCTGCACGTCCCGGCACGGCTGTCGATCCTCGCCCTGCTGGCACCGGCCGCCTGGGTCGATTTCGGCTTCCTGCGGGACACGATCGGGACCAGCGATTCGGCGCTGTCCAAGCACATCTCCGCGCTGGCCGAGGCCGGATATGTCACCGTTCGCAAAGATCAGCAACGCCGGGCACGGCGGACCTTCGTCCAGCTCACTCCGCACGGACGGCACGCGTTCCAGCGCCACGCGGCCGCGCTGGAGCAGATCGTCGCCGCCGCCCGCGCGCCAACGGCGCCGGACAGCCCGGCTGGTGAGCCAGCACCGGCCCCCTGACGTGCGTTTCAGTAGCCGAACGGGTACGTGCGACGGCGCGTACAGCGGGAAGGTCACCTGGGTGAATGACCCCGGAGATCTGGCGCGAAGCGCGCTCCAACGAATCCACAAGGCTGCCGTGCGACATCGGGATCTTGAGCTGCACCACGCGGCCGACGACATCGTCCGAGCCGCCCTGGCGAGAGGCCTCGATCCGGGGCCTGTCGAGTCGTACCGCCCCTGCCCCGTGTGCGGTGCCGAACCGGGACAGTTGTGCATTAACGTGCCAGGTCACCCGGTGGCCCAGACCGACGTGCACCCGGAGCGCACGCAGATGGCGGCACCGTAGGAATCCAACCCGCTCCAGCAGGGCGGCGACAACTGTGCGCAACCGCTTGCCGGCCCACCGGACGCCGCTCGACCATGTGCGCATGCGGCCAGGACGTCGTGTCATTCTCGGGGTCGATGTGGGCGCCTCAGCCGTGCGGGCGGCCGCGTTCGCGCTGGACGGCACCGCGCGGCACGTCGCGAGGCGGGAGTACCCGCTCCTTCAGCCGGTGCCCGGCTGGCAGGTACAGGATCCGGACGTGCTCGTGGCGGCCACCCTGGAGGCGACGTCCGCGTGTGTCGCCGACACCGCCGGGGCGGAGGTGGTCGCCCTCGCGATGAGCTCCGCCATGTACGGCCTGATCGGGCTGGGCGCGGCGATGACGCCGGTGACGCCGCTGCTGACCCGGGCCGATTCGCGGTCGTCGGAGGCGGCCTGTGACCTGCGGATCTCCGGGCAGGGCCGGGAACTGCACCGGTTGACGGGCACGCCGGTGCACCCGATGAGCCCCCTGTGCAAGCTCATGTGGTTCGCCCGCCATGAGCCGTACCTCTGCACCGCGACCCGGTGGTGGATCGGCCTCAAGGACTACCTGCTCTACCGGCTCACCGGCAAGCTGGTGACCGAGCTGTCCTCGGCCTCCGGAACGGGGATGTTCGACGTGCACCGTCGGGCGTGGAGCCGCCCGGTGCTCGACCTCGTCGGTGTGTCGGAGAGCCAGCTGCCACCGGTCCTGCCCACGACGGCGTCGTTGCGGCTCTCGGCCACGGCCGGACGGGCGGTCGGCCTGCCGTCCGGTACGCCCGTCGTCGTGGGTGCGGGCGACGGCCCGTCGCGTAACCTCGGCGCGGCGGCGATCGACAGCAACGTCGGCAACCTGTCGCTCGGGGCCACCGGCGCCCTGCGCACGGTCGTCGCGGCTCCGCTCGTCGATGCGACGGAGACCCTCGTCTGCGACGCGCTGACCGAGGACGCGTGGGTTGTCGGCGGAGCGGTCCGCAACGGCGGCAACGTCGTACGTTGGGCGGGACGCGCCCTCGCGCCGGATCTCGACCATGCCGCGCCGACGCTGCTGGATCTCGCCGAGCGGATTCCCCCGGGAAGCGACGGCCTCGTGATGCTCCCCTACCTGCTCGCCGACCCGGCAGGAGGATCCGAACCGCCGGGGGCGTATCTGGGGCTGCGGAGCGAGCACTCCCGTGGCCACCTGGTGCGGGCCGCAGTGGAGGGCGTCTGCCTGCAATTCGGCGTCGTGCTCGACCGCGTGGCCGAGCTGACCCCGATCAGCACTGTCCGGCTGACCGGTGACGCCTTCCGCTCTCCGCTGTGGCGTGCGGTGATGGCCGCCGTCCTGGATCGTCCGGTCCAGGTGGCGGGTGCGGGCGATGACGCCACCCTCGGGGCGGCCGCGCTCGGGCTCTTCGCGATCGGCCTCGCGCCCGATCTCAAGGGGGCCGTCACCCAGCTCGACCCCGGCCGTGCCCGCGCCGAGCCGATCGCGGTCGACCCGGCTCTCGCCGCGGCCTATCGCGGCCTGCGCGCGAAGCTGCCCGCGCTCGTCAGCGCCGCGGGCCGGGTGGGTGAGATCCTCGACGAGGTGATGGCCGGCCGACCCGTGGGGCTCAATGCTCCGGCTCCTCCTTGACCTGGGCCACGAGCTGGGTCGGGTTGACGTACCGCAGCGCGACGACGAGAAGCACGAGCATCATCGAGGTGTAGATGACGGCCATCGCGTCGACCGACTGCTGTGCCCTGATGCCGGACGCGGACATCGAGTAGTACAGCGCGACCACGAGGGTCTGCGAGTCGGGCCCCGCGGTCAGGAAGGTGAGCTCGAACATGCCCACCGTCCGGACCAGAACGAGGATCGCGGAGGCGAGGATGCCCGGCACGAGCAGCGGCGTGAGGACCCGGAGGAAGACCGTCCGCAGGCCCGCGCCGCACATGCGCGCGGCACTCTCGATCCGCGGATCGATCTGCTCGATGAAGGGCGTCATGGTCAGGATGACGAAGGGAACCGACGGTACGAGGTTGGCGAGCACGACCCCGGACATGTTCCCGGCCAGGCCGAACTTGTAGAGGACGGTCGCCAGCGGGATGCCGTACGTGATCGGGGGCATCAGGATGGGCAGCAGGAACACGAGGAAGATCAGCCGCTTGCCGGGGAACGAACGCCGCGCGAGGACATAGGCCGCCGGCACGCCGATCAGCAGCGAGAGGCCCACGACGAGCACGGAGACCTCGAGCGTCACGACGATGACCTGCATGAGCGCGAACTCGTCCCAGGCCCGGCCATACCAGCTTGTGGTGTAGCCGTCCGGGAGCCAGGTGTCGAACCATCGCTGGCCGAACGAGCTGACCAGCACGGACGCCACGACGCCCAGCAGGTTGAGGAAGAAGAAGATGACGACGCCCCACACGATCCAGGCGGCCGGCCGCGCGGCGACGCGCCGCCGCCGGTCGGTGCTGGCGGGCGGCCGCGCTGGTGGCGCCTGGGTGATCGTTGCCATCAGCCCTTGCCTCCGGTGGAGCCGGTGTAGAAGCGGTTGCGCGCCGCCAGGACCAACGCGATGATGACCAGCTCGACGAACCCCATGATCATTGCGATCGCCGAGGCGTACGGGTAGTCGTACTGCTCGTACGCCGCCTGGTACGCCGCGAGGGAGATGACCCGCGTCTCACCCGCCGGATTGCCGACCAGGACGGCCGACGGGAACACGCTGAACGCCAGCACGAACGTCAGGCAGAAGGTCGTGGCCAGGCCGGGCATCAGCAGCGGCAGCGTGATCCGGGTGAACCGACGACGCCAGTCCGCCCCCAGGGTCGCGGCCGCCCGTTCCAGGGTCGGGTCGATGCCGGAGAGGTACGAGAGCACCAGCAGGAACGCGAACGGAAAACCGGTGATCACCAGCGAGAAGAACACGCCCCAGTAGTTGTGGATCAGCCGCACCGGCTCGTCGACGAGGTTCGTGGCGAGCAGGATGCGGTTGAACCAACCGGTCGGGCCGAGGAAGTTCAGCAGCCCCTGGGCGGTGAGCACCGTGCCGAGCGTGATCGGCACGACCAGCAGTGTGGTGACCAGCCGCTTGCCCCGGAACCGGCCGCGCATCCGGTAGGCGATCGGCACGGCGGCGAGGACGTTCAGGAGTGCGGCGGGCAGCGCGATCCGCAGCGTGATCCAGATCGTGCCCCGCTCGTACGCGTCGGAGAAGAACCGGGCGTAGTCGCTGAACGGCCCGCCATTGGTCGGCTGGAACGAGAGCGTCAGTCCGTAGAAGAACGGATAGAGGAACAGGGCGATGACGAAGATCAGGGCCGGGACCAGCAACCAGAGTTGGCGATCGACGCCCCGCTCCGCGAGACGGTGCTGCCAGTGCGCCAGCGGCCTGCCGGGCCCGGCGCCGCTCACCGCGCGGCCTCTGCGACGTGTGGGAGGTGGTCGGGCCGGAGTTCGCCGCCCTGCGCGGCGTCGGCGAGATAGACGAGGAGCCGCTGCGGGTCGATGGCGACCTCGACCTGGTCGCCCGGTGCGATCCGCTGCTCGGTACGCAGGTGCAGCAGCTGACCCGACTCGGTACGGGCCTCGGCCGCCAACTCGCGGCCCTGGTACTCCACCACCTCGATGGTCGCCGACATGGAGTTGCCGGTCTCGCCGGGCCCGTCGACGCGGATGTCCTCCGGGCGTACCGCGACCACCGCGTCCACCCCGGCCCGGAGGTCGCCCATGGCCTCCCCGAGCAGGCGATGACCGGACGACTCGACAGTGACCCGGGCACCGTCCAGCTGCTCCACCCGTGCCCGCCACAGGTTGCGGTAGCCCATGAAGTCGGCGACGTGCCAGTTCGCCGGCCGGGTGTGCATCTCGCGTGGCGACCCGATCTGCTGCACCCGCCCCTCCCGCAGCACCACCAGCCGGTCGGCCAGGGAGAGCGCCTCCTCCTGGTCGTGCGTGACGTAGACGGTGGTGAGCCCCAGCGACTGGTGCAGTCGGCGGATCTCGGTGCGCATCTCCAGGCGCAGCTTGGCGTCGAGGTTGCTCAACGGCTCGTCCATCAGCACGAGGGACGGCTCGAACACGACGGCCCGGGCGATGGCGACACGCTGCTGCTGGCCACCCGAGAGTTGGCCCGGCAGTTTGTCGACGTGGGCCTCGAGCCGCACCAGCCGCACCGCCTCCTCGGTACGCCGGCGAATCTCCTCCTTCGGTAGCCGCCGCATGCGCAGCCCGAAGGCGATGTTCGCGCGGACCGTCAGGTGGGGAAAGAGGGCGTAGCTCTGGAACACCATGCCGAAGCCACGGCGCTCCGGTGGCAGCGTGTCGATCCGACGCTCGTCCTGCCAGATGCTCCCCCGGGTCAACGGCAGGAGCCCGGCCAGGCAGTTCAGGGCCGTCGACTTGCCGCAGCCGGACGGGCCGAGCAGGGCGATGAACTCGCCCGCCTCGATCGTCAGGTCCAGCTCGGTCAGCGCGTCCTGGCCGCCGAACCGGCGGGACACGCCGTCCAACCGCAGCTGGGAGAACGCGCTCATCCCTGCTTGACCTTCCCGCCGCCGATCTCGCGGTCCCAGCGGTTGAACGCCGCCACGAGGCTCTTCGCGTCGAGCGGGACCTCGGTCGGGTTGCCGGCGATCAGCGCGTCGTACTCCGGGCGGCCGAACTCCCGGATCGCGTCCTGGCTCTTCTGCGGCGCCGACGAGAGCTGGACGTCCTTCACCGCCGGCCCCGGGTAGAAGTAGCCCTCGTCGTACGCCTTCGCCTGCTGCTCAGGGGTGAGCATGAACGCGAGCAGGGCCAGCACCGCGGCCTGCGTGTCGGTCGACACGCCCTTGGGCATGACGGCGTAGTGCGCGTCGGTGACCCAGTGGAAACCGTCGATCGTGGCGATCCTGGCCTCCTTGGGCACCGTACCCAGCACGCGGGGGTTGATGTCCCAGCCGGTCGTGCTGACGATCAGGTGGGCGGTGCCGTTGGCGAGGTTCTTCATCGTCTCGGTGGTGCCGGACGGGTAGTAGTCGACGTACTGGCCCAACTCCTTCAGAAAGGCCCACGTCTTGTCCCACCCCGCCGCGGGATCCTTCGGGTTCGTGTCGCCCAGGATGTAGGGCAGGCCCATCAGGAACGTCCGGCCCGGGCCGGAGTTGGCCGGCCGGGCGTACTGGAACCTCCGGGGGTTCGCCTTGGCCCAGGCGAGCAGGGCATCCGCGCTCGTCGGCGGCGCGGAGAGCCGGGACGGCAGGTATTCGAGCAGCGGGCCGGACGGATAGTAGGTGACCGCGACGCCGGCGTTGCCGGCGAGCTGCTGCATCGCGGCGGCCGGTTCCAGGTAGTTCCGCATGCCGCCGAGGCGGTCCTGGAACTTCGGCAGCACGTCCGTCCAGAGCCCCTGCTCGACGCCGGCGGCCAGGCCGTCGACGCCGGTCAGCACGAGACCGATGTCCACCCGATCGGCTCCCTGCTGGGCCTTGATCTTGCCGGCCAGCTCGGGCGCCGGCGCCTTCGAATAGGTCACCCGGGAGATCACGTTCGGGTTCTTGGAGACGAACTCGTCGATCATCGCCTGCGTCAGCTGCAGGTTGCCGGCGACGTCGAGAACGTTGAGTGTCACGGCCCGGGCGGGCCGCTCCGGTACCTCGCCCGTGGTGTCGCCCGAGGATTTGCCGGGACCCTCCGGCGCCCCACACCCGACCGCGCCCACGAAGAGCGACGATGCCGTGACCATGAGGGCGCCGCGCCGCGTCATACCCATGAGTCGTTCCCTTCATCGACTACCCGGGCCGGCCAGGTAGGTCCACGCTCTGCTCAGCTGGGTCGCCTCGGTGAGGCCGCCCTACATGCGCCATCTGTGGAGCATTGAGACAGCCGGCGGGGCCGAACGGCAACGGGTTGCCATGTATTGCCTCGCGCGAATGCGCACCGGGGAACCGACTGTTGCGGGGGCATTGCCGAGTACTCACCGGCGTCATAGCATGATCATGGCGCGAAGCCCGGGGGGAGCATCAAGATGCCCGACCACACCAGGCCGCCAGACAAGAGGGCCACGATCTACGACGTCGCGGCCGAAGCCAATGTCTCACCGTCCACGGTGTCCCGCGCCTTCTCCAAGCCGAGCCGCGTCAATTCCGAGACCGCCGAACGGGTCCGGCAGGTCGCCGAGCGGCTCGGCTACCGGACCAACCCGCTGGCACGCGCCCTCACCACGTCCCGCACGCACATGATCGCGCTCGTCATCCCCGACATCACCAACCCGGTCTACGCCGAGATCGTCCGCGGGGCGCAGGAGGCGTCGATCGGCGGCGAATACACGACCGTGCTGATCGACGCCCAGGAGTCCGACCGCCTGGAACGGGCGGTGATCGAACGGACGATGTCGACCGTCGACGGGTTCCTGCTGGCCAGCAGCCGGATGTCCGACTCGGCCATCCGGATGTTCGCCAAGCAGCGGCCGGTGGTGGTCCTCAACCGCGCCATCGCCGACGTGCCCTGCGTCGTGACGGACAACCCGCGCGGGGTTCGGCGGGCGGCCGAGCACCTCGGCGAGTTGGGGCACGACCACATCACCTACGTCGCGGGGCCGGAGGCGTCCTGGGCGAACGGTATCCGCTGGCGGTCGCTGCTCGAAGCGGGTATGGAGCTCGAGATCAAGGTACGCAAGATCGGCCCGTTCAGCCCAACCATGGAGGGTGGCGAGCGGGCCGCCGAGGAGCTGTGCGCAGATCCGCCGACGGCTGTCCTCGCCTTCAACGACCAGATGGCGATCGGCCTCATCCGCGGCCTCGGCTGGATGGGCGTCAATGTTCCCGGCGACGTCAGCGTCGTGGGGTTCGACAACATCCTCGCCGCCGACATCGTCACGCCCGGCCTGACCACGGTCGCGGCCCCGTTCTACGCGGAGGGCTCGGCCGCCACCCGGCACCTGCTCACGATGATCGAGGGAGCGCCCGGGCACACCGGCAGGCCAATGGTCCTGCCGGTACGCCTCGTGGTCCGCCGCTCGACGGCCGAGCGTAACCCGAGCCCGGGGCGGACCCGAACGCCATGGCTACGCCGGCGGCCCGCACCCGACCCGGCACCCCACCTGTCGTAGATGGCGTAACGCCCGGGCAGCCGTGACACCCCGTCGCCGGGACCCTTCTCGCCCGACTGCGATCCGGAAAGTCTCCGGAAGTTCCGACGCCGGCAGCTCGGTTTCCGGTTCCTCGACCGAGGGGCCTAGGTGATCAGCTCACGCCGCACTCGATCAGTTGGTGCTACTGGGCAGGATGAATGCCCACCGACGGAAAACCTTTCACCAAGTTCAGGCTTCCACGATGTTTCTGAAAATTGTTGACAAGTTGACGGCAGGGTCAATACGGTCGCCATCGACGGGGTTCGATCACCGTCAATGCCACCCACAGCGACCCACTCCCCCGGTCGTCGTGCATGACGACCAGCCCACCACCACGCGGTACGACGCCGATGTCCGCCCGGCCGTCGCCTGGCCGCCGGTTCGTGCCGCACTGCTGGCCTCCCGCCAGCCGTCCCGAGGAGGAAGCACGCAATGGACGACATGAACCACACACCCACCAGACCGAGAGGGCGCGGCCGCATGCGGTTGCTCCTCGGCGCCGCGTGCGCCGTGGTGGTGGCCGTCAGCAGTACGGTGCTGGCCACCAACGCGTACGCCGAGGCCGATCGGACCGTCAGCTCGAACACCACCGGAACGCACAACGGGTTCTTCTTCTCGTTCTGGAAGGACAGTGGCAACGCCAGCATGACGCTGCGCGCGGACGGCCGATACTCCAGCCAGTGGGGCAGCGGCACCAACAACTGGGTCGGCGGCAAGGGTTGGGCCACCGGTAGCCGTCGGACGATCAGCTATTCGGGCAGCTACAGCCCGAACGGCAACAGCTACCTCGCCCTGTACGGATGGACGCGGAACCCGCTGATCGAGTACTACGTCGTGGAGAACTTCGGCACCTACAACCCGAGCACCGGCGCCACCCGGGTCGGCTCCGTCACCACCGACGGCGGCACCTACGACCTGTACCGCACCCAGCGGGTCAACCAGCCATCCATCGACGGCACCGCCACGTTCTACCAGTACTGGAGCGTCCGTCAGCAGAAGCGCACCGGTGGCACCATCACCACCGCCAACCACTTCGACGCGTGGGCGCGCGCCGGCTTGAACCTCGGCACCAACCACAGCTACCAGATCATGGCCACCGAGGGCTACCAGAGCAGCGGGAGTTCCGACATCACCGTCCGGGAAGGCGGTGGCGGCAACCCAACCTCCGGGCCCACCACCGGCAACCCGGGAGGCGGCAACTGCACCGCGACGCTCTCCGCCGGACAGCAGTGGGGCGATCGGTTCAACCTCAACGTCGCGGTCAGCGGCACCAACAACTGGGTCGTCAGCCTCGGCCTGGGCGGCGGCCAGAGCCTGCAGAACAGCTGGAACGCCGCCGTCAGCGGCACGAGCGGAACCGTCACCGCCAGACCGAACGGCAATGGCAACAACTTCGGAGTAACGATCATGGCCAACGGCAACTGGACCTGGCCGACGGTCACCTGCCGAACCGGCTGACCCTGACCAACTCCGGACACCGCACCCGTGGCGCGGCGGCCTCGGCCGCCGCGCCACCGCAGATCTCTACCTCGCCGGTCCGCCTGACCCCGTCACCTGGACCGGCGTCACCGCGTTCCCTCCGGCAGCCGACTCCTCCGCCGTCGGCGCCTCCGTCGGGTCCTCGGTCGGTGCCGCCGTCGTTGCGCCCGTGGGGGCCGCCGTCGGTTCCTGAGGGGCGCTTTCAGAGGTGGTGGGACCGGGTGAACCGGGACTGCTCTCGCTCGAAGGCGTGGACTGGCCCGTCGGCGTTGCGGCTGCTGGACGGGTGGTCGTCGGGGTAGCGGATCCGGGCGCGCGAACCGGCAGACCGGCAGAGCCGCGGATGGCCGGTTCGCCACCACCGACGCCAGGGCCAGGCCTGTCCTGCCGGGGTGGCACCGAGGTCGGCACCACGGGCGGTGCCGCGGGGGGCCCCGACGGTCGCCCGGTCGGGCCCGTCATCATCCCGGTGGGATCGGCCAGCACCAGGACGGCGGCAACGGCGGCCAACGATCCGAGAAGCACCGCGAGCGTGGTATGTCCGGGACGGACCCTCCGCCTCGACGTGCCGCCGAGAGCCGACCCCCGGGCGGGCAGGTGCTCGGTTCGGGGCGCGCCCGCGGTCGCTGAGGTGGCGGCCCTCAGCTGGGGGTCGGACGAGTCCGTGAGGGCCTGTGCCGCGGTGGCCATGGCCGCCGCCGTCGGGAACCGGCGGGTGGGCTCCTTGGCCATCGCGGTGGACACCAGCTGCCGTACCTGCGCCGGGACGCTCTCGGGCAGCGACGGTGGTTCCTCTTCGAGGTGCCGCAGCGCCACCGCGACGGCGTTGTCACCCTGGTACGGGGGCTCACCGGCGAGGCAGTGGTGGACGACAGCGCCCAGCGCGTAGATGTCGATCGCCGGGGTGCTCTCGTTCTTGGACACCTGCTCGGGCGCCATGTACAGGGCGGTGCCGACGACCTGGTTCGCCCCGGTCAGGCTCGCCGCCTCCTGCGTGACGGCAACGCCGAAGTCGACGAGTACGACGTGCCCGTCCGGCTCGATGATCAGATTGTTGGGCTTGACGTCCCGGTGGACGATGCCGGCGTCGTGGGCGGCCTGCAGGGCTCGGGCGGTCTGCGCGGCGATTGACATCGCCTCGGCCGCGTCCAGGCGGCCGACCTCGGCGATCCGCTCCGACAGGGACTGTCCCTGCACGCATTCCATGACGATGTAGGCGAGGACCGGCTCTCCGGGCCGGGACATCTCGCCGTAGTCGTAGACCTGGGCGACACCTGGGTGACGCAGCGCCGCCATCGCGCGTGCCTCGCGGCGGAACCGCTCACTGAAGCCGGCGTCGGTGACCAGGCGGGGGTGCAGCATCTTGACGGCCACGCAGCGGTCCAGGGTTTCGTCAACCGCCCGCCACACGTCGCCCATACCGCCGCTGGCGATCCTCTCGACCAGGCGGTATCGGTCTCCGACGAGTTGCCCCACACTCGGCATGATGCTTCCGGTACCCCGGACTCGTCGTTCTCAAGCACCGGTCGTCCGACCTCCGATATCGGGTTGTCGCCGCCACACGGCTCGACGATGATGGCCACGACCCGCATCCCGACCGACGGAACCCCCATGGATCTCGCCCAACGTCATGAGCTGGCCCGCAGGGCGCTCGATGGATACGAGAGTGGCCCTGACGCCACAACCCGGGCACTGACCAGCGCCCGGGCGAAGATGGGCGACGCTGCGGCCCTGGTCCTGGTCGAGGGCCTCAGCGATCAGATCGCGCTCGAAACGGCCGCAACCGGCGGCGGCCGGGATCTCGAAGCGGAGCGCGTCGTGATCGTGCCGATCGGCGGGGCGCACGCGATCGGTCGCTTCCTGACCGAGATGGGCCCGCTGACCGCTCAGGTGCGCCTCGCCGGCCTGTACGACGTGCGTGAGGAGGAGGTCTTCCGGCGCGCACTGGTCGCCGCCCAGATCGGCTCGCCGCGCACTCGCGCCGACATGGAACGCCTCGGGTTTCACGTCTGCGTCGACGACCTCGAAGAGGAACTGATCCGGGCCGTGGGCGCCGCAGAGGTCGAAGCGCTGTTCGACTCACAGGGCGATCTGGGTTCGTTCCTCTCGCTGCAGAATCAACCCGCCTGGCGCGGCCGGGAACCCGAGCGGCAGATGTGGCGGTTCCTCCGCAGCGGCGCGCGTCGCAACCTGCGCTACGCGCGACTGCTCGCCGAGGCGGCAGCGGGCCGGGGTGCGCTGCCTCGGCCACTCGCCGCGCTGCTCGAGGCGGCGAGGACCGACAGGTCCGTGGCGTGACAGCGGGATTCTGTTTGCCCGAGTTGCACCCGCCGCCGATCTGACAACCCGATGGACCCGTCAGACGGTGATGACGACCTTCGCCCGCGCGTGCTCACCTTCGAGGTATCGCATGGCCTCGGGCACCTCGTGCAGCGGATAGGTGCGGTCGATGACCGGGGTGAGGCGGCCGGTCTCGGCGTGCGCGCGGAGCGTGTCGAGGTGCTGCCGGCTGGGCGCCGCCGTGAGGATGACGATGCGGTGTCGGACGAAGGGTGCCAGCAGCCGTCCCCGCGCGATGAGCTTGACCGGTCCGATGAGGCTGCCGCCGCCGTACACGCCGCCGCCGGAGAGCACCAGCGTCCCGGTCGGGGTCAGCACCCGTCGCAGCGCGGTGAGTGAGCGGTTGCCGACCAGGTCGAACACGACGTCGTAGCGGCGGCTGTCGCGGGCGAAGTCGTCCCGGGTGTAGTCGACGACGTGATCGGCCCCGAGGGAGCGGACCAGGTCGACGTTGCGGGTGCTGCACACGCCGGTGACGGCCGCGCCGAGCACCTTGGCCAGTTGGACAGCGAGGGTGCCGACGCCGCCGGAGGCCCCGTTGATGAGAACGTGGTGGCCCGGCTCGACCTGCCCGACCTCGCTCAGGCCCATGAGCGCGGTGATGCCGGCCAGCGGCAGGGCCGCCGCCTGCTGCGGCGTCAGGTTCGCCGGCATCGGCGCGACCAGGGTCTCGCGTACGCACACGTACTCGGCGAACGCGCCGTTGGCGTCGCCCAGGTCGCCGAAGACGGCGTCGCCCGGGCGCAGCTGGCGAACCTGCTTGCCGACGGCCTCGACCCGGCCGGCGAAGTCGCGGCCGCGGATGCGCGCTCGGGGCTTTGATCGACCCATGGCCAGCCGCGCCATCCGCGGGTCGCCACGCATGGCATGCCAGTCGTACGCGTTGAGCGCGGCGGCCTCCACCCGCACGAGCACTTCGTCGGCGGCAGGCGCCGGCGCGTCCACCTCCGCGAGTGTGAGCGTCTCCGGCGGGCCGTATCGGTCTTGAACTATCGCTTTCATCCTTCTCCCCTCCCCCGGTGTACGGCGTACACCCTCAGAAACAAGGTAGGTGTACGCCGTACACCTGTCAAGAGGATTATGGTTCAATCGGCCGCCGAACGATGAGGAGCGAGATGGCTGAGCAGGCTGAGACGCTGCGCCGGACGCCGCTGAGCAGGGACCGGGTCCTGCACGCCGCCGTCGCACTCGCCGACGCGGCCGGGATCGAGTCCCTCAGCATGCGCAACCTGGCGCAGGACCTGGGCGTCGTGCCGATGGCCCTCTACAAGCACGTGGCCAACAAGGACGAACTGCTGGACGGCATGATCGACGTCGTCGTCGGCGAGATCGGTCCGCCCGGGCCCGACACCGCCTGGAAGCCCGCGGTCCGCCAGCGCATCCTCTCGGCGCGGCAGGCGCTGCAGCGCCACCCCTGGGCGCCGCTCGCGATCGAGTCGCGGAACATGGCGACGCCGGCCATCCTGTCCTACCTCGACTCGATGATCGGAACTTTCCGGGCCGGCGGGTTCTCCGTCGACCTCGCGCACCACGTGATGCATGCGATGGGGAGCCGGATTTTGGGCTTCAGCCAGGAGCTGTTCGACGCCGCCCGGCGCGCCGGCCGGTCCGGCACGACGACCGCCCCGGAGCCACCGGCGGCCCTGCCCCCGGAGATCGCGGCCAGATTCCCGCACGTCGCGGAGGTCGCCATGGCGGCGTCCCACGACGACGCGTCCGTCCTCGGGCAGGGCTGTGACGACCAGTTCGAGTTCGAGTTCGCGCTGGACCTGCTACTGGACGGCATCGAACGGCTGCAACAGCAGGGCTGGGCATCGCCACGCCGGCTCGGGTGAAACGTCGGCACGAGTCATACACGCGGCCCGCCGACCGCCGCTCGTCGGCCCGGAAACCTCACTCCCCGTCGGACGCGGCAGCCTCGACTATCGAAACGGGAGTGCCAAGCTCGACGGTACGGGAGACGGTGCACAACCGTTCGTGCGACTGCTGCAGGGACCGGGGCAGCGCCTCGCGGGCCCTGTCGCCGTCCGCGCCCACCGGGAACGTCACTGTGAACTCGACCCGGAGGTTCTGCATCCGGTTTCCGCCGGCCTCGTCACGGATCTTGTCACCCGTGACGTCGACGGAGAACCGGGTCGGCTCGGCTCGGCGGCTGGTGATGTGGTCCACGTCCACCGCGGTGCAGCCGCCGATGGCAGCCAGCAGCAGTTCCACGGGCGTGAAGCTGGCGTCCTCGCCCGTGCCCATCGACAGCGAACCGCCGCGGATGTTCCGGGCGACATAGTTCCCCAGACCGGTGCGCTCGATCTCCACCGAGCGGAAGGTGTCGTCACTCATGACAGGAACCTACCCAAGCCCGCTGGTCCCCCGAGCCACCGGCCTGCGCCGGAAGGGAGTCAGACGTCGGATTCGAGGGCGAAGGTGTTGCCGTCCGGGTCCTGGAACCACGCGATACGTCCACCGCCGGCCCGAGGGGTGATCCCCTTGACGTCGTGTGCGAACTGGTCGTAGCGAGTGAACTCGACGCCGGCCGAGGTGAGTTCGTCGACGATCTGGTCGATGTCGTCGACGTACCACGTCGCGAGGGTCGCCGCGGTCGTCCCGGCGGTGACCGACTGGTACACGTTCAGCGCCGGCCCCCCACCAGATCCATAGATACGGCTGCCGTCTGCGATGGCGGCACTGGGGCCGGACCACAGCGGCCGGAGGCCCAGCTTGCCTTCGTAGAAGGCGACCGCCCTTCGTATGTCGGACACGGCGACCGATGCTCTGAGGTGGTACCTGCTCAAGGGCATGAACCACCTTCCCACACCCGGGCGTGGAGCCGGTTCCGCTGCCCACGGGTCCTCGGCGACGTGTCGGGTGCCCGGCGTGACGCGAAGCCCGGCCGACGGTCAGCCGCTCATACCCAGCTGGGGATACAGGGCATCGGGGGCGGCGACCGCGCCTCGCGGCCGCGTGACGTCGATGACTGCGCCGAAGTCGCTGTAGCGAAGGGACGCGCTCGGCATCCCGCTGGCGGCCGGGATCGAGAAACTGACCAGCCGACCCTCGGCGTCCAGCGTTGCACGGAACGTGTGGCCGCGCGCGCTGTCGGGAAACGTGCCACCCTGGCCGGGGCTGAAGTTGATCCCGTTGCCGGAGCCGATCCGGGTCACGTCCATCGTCCCGGTGATGTGCGAGCCGTCCGCTCGTGCGGTGACGATCGCGTTGATGAGGCGGGCCGAGCCGCCGGGGTCGTTCTTCCCCGGGGCGAAGCTCAGGGCGAAGTCTCGCGGCACCCGGGTCGGGTCGAGGGTCATCCACTCGCGGCCGACACCCGGCAGGTCCAGATCGGTCTTCATGTAGACGTCGTTGTCGATCATCCGGATCTCGGTGATCCGACCGAACGCCGAAAGCGTGGCGTCGGCGCGTTAGGCGACCGTCGAGCGCAAAGGGGCTTGTCGATCAATCCCAAATCCCACCCGGCACCGCACCCTCGGGTCGGCCCCGCTCAGCCGTCGATGTCGACGACGACCTTGCCGTCGCTGGCGCCGTCGGCGACCAGCCGGTGGGCATCCATGACCGTGTCGAGCGTGAACAGGCGTGGGTCCAGTCGTGGACGCAGCGCGCCGGCGTCGGCCAACGCGGCGATCTCGCGCAGGATCTCACCGTGGTGTTCGCGGCCGCGCCCCGTCAGCATCGGCAGCAGGGTGAACACCCCGGAGTAGGTCGCGCCACGGAACGACAGCGGCGCGAGCGAGTGCGACCCCCAGCCCAGCGCGCTGACGACGTGCCCGTGATACCGACGCACCGCCGCGAACGACGCGTCGAGTGTCGCCCCGCCAACGTTGTCGACGATGATGTCGAAGCCTTCGCCCGCGGTGCACCTCTCCACATATTCCTCAACCGTGGTCGAGGTGTAGTCGATCGGCACGGCGCCGAGACTCTCGATCGCTCCCATGCTCGTCGGCGCGCCCGTCGCGTACACCTCGGCTCCTCGTGCCCGAGCGAGCTGTACGCCCACGTGACCGACACCGCCGGCGCCGCCGTGGACCAGCACCTTCTGCCCGGCGCCAACTCGGGCCCGGTCAACCAGACCCTCCCACGAGGTGATCGCCGCCAGCGGCAGCGCAGCAGACTCACGCATCGAGAGCGTCCGTGGCCTGTGTGCCAGCAACCGCGCGTCCACGGCGGCGTACTCGGCCAGCGAGCCCGGTAGGTCACCCACACCACCGCAGAGCCCGTACACCTCGTCTCCCGGCTCGAAGCCGGTCACGCCATCGCCCACCGCCGCGACGACTCCGGCCAGGTCCAGGCCGAGCACCGCGGGCAACTGGATACGGGCATGGGCCGCCTTGCCCGCCTGGATTTTCGTGTCGAGCGGGTTGACCCCGCTGGCCACGACCCGCACGAGCACCTGACCGACGCGGGCGGTTGGTTGGTCGATCTCATCGACCCTCAGCGGGACGCCGAACTCCCGCAGCACTGCAGCACGCATGACTCCCACACCTTCCGTAGCCAAGGCGTCACGGGAACGCTACTTGACCCGGTTGCCGCCCGGGCGGCTTCCGCAGCGGCGCAGGCGGCGCCTCCCTGCCGGTGCGCTCACCCGTGATCAGGCAACTGTCAGGCTGAAGGCGCCGACCTGGTTGCCGCGCTGCACGTAGTGCGGCAGGTAGAGCTTCCACGTGACGGTCAGCTCGCGCCCCGCGTGCATCGATGCCGGCACCTCGGCGACCATTTCGAACACGGCGGCACCGCCGGCGGGGATCTGCGTCAGGGGACGGCAGTTCAGCCGGTACAGCTGGGACGTGTTCACCGCGTCATTCGTCGCATCGCCGAGGGAGAAAAGTTCCATCAGATAGCCCGGGCACGGGTCCAGCGCGAGCGCGCCACCGGTCGGGTTACCGAGTGTCACGCGGAAGGTGACCCGCGACCCGGCCGCGGCGGCTGGCGGCCCCGCGACAGTGACGGTGAGCTGGTCGAGCGGCGAGGACGGGGGCCTCGACGCCGCGACCGGCTCGGTGAACCCGCTCGCGGACAGCGTCGCCCGCGCGTTGGGATTGACCCCCTCGCCCCGCTGACAGCCGGGGCGGTCGTGCGCGCTGATGGGTGCGCGTAACGTACCGCCGCTGTGCGGCACCTCGATCGCAAGCTCCAGCGCCCCCTCGGTCGGCGCGCAGAACGGCCCCGACCAGTCCAGGCGCAGGCTGGCGTGGCCACCGGCAGGCACGGCGACCACCCGCGCCCGGGCCTCCCCGTTTATGCCGTGCGTGTAGAGCATCGGAATTTCGCGGCCGCCAGCGAGCATGGTGGTGGGCACTTCGCCCTGCAACGTGCACTCGACCTTCGACGAGTTCCGCACGTCCACCTCTCCGATGAGCTTGCCGATGGCGGCATCCATACCGCGGGGTGTCTCACCGCCGCTTCCGGGCCGCGTCCAGCCAACGAGTCGGCCGGACAGTTGCTGCGCCCGGCACGGCCTGCTTCCGGGGGCCGGGACCCGTGGTCCGGCCGGGCGGCCGTTGAGGTCCTCCGCGGTGATCTTCAGATCGGCCCACGGGACGCTGCCGTCGGCGTGCAGCGAGGTGGGCGCTGGGTCTGCCGCGGCTGACCGGTCCGGGCGACCTGGCTGGGCATCCGGCCCGGCGCAGGCCACGGCAACGGCGAGCACGATCAGCAGCTGCGGTAGCAGTCGACGCATGCCACCACCTTCACATGACAGGACGCCGCAGCGCCTAAGTAGCCGTGCTCATGGTCGAGATCGTTCAGCCACCCCGTCCCCATGCGAGGGAGGCCCGAGCACTAGCATTGCCGCGGTCCGGGACGGCTCTGCTGAAACGAGGCGAAATGCGTTGGCTGCGGCGGTTGCTGGGCGGCGGGCGGGTCCAGCTTGATCCGGAGCGGCAGCAGGAGCTGCTACGGGACGTCCAGTACCGGTACGGCGCCCACGCGCAGATCCGGTTTCCCGAGCAGGTCGAAGCGGTCACCGGAGTGCTGACCGGCGACGACGGCCTGGTGGTGGCGGCCCGGATCGTGAGCCAGGTCGCCGACGAGGCGCACGCGGACCTACAGGCGCAGGCCCACGACATCCACCGACGGACGGGCCGGCGGCTCCTGGTGCACCGCCGGAACTACCGGCCGCTGTGGAAGGAGGCCGGCCAGGCCCTGCGGTGGCCGCTGTACGCGTTGCCGTCCGGCTTCCACCCGTACGCGCAGGTGGCCGCCGCCGTGGCGGTGGTCGGCGACCACGCGCGGTGGCTCGACCGGGTGACCGACCCGAACCCGCTCGTGACCCGCGTGTTCGAGGTACTCGACCTCACCACCGCGGGCTGGGAGTACGGGCGGGTGCGGGTGGACACCGACGCCGTCGCCCTGGCCGATCGACTGGTCTCGACCGCCGCGCAGGTCCTCGCAGTCATGGACGACCCGCCCCGGCTGCCACCTCCGGTCCGTGAGCTGATGCGCCGCAACAACACCCTCGACGTGCATGAGCCGACCGGCCCACGGGCGGTAGCAGGGATCAACCTGGGCGCGACGTTGCGAGAGCGCCTCCTGGTCTGACCTGGTGCGGGCCGCTAAGCGCTGGTCCGCCGTGCGTACACCTCGATCTCGATCTTCATACGAGGGTCGGCGAGGCCACACACGAGCATCGTGGCGGCTGGCCGGACCTCACCGAAGGCGCGACGCAACGTCGGCCAGCAGGGCTCGAAATCGGCCCGGTCGGGCAGCAGATAGCGCACCCGGACCACATCGGCGAAGGTGCACTTCGCCTCGGTCAGCGCGGCGTCGATGTTGCGCAGGCACTGCTCGGCCTGCTCCACCACGTCGTCGGAAATCGTCATGGTGGCGTAGTCGAATCCGGTCGTCCCGGACACGTGCACCCAGTCGCCGTCGACCACGGCGCGGGCATAGCCGATCTGCTCCTCGAACGTCGAGCCGCTGAGGATGGAACGCCGCTCTGTCATGCGCCGAACGCTAGGTGATCAGCACAGGTACGTCTAATACAACCGTGAGCCGAGATCCGAAGGCACCCCTCGCCGTGCGTCCGGGCGAGCTCATATAGTCACCCGGTGACCATGGAGCAGGTACGGCAGTCGTACGCATCCGTCGCGGAGCTCTACATCGAGCTGTTCGGCACGAGCCAGAAGGTACACGCCGACGACCTCGCGTTCATCGGGCGGCATCTGGCAGGCCGGCCTGGCCGGGTGCTCGATCTGGGCTGCGGGCCCGGCCATATCACCGGCTACCTTCGCTCGCTGGGCGTCGACGCGGCGGGGGTCGACATGGTCCCCCAGTTCATCGCCCATGCCCGGGCGACCCACCCGGGCGTTGAGTTCCAACTCGGGTCGATGGACAGCCTCGATCTGGCCGACGGGTCCGTCGCCGGCATCCTGGCCTGGTACTCGTTGATACATCGACCGCCGCAGGACCTCGACGGCGTGCTTGCTCAGTTCCGGCGAGCCATGACCCCGTCCGGAACGTTGGTGCTGGGCATCTTCGTCGGCGACGAGGTCGAGGCCTTCGACCACAAGGTCGCGACCGCCTATCGGTGGCCCGTGGACGAGTTCTCCGAGCGACTGACGCGCGCAGGCTTCACCGAAGTCGAGCGCCTGCCACGGCCCAGCGACGGCACTCATCGGCCGCACGCCGCCATCGCGGCGATCGCAACCGACCGGTGAGCCGGGCCGGCGTGCCTCCGTGGGTGGAAGTGCCGCGCTGGCCTAGCGCAGCCACCGCAGTGCGGCATCGGCGGTGTCCTCAGGACTGCTGTTGAAGGCGATGGCCGCCCGGGGAGCGTGCTGCCGAACCAGGTTGACGACCTTCTCGAAGAACTCGAGCAGAGGCTCATGCTTGCGGATACCACCCCCCACCACCACGCAGGCGTAGTCCTTCCCGGTCAGAGCCTCGACGATCGCGCCCTCGGCGTTCTCGTCGGGCACCACCAGGCACATGTCGGCCTCGATGCCATGGTCATCGAAACGGGCCTGACCGCGCGCGATCGCCGCGACGACCGGCTCAGGATCCCAGCCGGGAATCCGGACCGGGTCGAGACCGATCACCAACACTCGCCCCAGTGCCATGCGTGCTCCTTCTTCGTCCAGAAGAGTCTGGCCCCAGCACACGTGCACGGGTCCGCCGAACATCGTGGCCCCGCCGGATGGACTGTCACCGATCCCGATGCTGCCACAGGCGGCACCGGGCGTGCTCGCTTCCCGGCCCCCGCAGCCGACAGCGGTGTCAGCGGCAGGGACCGGGGACGCGACCCTCAGCGGTGGCAGCGCCACACCAGCGGCCGGTGCACCTCGTTCTCGTAGACGGCACCGACCACTGTCAGACCGTCCTCGCTGATCCCACTGGCCATGTACGTGCCCGCCTCGGTCGCCCGGACCTCGGGCCGGCCCGGCAACCGGCGGGACGTCCCGTCCGGAGCGACGACCAGCGGCGCACCGTCGTCGACCAGCAGGTCGCCGTTGCCGGCGATTCCGGCCGCCCCGGGGAACGGCAGCAGGCTCACGGACCCGGTCGTGAGATTCCAACGTACCGGCAGCATCTGCACGGCACCGCCCCGCTGCGCGCCCGGAACCATGCCGATCGCCCATTCGCCGTGTGCCGAGTCGACCGAGGCGCGGGGGTAGCCGGCGGGCACCGCCAGCGCGGCCCCGCGGCCCTGCGACGTCCACCGGTACGGCTGTTCGCCCATCGCGCCGACGACTGTGCCATCCTCGGTGATCCCGGTCGCGGCGGATCCCGGCCGTCCGAGGAGCCGGTACTCCTGCGGGCGGTCCGCCGACCACAGCACGGCGTGGTGCGAGTCGCCGGCTCCGCTGGCGGTGCCGGCGATGTCGCCCTGCCCGTTGACCGCGTGTGCGAGGACCCTGTCGTAGCCGGGCGGGGTGGCCAGGAAGCGCAGCTTTCCATCCCGGTAGACCCAGCCGGTGCCGTCGCCGTTGGTGCCGACCACTGTGCCGTCGGCGTTGACCGCGGCCGCGTGCCGCGCGCCGGCAGGCAGGACGCCTGCCCGCCCGTCGGTCCACAGCACGACCCGCCCGTCCTCGCGCCCGGTGCCGATGTCGCCGACGATGTACCGGCCGGTGGGGTCGACGCCGGTCGCCACCGCGACCGGACCGCCAACTGGCTGGGGCAACCACGACGCTCCGCAGGTGACCGGTGGGACCGGGGCGGTCGACCTCGTCCCGGCCGGTGACTCCGCGAGGGCCGGCGGGGCCGGAGCCGGCCCACTGGCGGCCCCGGCGAGCTGGGTCGCGCCGACGACACCGAGCCCGGCCAGCACAGTCACCGCGGCGATCCCGCCGACGCGGCGGCGCCGGCGGCGACGCCGGCCGTCGCGGATGGCGCGGCCCACGTCGACCCTCGGCTCGGGAACCGGCGCCGATCGCAGCAGTTCGGCGATTCGCTGGTCGTCCATCGTCGTCATTTCGCCTTCCCCCCGGACATCTCGGTGACGTCGAGCACCTGACGGATCGCCGCCAGCGCCCGAGCTGTCTGCGACTTCACGTTGCCTTCGGAGCAGCCCATCGCGGCGGCCGTGTCCGCCAGCGACAGGTCGCGCAGGAACCGCAGGACCAGTACGGTGCGCTGGCCGCGGGGTAGGTGGGCGAGCGCGGCGACCAGGCTGTCCCGCTCGGCCAGCTCGTCGTGCGGCGTGACCGGCGGGCGCTCCGGCGCCGGCACCGACCCCAGCAGCCGCACCTTCGCCCAGCTCAACCGCTTCTCGTCGACGAGCTTGTGTACCAACATCCGGTGCACGTACGCGTCGACGTTGTCGGCCCGGCTCACCCGGCGCCAGTTCACGTACAACGCCGTGATCGTCTGCTGCACCACGTCGTCGGCCAGGTGCGCGTCGCCGCACATCAGATACGCGGTCCGATGCAGGCTCGGCAGTCGCACGGAGACGTACTCCGAGAACTCACGCTCGGCATCCACCATCGAGGCTCCCTCCTCCGCAAGCTCGACGGGTCCGGACGACCATCAGGTTGCGTCGGCGTCGAAGTTGGCAGCCTGGGCAGCTGCCCCGGCGAGGCGGCGGGAGGCGGGGTCCGCTCAGGGATCCTCAGGTCACACTGGCCCGCTCATCGGCCGACCCGCCGCACCGTGGTGTCCAGAAGGAGAGCCTGTCGGCGCTGGTGGACGGTGAAGTAGCGCAGTCCCTCCGGCCCGCTGGTGAACTGACGGCGCGACCGCCGAGGCAGCCACACCAGGGCGCCGGACCGCAGGTCCACGACACCGCCTTCGGTGGCGAGCTGCCCGGACCCGGCCAGGACGTGGATGAGGACGTCGAGGTCGGGGCCGGCGTGCTCGTCGATGACGCCGCCGGGCGGCAACGCGATGATGTTGGCATCCAGGTCCCGTTCACGCGCCTGCAACTTCCACACGGCCCCGGTCACATCCGGCTCCCCGGTCAGCGCGGCGAGGCCGGTCGTGTCGACGAGAGTTCGGGGAAGCGGCGTGCTGGTGAGCTTGGTGATCCGGACCCGCCAGTTGCGGGGCTCCCGTGCCAGGTACTCCCAGCCGACACTGCCGGGGTGGTCAGCCTCGAACTCGTCGCGCAGGTGCCTGGGGTCGTGGTCGTTGACGAGCACGAACGACTCATTCGTCGGCAGCTCGGCATAGCGGGCGAAGATCGTCGGGTGTTTGTCGGTCTTGCGAAGTTGCCGCACGTCGAGCTCTGACTCCGCGCTCTTCTGCTCCATCTGGCTTCCTCCAGCCTGCGGGTTTATACAACCCGAACTTGTGTAAACTATAGGCATGACGTACGTGATCGGTGAAGCCTGCGTGGATGTGATGGACCGCGCATGCGTGCAGGAGTGTCCGGTGGACTGCATCTACGAGGGGGGCCGCAGCCTCTACATCCAGCCGGACGAGTGCGTCGACTGCGGCGCCTGTGAGCCGGTCTGCCCGGTCGAGGCCATCTACTTCGAGGACGACCTGCCCGAGCCGTACCGTCCGTACCTCGCCGACAACGAGGCGTTCTTCGTCGAGACCCTGCCGGGCCGCGACGGGCCCCTGGGCTCCCCGGGCGGTGCGGCGAGGATCGGCCCGCTGGGGGTGGACACGCCGATGGTGGCGAATCTCCCGCCGACGAATGCCGCACAGGAAGGCTGAGCATCATGGCGACCCAGTCCGAGCAACCGGCGGAGCCACGTCTGCGGGTCCTGCGGGTGCTGAACGCGGCCACCACCCCGCTGAGCATCGTGGCGATCGCCGGCCAGTTGGGTGTGCATTCGAACACCGTCCGGTTTCACCTCGACACCCTGGTCGGCCAGGGCCGGGTCGAACGCGTGGTACCCGAGCAGAACCGCCCCGGCCGTCCCCCGTTGTTGTTCCGGGCGGTGCGAAGGATGGACCCGGCCGGGCCACGGCAGTACCGGATGTTGGCCGAGATACTCGCGCTGAGTCTCGCCGACGACGCTGATCCCGATGCGAAAGCGATCGAGGCCGGTCGCCGGTGGGGTCGACAGATCGCCTCGTCCAGCGAAGACGACGGAGCGGGCGGGAAAGCGGCGCCGGTCGACCATCTGATGTCGTTGCTGGAGAAGATGAACTTCGCTCCTGAGCGCCGTGACGCCGACGGGCAGGTACGGATCGGTCTGCGGCACTGCCCCTTCCTCGAACTCGCCGAATCCCAGCCCCACGTCGTCTGCCCGGTCCACCTGGGCCTGATGCGAGGTGCCATGGACGCCTGGCAGGTGCCGGTCATGGTGGACCGGCTGGAGGCGTTCGTCGAGCCCAATCTGTGCCTCACCCATCTCACCGTCGCCGGGGCAGCCCGATGAACGCCGCCGCGGCGGTCGCGGTCGCGGTGAGCTTCGTCTGGCTGGGCATGGTGCTGGCCATCTCGTTCATCGAGGCGCCGCTGAAGTTTCGGGCCCCCGGCGTGACGGTGCGGATCGGGCTGGGCATCGGTCGGTTGGTCTTCCGTGCCCTCAACGCCGTCGAGGTCATCCTCGGGATGGCCATCCTTGTCGCGTTCGCGCTGAACCCGCCGCCGGGGCGGGCGCTCGCACCCATCCTGGTCGCCGTCGCCGTGCTGCTGGTCCAGCTACTGGCTGTCCGGCCGCGGCTGACGCGGCGCTCCCGCGCCGTGTTGGCGGGCGAGAACGCGCCACGCTCGCACGCTCACTACGCCTACGTCGCCCTAGAGGCGGTCAAGGTGGTCGCCCTGCTCGCGGGCGGCGTCGTCCTGCTGGCACTCTGACCCAACGCGTTCATCCGGACGAGACGAAGGACTGTAGCGATGAAGTCGACCTCCCTTCCCGTACTGGCGGAGGAACAGCTGACAGTGGCTCGAGAGGCGCACAGCGGTCGATCGGCCCACACCATCCACGGCGGCCACGACCAGGCACTCCGCCATACCGTCCTGGCTCTGCTCGCCGGACGTGAGTTGGCCGAACACGCCAGCCCGGGCGAGGCGACCTTGCTGGTCCTACGCGGCCACGTCCGCCTCACCACGTCGACCGAGGCGTGGGAGGGCAGGGACTGTGACTTTGTCGCGATCCCGCCACAGCGGCACGCCCTGACCGCGGTCGAGGACTCAGTCGTGCTGCTGACCGTCGTCAGCACGCGGTAGACCGGCACGATCGTCCATGTCTACTTGACCTGCGGCCAGCCGTTCGCCGCGGTGAAGAGACTCTCGGTGAGTTCGTCCCACGGCCGGAGCCGCGGCATCGTCTGGTCGAGGGCCCGCGCGAGGAACCGGAAGTCCTCCTTCAGTACGGCGATCTTCTTCATGTAGGTGTGCGCATCCAGCGATTTCAGCGTGAACAGCGTCGCGTCCGCGATCTGTTGCACGGTGAAGAGGTGTTCGGAGCCGTGCGGGATCAGGGTCCGCATGATGTCGGTCTTCGCCCGGTGGACGTAGCGGATCACGTGTGAGGACGGGTCGAGGCGGATCATCTCGGCGGCGACGCCGGCGTTCTTGGGCACGAGGAACGACTGGAAGGCCAGGTATTCCGGCACGGCCTCGGTCCACGCGCGGAGCCGTCGGAGAAAGCGCTGTTCGATGATGTGATCCAGCTCGAACAGGTACCCGAAGCCGGACACCTTGCGGACCTTGTTCTTCATCTCGTTGTACTGGTTGATGCCCATCTTCGCCACGTTGTCGTAGTGGCCCAGCATCGCCGGCGTGAGGGTCACCCGGCCCGGCAGCCTGCCATGGGCCGCCTTGATGATGGTGCGGTAGTCGTCGCCCAGGTGCGTCTTGAGGTAGGCGTGCACCCACTGACGTGTCGTGTCGAGCAACCAGTCCAGCGGCGCCTTCGGGTCCTTCCCGCGGCGGGCCACGATGGCGATGTAGTCGTCGTACTCCCAGCGCAGCATGGAGTTGGCGAACGACGCCATGTCCTCGGTGAACAGCGCGTGCACGTCGAGGTCGAGAAGGTCGTCGGCCTGCTTCGAGGCCTTTTTCGCCTCCTGCAGCACGTCCTGGACGCCCTTGGCCAGCGCCGACGCCGCACGGGGATTCGCGGTAGCGGCTTCCAGCATCTTGGCGAGCTTCTCCTGCTGCGGCTCCGGCAGGCTCTTGAGCCGTTTGAGGAGCGCACCGGACCGCGCGGCACCATCGACATCGTCCACGATCCGGCGTAGTTCAGCCGTCAACGCTTCGATGCGGGCGAGCTCCTCGCCGAGCCGCGCCGAACTCCTGCCCATACGGACGTAGGCCGTCGCGCCAACCGACACCGCCGCCAGAGTCCCGTACACGATGATCTCGTTGGAGGTGACGCGATTGCCCCAGAAGTCGCGCCCGGTTGCCGTCATGTACGCGAGCTGTCCGAGCTCGTAGAGGTCGCCGATGACGGGGACGAAACTGAGCGGCACCTCGATCATCAACTGGACCATGGCCGGGACGCTCGTCCTGTCGGGCAGCTCGTGGCGGTGGTGCGTCTTCGCGTCGAAGTCGAGGCTCGCGCTCTGGCGGGGAACATCTTCGTGAGCGACCTTGCGGGAGTAGATGAACGTCGCCCGGGCGACGGCCTTCGGTCCGGGTTGGACGGTCACGGTGACGTTGTCGTCGTGCTGGACGACGATCCGGCTGACCGAGCCGTGGCAGCCCGCCGAGTAGGCGTACGCCGCGGGCTTGTCCGGGTCCTTGATCGTGACCTGTACCTGGAAGTGGCCTTCCCGGTGCTGGATCACCACGCCGGTGGGGTGCGGCACGATCAGCAGGCCGGGCGGCATCAACCTCTTCCAGACGTAGCCGAGGCTCATCGCCATCGTGTCGGCGACCCGGCCCAGGTCGTCCGCGTCCACCGAGACCGGCGTGTCGACGCCCGAGACGAGCACGTACGGAGTGCCCATCGCCGCGAGAATCGACTGCGGCTCGTCGAACGAGGGAGTCACCCGCGGGTCCTGGTTGCGGAAGACCGTGACCTGGGGCGTGAGGTCGCACAGCAGGGTGTCGGGATCGACGACCTCGTGGCGCAGGTCGGACGTGGGCCTGCGCTGGTGATGCGATGGATGGCACTGGCAGGAGGGCCCGGGTGACGTGGTCACCGACGAGAACGGCGACCGGGGTCGTTCGACGCGGAACGCGGTGAACGACGGCCGGTCCCGGCGTACCCGCACCGTGACGTCCCGCGCCAACGCCATCAGCAGGACCGGCCGCCGGAAGGCGGGTGACGCGGGATACGCCACCTTGGCCGGGCCGCCTGACGGTGGCAGCCAGTGCCACACGACCGGCGGGATGCCCAGCTCCTTCCAGCGCTTCGCGCTTGCCTGCCCGGGGCGGATGGTCCAGGTCCAGGAGACGTTCAGCGAGGTGTCGGTGATGGTGATGCGGGCGAGGTTGTCGGCCGGGATCAGCCGGCCGGTGAACGCGAGGGCGCCGTCCAGTGCGGGCATCGACGCGTAGGTGGCGCCGTCGCGAAGCACCCTACGGCTCCTCGTCGGGCACCCAGTGCCCGTCGGCCTGTTTCGTCCAGCGCGGCAACCCCTCCGCCGTGCGCAGCTGCAGGAGGCTCGTGGGCACCCGCACCTCCCACGGCTGTCCCACGGCAACCTCCGTGCCGGGCATTCCCAGGCGTTCCGCGATCTCATCCGCGATCGGCAGGTACGTGTCGTCGCTGACCGTCGGGAGTGGGCCGCCCAGCCACGGGTCACCAGTCTTGCGGAAGTGGTCCACGGCGGACTCGAACCCGGGCCGGACCGGCAACACGATCCGCGCGTAACCCGCCTTGAGGAAATCCTCGAACTCCAGGTCGCCGTCACGGATGTCGAGACGTTCCAGCCAGTTCGACCGCCGCGCCCAGAAGTACGGATAGCACACCCAGGACATGTTCTCCCATTCGAAGGCCTGCTCGAAGAAGCGCACGTAGGCCCCCTCGACGCCGGCCTGGTCGAAGCGGATCCGGGGCAGCCCGTCCGGGCCCGCTGTCGTCGCGTCGAACAGCTCGAAGTGCTGTTCGGTCAGCAGCGTGACGCACATCCGCTTGAGCTCGTCGACAATCGTGGCCCGGTTGCGGTACGTCTCCCGGCTCACGATCACCGGCGGCGCGGTCGCCTCGACGGTGGCCAGCTTCGCTTCGTACTCGGACAGTCGCGACCGGTAGGCCTCCACCAGTTGGGCGTGGGTCTCGTGCTGCCACACGGCCATCGCGCGCGGCGTCGCGGCGCAGGTGACCTCGGCGGCACACGCGATGTGTCCAACCTTGTCGGTGGTCATCGCGAACGGGACGGCGCCGGTCTCCCCGTTCAGGTCCGTGATCCATACCCCCGCCAACCCCTCGCCGAACCGGTGCGCGCGCTGCCCCATGACGACATCGACGCTCCAGCCGTCCCAGATGGTCACGACGACGCCCACCGATGCCTGTATCGCCCGGTACCCGTCGGGCACCTTCACCCTGGTCGAGTCCGTGAACTCCTGGCTCGACTCCTCCCCGCCGGTGTGGAAGTCGTACGCCTCGGTGGTGAACGGCTCCGGCGGCGGCTTGATGCCGGTGGCGCCGTACAGCGTCACGAAGGTCTGGTAGGTGTCCGGGCACAGCTCCTCCGGGCGCACCGAGAACGGCACCGGCTCGACGATCTCGACGACCTCGGCCCGGCTGCGGCGGAACGCCTCGATGAGCTGCGCGCCGGGCTCGGGCACCATCACGTCGTACAGCGTCCGCCTGCCGTAGTTGTAGACCTGGGCCTCGTAGATCTTCGTCAGCCACTGGTACACGCCCACCACGTGCTCGGTGCCCAGCTTGTTGTCGAACGTGTGCTGATCGGTCTCCTCCACCTCCGTGGTGGTGCGGCGGGTCTGTCGGGTGAGGATGCGCTCGGCGGTTCGCTCCGCGGCGGTCTGGGTCACCTCGCGGGCCATCGTGCTCGCCGAGGATTCGCTCTCCTCGGTGTTCCGCGTCCATGCGGCCTCGGCGCTGGCCTGGAAGTCGACGGTCGGCCCGTAGCTACCGGAAACCGTGAGCGAGCCCTTGACGTCGGCGCGCTCCTGCAGCAGGGACTGTGCCTCGCGGTGCAGCTCGAAACGATCGGTGGTCGTCGAGGAGCTGCTCTGCTCGTGTTCCTGCTCCCGCTCCTGAACGAAGATGGTCTCCGTCTCCATCCGGGTGCGCCGGACCCGGTCCCGCGACTCGCTGCGCATCACGTTCTCGACATACGCGATTTCATCGCGTACGTAGCCCTTGAGTTGCTGGCGCACGACGTACAGGTCCATGACGCCGGCGGGTACCAGGTCGGCGTGGGTGTGCGGGACATCGTCCGGAGCGGGCCCGGTCTCCGCGTGGTCGAAGAGCTCGAGCAGCCCCCGGGGGGTGCGGCGACGAACGTCCGCGAGCAGGCCGTTGGCGCGTGCGACGACGACGTCCCCGCGTCGCCACCACGCGGTACGTGGCAGCAGGGACCCCACCAGGCTCTGCGCCGACTCGTGCAGCGCACGCCGCTCCCGCAGCAGGACGGAGACGACGTCGGGCAGATGGTCGGCCGGATCGACCCCGAGCCCCCGGAGTGCTTCCTTGGTGCGGCCGCCGAGCCGGTCGATGGCGGCCGTGTCGAGCCGCACCCCGACGGGATCCGTCATCGGCAGGAACCCCGGCCGTCCACTGATCGCGATCTCCGCGCCGGGCTGCACCCGGATGCCGGGTGCCGGCGACGGCAGGTCCGACAGCCTCAGTGGCAGCTCGAGTTCCTTGCGGCGGATCGTCAGGTCGCGCTCGAAGAGCGCCTGCGGTCGCAGGTTGTCCGGCGGCAGTACCTGTGGATATTCCCGCTGGGCGGTGCGCCGGAAGCCGGTCGCGGGCACGGCCGCGAGTTCGGCGATCGCCGCGTCGATGGCCTCGTGCCTGGTCGCCACTTCGCTCAGCCGGTCTTTGATGACATCCGGATCGGCGGGCGGCGACGCCGGTGGGGGCTTGCGTCCGAACCAGCCCGGCAGGCGGACGGTCCGCAGCAGGCGCTCCTCGCCGGAGGCGATGTGGTCGTGGATGCGCAGGGCGTCGACGAGACGGGCGATCGGGCGGCGGTGTTCGGCGGGCAGCAGTTTGATGAC
This sequence comes from Micromonospora coriariae, assembly GCF_900091455.1. NCBI lineage: Bacteria > Bacillati > Actinomycetota > Actinomycetes > Micromonosporales > Micromonosporaceae > Micromonospora > Micromonospora coriariae. Next base: position 5,182,349 of record NZ_LT607412.1, on the reverse strand, counting down.
GAGGATGCTGTCCTTGATGTCGGCGATGCCCGCCACGGTCTGGGGATCCGCAAGGAAGTCGGCGACGGGGCGGCCCAGCAGATCCGCGAGATTGAGAGGCGTCTCCGACCGGGCGAGCGCCTCGCTCACGGCGCGCGTCGCGCCGACGACGCCCGTCGTCTCCGCTCCGGTCACGTAGTGCGGACCGGCGGCGAACTCCTCCGCCAGGCGCTTCATTCGCGCGCGGGAGTCCGGTTCGGACGCGACCGCGGCCAGTTGCCGTTGCAGCTCCGTGTCGGCACTCAGGCCGATCGCTTCAGGAACGTCGGTGGTGAGCGGTTGTCTGACCTGGGCGAACTGGAACAGGGCTTCCATGGACGGATGTTAGTCCCGGGTGGGGCACCGGCTCAGTCACCTTCGTGACCGTCGGCGACTGCGCCCCCAGCACGATCGAGCCCGCGCCGGACCGGCCACGCCCGCTCTTGCCGTGATCCCTCGTGCGGCGTAGGAAGAACACCACGCCCCGGTCCCCTCCGTCCGCCGTCAAAGGAGATGCGTGTGACCACCCCCGTACGGCTCCGCCTCGCCGTGTCCGTGCTGATGACCGCCGGCGCCGTACTGCTCGGCACGGTCGCCGCCGCCGCGCCGCCCGCGATGTCGTCGCAACCGGCCACGCACGGTGGCTGCGATCCGATCGACCCGACCGCGTGCCTGCTGCCGTTCCCGAACGACTTCTTCACCGTGCCCGATCGCACCAGCCGCACCGGCAAGCGGGTGCGACTCGCGGCCTCCGCGATGCCCGCCAACGTGCACGGCACCCCGATCAACCCGGCCGAATGGAACCGCCAGGACGGGTTCAGCCCCGGTTCACCGATCCTGGTGCGCGTGCCCGGCCTGGACTCCGCCGCAACGGGGATCGCCCCGGTCACCGACATCGGCCGCTCGCTGGCGCCGGACGCGCCGATCGTGCTGCTCAACACGGCCACCGGCAAGCGCACGCCCTACTGGGCGGAGCTGGACGCGCACTCCGCCGGCGCGCCCGACCGGCAACTGCTCATCATCCGCCCGGCGGTGGCGCTCGCCGAGGGCACCCGGTACGTGGTGGGCCTGCGTGGGATGCGCGACCGGAGCGGGAGGCTCATCCCGGCGCCGACCGCGTTCCGCAGTTACGTCACAGGCGCCGGCCTCGGCCCCCGGGACCGCCGCACCCCGCAGATCAAGCGGATCCTCGCCGACCTGACCAGGGTCGGCGTCAAGCGGCACAGTCTCCACCTGGCCTGGGACTTCACGGTGGCCAGCCGGCAGGGCCTGACCGGGCGGATGCTGGCGATCCGCGACAGCGCCTTCGCCACCCTGGGCGCGGCGGCGCCGTCGATCACCGTCACCCAGGTGACCAACTACCCGCCCGCGCAGGATGCGCGGATCGCCCGGCAGGTGACCGGCACCATCGGCGTGCCGTCCTATCTGAACGGCAGCGGCGGACCCGGTTCGCGGCTGCACTACGGGCCGGCCAACGGCGACGGGACGGCACCGACGAGAGACGCCCTGCCCACGCCGTCCGGTGCGACGCTGCGGGCGGACTTCGTCTGCAACATCCCGCGCAGCGCCTCCGCCACCGATCCGGCACACCTGTCGCTCTACGGCCACGGCCTGCTGGGCAGCCCGACCGAGATCAACGCCGGCAACGTCAAGAGCATGTCGGCGACGTACGACTTCACCTTCTGCGCCACCAGTTGGATCGGCATGGCCGCCGCCGACGTGCCGTACGTGGCCGGCGCCTTCACCGACCTCAGCGCCTTCCCCGCGGTGGCGGACAGACTGCAGCAGAGCTTCCTGAACTTCCTCTTCCTGGGCCGGGCGATGATCCACCCGGCCGGGTTCGCCGCCGACCCGGCGTTCCAGGACGCCGACGGGCAACCGCTGATCGACGTGGCCGGCGGGCTGCACTACGACGGCAACAGCCAGGGTGGCATCAACGGCGGCGCGCTCACCGCCATCGCCCAGGACTGGACCCGGTCCGTGCTCGGCGTACCGGCGATGAACTACTCCACGCTGCTGCAACGCAGCGTGGACTTCGCACCCTTCCAATCGATCATGGACGCGTCCTACCCGGACAAGGTCGACCAGCAGCTGATCTTCGCCCTGCTGCAGATGCTCTGGGACCGGTCCGAAGCCAACGGGTACGCCCAGCACATGACCGACAAACCGTTGCCGCGCACCCCGGCGCACCAGGTGCTGATGCACGTGGCCTTCGGCGACCACCAGGTCTCCCCCGCCGCGGCCGAGGTCCAGGCGCGCACCATCGGTGCCCGCCTGCACACCCCTGCCATCGCCGATGGCTGGTCACTCGACGTGCGGCCGTACTGGGGTATCGCGCCGATCCACAGGTACCCGTACACCGGCTCGGCGATCGTGATCTGGAACAGCGGTGCGGCGTACGCGCCGCCGACGACGAACCTCGCCCCGGCCGGACCGGAGTACGGCGACGATCCGCACGAGTTCCCGCGCGCCCAGCCCGGAGCACAGCAGCAGAAGGCGGTGTTCCTGCTCACCGGCAAGGTCATCGACGTCTGCGCGCGAACGCCCTGCCCGTGACGCGCCAACCGGTCGCACCGGAGGGGCCCACAATCCGGGGCCCCTACTCCTCCTCGGCGAACACGATCTCGCGACGCTTGCGGATCGTCGGGAGTGCGGCGACGGCGAGCGCTGCCACGGTCAGGGCCAGGAGCACTGCGGAGATCGGCCGGGTCAGGAAGACCGACGCGTCGCCGCGGGAGATGATGAGCGCCCTCCGCAGGTTCTCCTCGAGCAAGGGGCCGAGGACGAAGCCGAGTAGCAGCGGCGCCGGCTCGCAGCCGCACTTGATCAGGATGTAGCCCAGGATGCCGAAGAACGCGATCGCGTAGACGTCGTACGCGTTGAAGCCCAGCGAATAGGTGCCGATCGCCGCGAACAGAATGATCATCGGGAACAGCACCTGGTACGGGATGCGCAGCATCCGCACCCAGATACCGATCAGTGGCAGGTTCAGCAGCACGAGCAGCGCGTTTCCGATCCACATCGACGCGATCAGACCCCAGAACAGCGCCGGCTCGTCGGTGATGATGTTCGGCCCCGGGGTGATGCCGTGGACGATGAACGCGCCGACCATCAGCGCCATCACCGGGTGGGCGGGCAGACCCAGGGTGAGCAGCGGGATGAACGACGTCTGCGCGGCGGCGTTGTTCGCCGACTCGGGGCCGGCGACACCCTCGATCGCGCCGCGCCCGAACTCCTGCGGCCGCTTCGAGATCCGCTTCTCGACAGCGTACGAGGTGAACGAGGCCAGCACGTGGCCACCGCCGGGCAGGACGCCGAGCGCGGCCCCGAGACCGGTACCGCGCGCGATCGGGCCGACCATCCGGCGGCGGTCCTCGCGGGTCGGCCAGAGGTTCCGCACCTTGCCCACGATTGCCGTGCGGGTCTGCTCGTTCTCCAGGTTGCGCAGAATCTCGGCCACCCCGAACATGCCGACGGCGACCGACACGAAGTCGATACCGCCGTACAGTTCGCGCTGGTCAAACACGAACCGGGGCGTGCCGGTGTAGATGTCCTGGCCGACCGTGCCGAGCAGCACGCCGAGCGCGATCATCGCCAGCGCCTTGAGCGCCGATCCGCGCGCCAGCGCGATCGACACGATCAGGCCGAGCAGTACGAGCGAGAAGTAGTCGGCCGGGCCGAACTTCAACGCGACGTTGGCCAGCGGTGGGGCCGCGACGGCCAGCGCGACGGTGGCCACCGTACCCGCGATGAAGGACCCGACCGCGGCGGCGGCCAGGGCCGGACCGGCCCGGCCCTGCCGGGCCATCTCGTGCCCGTCCAGCGCGGTGACCGCCGCCGACGACTCACCGGGCAGGTTGATCAGGATGGCGGTCGTCGAGCCGCCGTACTGGGCGCCGTAATAGATACCGGCCAGCATGATCAGCGCCGTCACCGGCTCGAAGCTGAACGTGATCGGCAGCAGCATCGCCACCGTAGCCGTCGGCCCGATGCCGGGCAGCACGCCGACCGCGGTCCCGAGCAGCACTCCCACGAAGCAGTAGAGGACGTTCTGGACCAGGAGTGCGGTCGAGAAGCCCAGCGCGAGGTTGTCGAGAAGTTCCATGCCTCAGTCCGGATGCCGCGTCAGAACCCCAGCCACGGGCCCCATAGCGGGATCCGCAGCTGAAGTCCGACGACGAAGATGAGCGTGCTGGCCACGGTCAGCCCGGCGGCCACGGCCACGGCCGTGAGCAGCCGAACGCGGGAACTGGCCAGCGTGGTGAGCAGGGCGGTCACCGCCGACGTCGGTACGAATCCGAGGCGCCGGACGGTGAAACCGAAGAACACGACCGCGAGCACGATGGCGGCTACCGCGCGCCACGGGACCGGTCCGAACGAGACCACCTCACCGGCGATGAGTCCCTTGATGACGATCGCCAGGCCCAGGACGGCCACCGTCGCGCCGACCAGCAGCGGGAAGGCGCCGGGGCCCATCCGCAGTGGGGTGCCCAGCTGGTAGCCGAGCGACCCCCACACGAACGCACCACCGATCAGGACGAAGATTCCCCCGGCGAGGAGGTCCGGGAACGACCGACGGCGCTCCACCTCAGGAAACCTTGACTCCGGCGTCAGCGATGATCTTCGACCAGGTGCCCAGCTGCTCCTCGAGCTTGGCCCGGTGCGCCTGCGGGGTCGCGTCCTGAGCCGGGACCGGCGCGGTGCCGAGCTTGGCCATCTGGTCGATGACCCCTTGGTCGGCCAGTGCCACCTTCAGCGCCTCGGACAGTTTTTCGACGATCTCCTGTGGCGTGCCGGCTGGGACGTAGAGACCGTGCCACACGCTGACCTGTAGCTGGGGCAGCCCGGCCTCGGCCGTGGTGGGCAGGTCGGGAAGACTCTTCACGCGCTCCGGCGTGGTGACCGCGTACGCCTTCACCTTCCCCGCGGCGATCTGGCCGCTGGTGTTGGTCGTCTGGTCGCACATGAAGTCGACCTGGCCGCCGACGAGGTCGGTCAGCGCAGGGCCGGTGCCTTGATACGGAACCTCCTGGAGCTTGACACCGGCGGCGGTCTGGAACAGTAGGCCGCACAGGTGGGAGGCGGCGCCGATGCCGGCGTTGGCCAGGGTGACCTTGTTGGCGTTCGCCTTCACGTGGGTCACGAGGTCCTGGAGTGTCGCGGGCGCGAAGTCCTTGCGGGCGACGACCGTCATCGGCACCTCGGTGACGAGTCCGACCATCTCGAAGTCCTCGAGCGGCTTGTAGCCCAGGTTCTTGTACAGGGCGGGCGCCGTCGACATACCGATGTGGTGCATGAGCACCGTGTAGCCGTCCGGATCGGCCCGCGCGACGTCGCCGGCACCGACAGTGCCGCCGGCGCCCTCGACGTTCTGAACGACGATCTTGGCGCCGAGCTTGGCGGCCATCGGCTCGGCGATCATGCGGGTGACGGTGTCTGTCGGGCCCCCCGCGCTGAACGGCACGACGATCGTGATGTTCTGGTCCGGATAGCCCGCGGCGTCGCCTCCGCCGTTGGCGCCTCCGTTGCCGGAGCAGGCGGCGACGAGCGAGACGACGCCGACCGCGGCGACCATCCGCGCGGTGGCCCGGTACCTGCTGGTCTCTCTCACAGCGGCCTCCTCATCAGCGCATGGGCATATGTCGGTGAACGAGTGGCCCCAGTCTCGACCGGCCGGGACGCGGATGGTGTCAGAGAAATCCCAAGAACTCGAGGGCTGACCGGAGGGTCGGCCCGGGCCGTACAATCCGCCGGTATGCGGATAACCGTCATCGAGGATGACGACCGCGTGGCGCTGGGCCTGGTGACCGTCCTGACCCAGGCGGGCTTCGAGGTCCACCGCATCGCCACCGCCGCGGAGGCCGTGCGCGCCACGCCGTCCGACGTGGTGCTCGTCGATCTGGGCCTGCCCGACGGCGACGGACTCGACGTGATCCGGAAGCTGCGTGACCACCCGGAGACCGCCGTCATCGCGGTCACCGCACGGTCCGAGGAGCACGAGCGGGTCCGCGGCCTGCGCGCCGGCGCTGACGACTACATCGTCAAGCCGTTCGGCATCCCGGAGCTGCTCGCCCGGATCGACGCCGTCCTGCGGCGTACCCGGGCGGCTCGCGCCCTGAGCCACTCGGACGAGCCGCTCCTGCTCGGCCCGATGCGGATCGGCGTCGGCACCCGCGAGGTCACCGTCGACGGCACGCCCGTGCCGTTGACCCGCAAGGAGTTCGAGCTGCTCCTGCTGCTGGCCCGGCGGGCGCCCAACGTGGTCAGCCGCGACGTCATCCTCGACCAGATCTGGGGCGCGACCTGGGAGTCGTCGAGTCGCACCCTGGACACCCACATCGCGGCGTTACGGCACAAGCTGGGGCCGAACGTGATCATCCGTACGATCCACGGCGTCGGCTATCGGCTCCTGGCCGACCAGCCGGAGCTGATCGGCTGACCCGCCGTGCACCGCCGCCTGCTCGTCGTCCTCGTTCCCCTCGCGGTGCTGCTCGTCGCGGCGCTCGGAGTGCCGCTCAGCGTCACCGTGGCTGAGCGGGAGATGCAGGAGACGTACGTCAACCGGCTCAACGACGTCGGCCGGTTCGCCTCGCTTGCCGAGACCGCGCTGGCGACCGGGCGGACCGAGGCGCTGCAGCAGGAACTGACGCGCTACCACGAGCTCTACGGCATTCCGGTCGCCCTGGTCGACACGTCCGGGGAGGTGCTGCTCGGACCGGCCGGTGCGTACCAGGAGGCGGCGCGCGCCGAGCCGACGTTGCCCCGGATCGTGACCGCGGCGCTGGCCGGGGCGCGGTCCGAACCGTCCTGGGAATGGGCGCCGTGGGACGACTCCGCACTCGTCGTGGCCGAGCCGGTGGGCCGGGACAGTGAGGTCGTCGGCGCCGTCGTGACGATCTCCGACCTGTCGAAGACGCGCGAAACCATCCTCGTACGCTGGGCCCGGCTCGCCGGGCTCGGGCTGCTGCCGTTGATCGCACTGGCGGCCGTCGCCTGGCCGGTATCGGCGTGGGTGCTGCGGCCGGTCCGGAAGCTGGACGCGGCGACCTCGCGGATCTCCGAGGGCGACCTGACGATCCGCGCCGACGCCGAGGCCGGCCCGATCGAGCTGCGGCGGCTGGCGGAGTCGTTCAACACCATGATGGACGCCGTCGAGAACGCCGCGCAGCGGCAGCGGGCGTTCGTGTCCGACGCGTCGCACCAGTTGCGCAACCCGCTGACCAGCCTCCGGCTCGCGGTGGAGAGCCTGGCTCCGCACCTGCGGCCGGACGGCAACGGACGGCAGGTGTACGACGTCGCCGTCGACGAACTGAAGGCGATGCAGCGGATGCTGAACTCGCTGCAGGCCAGTGCGCGGATGGAGAGCATGCGGACGGCGTCGCCGGTGGACCTCGACGAGGTGCTGGCGACCCGGGTGGTCCGGTGGCGGGCGTTGACGGCGACGGCGGGGCAGACGCTGGCGGTCGACGTGCCGCCGGGACTGCGGCTGCTGGAGCCTCCAGGCGGACTGGGCAGCATCCTGGACGAGCTGATCAGCAACGCGTTACGGCTTTCGGGCGCGCGGGCGGTGGAGGTGACCGCCCGCGTTGTTCCCGCCGGTGCGGGCGCCGGGAACCGCAACGGCTCCGCGGCCGGAGGCGTGGTCGCCGTCGCGGTCCGCGACGACGGGCAGGGGATCGACGTGTCCGAGCGGGCCCAGGCGCTACGACGGTTCTGGCGGTCGCCGCGGCACCAGAACGTGTCCGGTACCGGCCTGGGGCTGGCGATCTGCGCCGACCTGGTCCGGGCGGCCGGAGGCGAGCTGCGGCTGGAGGAAGGCCTGCCGCGTCCAGACGGGTCCGGGCACGGGTTCGCCGCAGTGCTTGCGTTGCCGGTCGTTGCGCAGGTGGCGTCGTCTCCCGGCGCCCCGGCTCCGTCTCCGGTCTGAGGACCCGGCCCCGTCACCAACCTGTCGCTGTCCCTGGTCAGCGCTTGCGGTCGCGGAACCAGGCCACCGCGCCCGGATGGAGCGGAACCGATGCCGTGGAGATCCCGGTACGCACGTTGATCTGCCACGCTTCGGGAACGGCCGCGGCGTCGCCCCGGCTGGCGGAAGCGATAGTGCCGGTGTGCGTGAAGATCGTGTCGGTGATGGCGTAGACCAGGTCGTCGGGCAGGTCGTTGCGCGCGAGCAGCACGTTCGGCACGGCGACGGTACGGGTGGCCGGGACGCCGGCGTAGGCGGTCGCGTGGATCGTGGCCGGAGCGTAGGGGCCCGGGTACGCCGTGAAGAGCGCGTCCGCCTGTGCGTCCAACGGGATCAGCCGGATCGGGTGCCGCTGGGCCAACTCCGTGATGGCGGGTGTCGGGACGCCGGTCAGGGAGAACATCGCGTCGATCCTGCCGTCGCGCAGTGCCGCCGCCGATTCGGCCTGGCTGAGGTACCGAATGGCGGCGTTCACCGGGCCGAGCCCCAGAACCCGCAGTGACGTGAACTCGGTGCCCGAATCGCGGGCACCGAGGGACAGGCGCTTGCCCTCAAGGTTCCGGAACTCCTGGATCGCTGAACCCGCCATGACCACGAGATGCAGATGACTGTCGTAGAGCCGGCACACCGCCGAGAGCCCCTCGGGCGCGCTGCCGTCGGTCGTGATCAACGCATCCAGACTCGTCAGTCCCAGGTGCGCCTCGCCGGCTCGCAGCATCCGGATGTTGTCGGTGGACGCCCCGCTCGGCACGGTGGTCACCGTGGCGCCCGGCACCTGCTCGGAGATGTGCTCGGCCAGCGCACCGCCGATGCGCCGGTATACCGCCCCCGCCGGCCCGGTGGCCAGTCGCAGGTGGACCTTGTCGACCTCGGGCTGTTGGGAGCAGCCGACGAGCAATCCTCCGGCGGCCAGGAGCGCCACCCGCCGGCTGATCCGTGGCTCCGCGTTCAGCACCATGCCGAGATGATACGGACGGAGCCGTCGCGCGCCGATGACAACGATCAATGCGGCGTTGTCACGCCTCCCTCAAGGCGGTCGAGCGCGAGTAGGGCGGCGCCGAGGCAGCCGGCCCCGTCGCCGAGTGCGGCGCGCGTCAGCCGGGGCTCCCGCTGAAACGTGAGCCGCGCGCGCAGCGCCGCCCGGAGCGGATCGATCAACCCGGCTCCGGCCTCGGCGAGGCCGCCGCCGATCACGATCACCTCCGCATCGTAGAGCGCCTGTCCGGTGCGGAGCCCGTCGGCGAGCGCGTCGATCGTGTCGCGCCACACCCGCCCAGCGAGTTCCTCCCCGGCGGCGGCCCGCGCGGCGACGTCAGCCGCGGTAGCGGGCGTACCGGCCAGCTCCACGTAACGTCGGCCGACCGCGGCCGCCGAAGCGACCGCCTCCAGACAACCGAGCTGGCCGCAGCCGCAGCGCGGCCCGCCGGGCCGCACCACGATGTGACCGAGCTCGCCAGCGGCGCCATGAGCGCCCGCGTAAGCCGACCCGCCGACCACGTGAGCGGCGGCGATGCCGGTGCCGATCGCGACGAAGAGCACGTGTCGGCTACCCCGGCCGGCACCGAGCCGGGCCTCCGCCACGCCGCCCACCCGCACGTCGTGCCCGAGCGCCACGGGCAGTCCGAGCCGCGCGACCGCCAGCTCCCGCAACGGTACGTCCCGGAAGCCGACGTTCGCCGACCAGACCGCCACACCGGCCACCTCATCGATCACCCCGGGCACCGCGATGCCCACCGCCACCGGAGTCAACCCATCGGCTCGGGCTCTGTCAGCCAGCCCTCCGGCGACGGACAGGACGGTCTCCACGACCGCGGACGGACCCCGATCAGCACAGGTGGCGTGCCGTTCGGTGTGCTGGCTGGTCCCATCCGGCCGAACCAGCGCGGCCTTGATGCCCGTGCCGCCCACATCCAGGGCGACGACCACCGCGCCTTCACTCACCGCTCGCCCTCGCCCCCGCTCGCACCGAGCCTGCTGGTCCGTTCGCCGCGCTGATCGGGGTCGGGCACGGAGAACCCGTTCGTACCCGACCCCGCGTAGCGTCAGCTCAGCCCGCGCCTGTGCCTACCGGCGCGGCCGGCCGTCGCCGTCCAGCCACGGGTCCTCCGGCCGCGGCCGGTCGAACGTGGGGCGTGCCTGCGTCCAGTGGCCGCGGGTGAAGTCGGGCACCTTGACCGACTTGAAACCCTTGCCCTTCAGCGACTCGTGGCTGAGCGGGATCACCGAGCACCACGCCGCCGAGTCGTAGACGTCGATGTCCGGGGTCATGCCCAGGCGCATCAACTGGACCATCCGGAAGATGGAGATGAAGTCGCCGCCGCCGTGTCCGCCGTACTGGCTGGCGAGCTTTTCCAGGGCCGGCCAGATCCAGTGGTCGTGCTGGTTCATGATCGTGCTGAAGGCACTGCCGGTCCGCCAAGCGTGGTTCGTGTGACCGAGCGACTCCAGGTAGATCCGGGCGTTGTCCAGTTCCAGCGAACCCCGGGTCCCCGTGAGCGTGGTCTCCCGGCTGTACGGGTGGGGCGAGTTCACGTCGTGCTCGACCCGGATGAACCTGTCGTTGACGGTCTTGATGAAGACCTGCTTGCGGTCCCCCGAGATGTAGGGGTCGTCGTCCCAGGCCGGGTGGTCCGCGCCAACCCGCGGGTCCTCTTCGCGGAACAGGGCCAGCGCCTTGGGCCGCGAGGCGACCGCGACGAGTTCGTCGAAGCGGTCGCCGCGGTTGATGTCCAGGCAGGCCGAGACCGGCCCGAGCCCGTGCATCGGGTAGTGGGCGGCGTTCATGCGGGTCTGCCAGCGCCGGCGCCAGTGCTCCGGGTAGTAGGCGCCCCCAAAGGTGTACGGCCAGCGCAGGTCGTGGACATAGCCACCGGAGGCGTGCTGCAACTCGCCGAAAAGCCCCGCCTTGGCCAGGTTGAACATCTGCATCTCGGGGCGGAAGTAGTTCACGTTCTCCAGCAGCATGCAGTGCTTGCCGGTGCGCTCGGAGGTACGGACCAGGTCCCAGATGTCGTCCAGGTGCGGCGCGATCGGCAGCTCGATGGCGACGTGCTTGCCGTTCTCCATGGCCGCCTTGGCCATCGGGTGGTGCCACTCCCACGGCGTGGCGACGTAGATCAGGTCGATGTCGTCTCGGCGGACGAGCCGTTCGAAGTCCTCCTCGCCGTTGGAGTAGCCGACCGGCTCCTTGTCCTGGAAGCCCTGGGCCATGACTCGGCTGATGGTCTCCGCGACGTGGTCGGGCCGGATGTCGCAGACCGCGGTGATCGTGGAGACGGCGGCCCACCGCATGGCCTGGTCCCCGCCGCGGTTGCCCAGGCCGATGATGCCGACGCGCACCTCGTCGAAGCCCTCGAAGGGCACGTTGACCATGGACTTCTCTTTGCCCTTGATCCGGGCGGGTTCGGCGGCGGGCGCCGCACCGGCCGCCGTGCCGGGCAGGAGGGCGCCGCCAAGCCCGGCGGCGGCGCCCAGCGCCCCCACGCCCTTCAGGACGTTGCGACGCGACGGGTGGGACCCGGCTGCCGCGGTGGACTCGTTCGGGCTGGCTTCGTTGGGACTCACGTGGATCAGCTCCTCTGCGGGAATGTGACGTGTCACGCGGGCACACTTGCTAAGCCGTGCTGGCCGACGCGGGGATCAGTCGGCGACGGACCACCCGGCCCGGCTACCTCAGGCATCTGACCCGAGGGTCGAGCGGTCAGCTGTCGAGGATGACCGACCGGGACAGGTTGCGCGGCTGGTCGGGGTCGAGCCCTGCTGCTTCGGCTCGCAGCAGGCACATCTGTTGGACGCGGACCAGGTCGGCGAGCGGGTCCACCTCGGACCACTCGAAGTGCCCCCCGGTCGCCCGGACCTGGTCCGGCAGGCCGACGGGGACGTCTCCGAACGCCCAGACGACCCGGCCGGGCGCGGTGATGCTGAGCGGGCCGTGCCGGTATTCCATCGCGGGGTAGGACTCGGTCCACAGTTGAGTCGTCTCGCGTAGCTTCAGGGCCGCCTCGTGCGCGAGCCCGACCGTCCAGCCGCGTCCGAGGAAGGTGATCTGGTCGGCCGTCGCGGCCGGACTGGTCGCGTCGACGCCACGCTCGAGAACCTGCCGTGCCTGTTCGGCGACCGGACGCAGATCGTGGCCGAGGGCCGCCCGCAACAGCGCGAGGGTGGTCGTCGCGAAGCGCGTCTGCACGACCGAACGCTCGTCGACCTCGGCGAGCACCACCGGACGGGCCAGGCTCACCGCCGGCGACGTCCCGTCAGCGGTGATCACGGTGGTCGACACCCGATCCCGGTACTGCTTGAGGACGTCGAGCACCTCGGTCGTGGTGCCCGAGCGGGTAATGCAGAGCACCCGGTCATAGCCACGGCCGAGCTGGTGCTCACTGGCCGGCCAGGCGTCAGTGCTGCCCTCGCCGGCGCTCTCCCGCAGGGCCGCGTAGGCCTGGGCGATGAACAGCGATGTTCCACATCCGAGCACCGCGACTCGCTCGCCAGGTTGCGGGAGGTCCATCGCCACCGAGGGCAGCACGTCCAGGACACGGAGCCAGTCGTCCGGCTGGGTCGCGATCTCGGCCGCCAGGAAGGTGCCTTCACTCATCGGGTGCCTCGTCCTCATGGTTCATGCGAGCGGATCTGGAGCGCGTCCAGAATGGATCGGCCTGATCGAATCTGTCAAGAAGCTCGCTGAACCAGTCAGTAACTTGCAGTGGGGTGCCCAGAGGTCACTCGGGGCTTGAGCAGCAGCGACGGTGAAAGACCTTGACGCCACTCAAGACCGCACCGCAGAATCCCACCAACAGCGGCATGATCGTGGAAGGTTCCGACTCGAACCAGTCACGAACGATCACGGCCAGGCAGAATTCCGATCACGACTTTGGCGATGTCCCTGCGCCGGTGGAGGCGGAAATGAAGAGATTCGTGCGTTCGTGGGCAGCCGTAGCGGTTGCCGGCCTGACGCTGACAGGTTGCGGCTTCGGCGGCGGCGACGGTCAGAGTGAGGGCGGCAACACGCTGTCGTTCCTGGTGCCCAGCTACAGCGACGGCACCAAGACGCTCTGGGAGGGCATCATCGCCGACTTTGAGGCTGCCCACTCGGACATCAACGTGGAGCTGGAGATCCAGTCCTGGGACAACATCAACGACGTTGTCCGTACCAAGGTCCAGTCGAACGCCGCACCGGACATCCTCAACATCGACGCCTTCTCGGGCTTCGCGGCGGACGACCTGTTGTACTCCGCCGACGAAATGGTCTCGGCGAACACCGTGGCGGACTTCCAGCAGTCCTTCGCGGACAACGCCTCGATCGACGGCACCATGTACGGCCTGCCACTTATCGCGTCGGCCCGCACCATGTTCTACAACACGGAGCTGTTGGAGCGGGCCGGCGTCACGGCACCGCCCAAGACCTGGGACCAGTTGCTCGACGCGGCGAAGAAGGTGGCCGCTCTCGGCGACGGCGTCTACGGCTACGGCATGCCACTGGGCAGCGAGGAGGCCCAGGGCGAGACCTCAATCTGGACCTTCGGCAACGGCGGGTCGTGGACCAGTGGTTCGGCCATCGCGGTCAACACCCCCGCGAACCTCGAAGCCGTCACGTTCATGAAACGCATGATCGACGAAAAGGCCACCCAGCCCGACCCCGGGGCGTCCGACCGGACCCCCATGCTGGACGTGTTCATCCAGGGCAAGATTGGCATGGTGGTGGCGCTCCCGCCCACCGTCGGGCAGATCGCGGAGAAGAACCCGAACCTCAAGTACGCGAGCGCGCCGATCCCCACCAAGAACGGCCAGCCGATGACCCTCGGGGTCGCCGACCACCTGATGGCGTTCAAGAACAAGGGTGACAAGCAGGAAGCGGTCAAGGCCTTCCTGGACTACGTGTTCAGCGCGCCGGTCTACACGAAGTTCGTCGACACCGAGGGATTCCTGCCCACCACCAAGTCCGGTGCAGCGGCGCTGGCGGGCAAGAAGGAGATCGCGAGCTTCCTCGAGGTCCTGCCCAGCGCCCGGTTCTACCCCAGCACGAACCCGCAATGGGCGACGACCCAGGGCGCGATGCAGAGCCTGATGGGCCAGATCGGGCAGGGCAAGAGCCCCGGGGCGGTGCTGGATGAAATCCAGGCCAAGGCCAACGGCTAGAGCCTGCGCGATTCACAAGTGATGACCAACCAACTCATGGAAGTGCCGACACCCGCGATCCCGGCACGTCGCCAGGCACGCCGGGACCTGGTGGCGGCACTTCCATGGCTGTTGCCGGCGCTGACGCTGATTGTCACAATCGTCCTGTTCCCGGCCGGCTATCTGGTCTGGACCTCGACCCGGGACGTATCACCAGTCGGAGTGGACCGCGGCTCGGCCGGGTTCGACAATTATGTGACGCTGTTCGACTCCCCCGCGTTGGGCAGGGTGCTGCTCAACACCGCGGTCTGGGTGGTCGGCGTCGTCGTGGTGACAGTGCTCGTCTCCATGGCGCTCGCGCAATTCCTTGACAAGGCCTTTCCCGGACGCCGACTGGTTCGACTCGCGGTCATCGTCCCGTGGGCGGCCAGTGTCGTGATGACAGCCACCGTCTTCTACTACGGACTCGATCCCTTCTACGGCGTCATGAACCAGTTCCTGATCGACCTCGGGATTTTGGACACCGGGTTCGGCTTCACTCGACAGCCGGTGCCGGCCTTCCTGGTGGCCATGGGAGTGGCGGTGTTCGTCTCGCTGCCGTTCACCACGTACACGATCCTCGCTGGCTTGCAAATGGTGCCGCGCGAGGTGGTGGAAGCTGCCTCAGTGGACGGCGCCGGACCGGTGCGGACCTACTGGAGCGTGATCTTCCCGGTCCTGCGGCCTGCGATCGCCGTCGCCGTGCTGATCAACATCATAAACGTCTTCAACTCGCTGCCCATCCTCCGCACGCTCACCGGCAGCATTCCCGGGTACGACGCGGACACCACCACCACGTTGATCTTCAAATACATCCAGCAGGACCGCCAGGTCGAGACGGCGAGCGCACTGAGTGTCGTGAACTTCGTCATCGTCCTCGCGGTCATCGGTATCTACCTCCGGGTTGTCCGGCCGATGAGGGACGAGTGAGCCTTGGCGACGACGGCAACCACATCTCAGGACGATGAGCGCGCCGAGAAGTCGGTGCGCGCGGGCGGGGTCAATGGTCGCACCCGGAGCCGTGGCAGACACCCCCGTGGCGGCCGCCGGTGGTTGATGGCATCGGCCGGCGCGGTGGTGGCGTTGTTCTTCCTGGCGCCCTACCTGGTGATGTTGATCGGCTCGTTCAAGCGGCATTCGGAGATCCTGCGCATTCCAGCCACATACCTGCCGACCGAATGGGTGCCGTCGAACTACGCGTCGATGTGGTCCACACCGGAGACACCGCTCGCCTACAACCTGGTCTCCACGATAATCATCTCTGTCTGCGGCACACTGCTGGTCCTGGTGGTGGCCATGCCCGCCGCCTATTACACGGCCAAGCACCGCTTTCCCGGACGACTGGCGTTCCTGCTCCTGGTGCTGGTGACCCAGATGCTCCAGCCGACCGTACTCGCGGCAGGACTGTTCCGGCAGTTCCTCGCGATCGGCATCGACGACACCTGGCTCGCTATGATCCTCGTCAACGGCGCGTTCAACCTCAGCTTCGCGGTGTGGATCATGCACAGCTTCTTCGCCGGGGTGCCCAAGGAGATAGACGAGGCGGCAATGATCGACGGTGCCAGCAAACTGCAGACGCTGCGGCGGGTGACCCTGCCGGTGGTCTGGCCGGGCATCGTCACCGCGATCATCTTCACGTTCGTCGCATGCTGGAACGAGTTCGCGGCCAGCCTCGTCATCTTGACCACGGCGGAGAACCAGCCGCTGACCGTAGCCATCACAAAATTCGTCGGCCAGTACGATTCGGCGTGGCAATACGTCTTCGGAGTCTCTATCGTCGGCATCGTGCCCGTGATCATTCTCTTCGCATTGGTGGAAAAGCGCCTGGTGGCAGGTCTCACGGCGGGGGCCATCAAGTGAGCACGGTCGAGGCCGCCGCCGACCGGGCGGACGGCCGTGACCGCGCCCAGCGCCTACAGGCGCTGCTCGACATCCTGGGCGCGCGCGGCAGGCTGTCCGTCGCCGAAGCGGCCAGCGCCCTGCAGGTCTCCGAGGCGACGGTCCGCCGGGACTTCACCACCCTGGCCGAGCAGCAGTTGGCGGCTCGGACGCACGGCGGCGTCGTAGCCACGTCCGTTTCGTACGACCTGCCGGTCCGCTACCGGGACCGGGGCGACAACGGCGCCAAGGAGCGCATCGCCGCGATCGCTTGCGAACTCGTCGAACTGGGCGACGTCGTCGCCTTCAACGGTGGCACGACCACGTCCGCGACGGCCCGACGCCTCGCCGCGCGGGTCGACCTCGCACAGGCCGTTCAGCGGCCGGCCGTGACGGTGGTGACGAACGCACTCAACATCGCCACGGAGATGGTGCTGCGACGCCACGTCCGCACAGTCATCCTCGGCGGTGTGGCACTGCCCCAGTCGTACGAGCTGACCGGGCCGCTGGCCACGATGGTCCTGAACGAGCTGTGGCTCGACGTGCTGATCCTCGGGGTCGACGCGTTCTCCCCCGACGGCGGCACGTCCTGTCACGACGAGGGTGAGGCGGGCATCGACGCGACGATGGTCCGGCGGTCCCGTCGGGTCGTCGTCGTGGCCGGCTCGGAGAAGCTGGGCCGGCACTCCTTTGCCCGGATCTGCGACGTCAACGCGGTGGACACCCTGGTGACCGACGACGGCGCGGATGCGAAGGTCGTCGCCGACCTGCGCGCCGCCGGGGTCAACGTGCTGCTGGCCTGAGGCCGGCCCGCGCCGTCACGGGGCGAGCAGGGTGACCAGGTGGGCGACCTGCCCGGCTACCGCGTCCCTGCCCGGTCCGAGGTACTTGCGCGGGTCGACCAGGTCCTCGTCGGCGGCGAGCGCGCGCCGGACCGCACCCGTGAGGGACGCGTTGAGATGGGTCGCGATGTTGATCTTCGCCATCCCGTGCGCGACTGCCGACCGCAGGCCCGCCTCGGAGACCCCGGACGAGCCGTGCAGGACCAGCGGCACCGGCACCTTCGCCGCGATCGCGGCGATCAGTTCGTCGTCGAGGACCGCGTCACGGCTCAGCATCGCGTGTGAGGAGCCGACCGCTACCGCGAGCGCGTCGACGCCGGTGGCGGCGACGAAGGCGGCCGCCTCGTCCGGGTCGGTCCGTACGCCGGGCTTGTGCGCGCCGTCCTTGCCGCCGATCGCACCGAGTTCGGCTTCGACCCAGACTCCGCGCGACTGGCACCAGGCGGCGAGTTCCGCGGTCAGTGCGACGTTCTTCTCGTACGAGTGCCCGGACGCGTCGACCATCACCGAGGGCACGCCGAGTTCGACCGCCTGCTCGACAAGCTCACGCCGGGTGGCGTGATCCAGGTGTACGCAGACCGGCACGGACGCTTCCGCCGCGATCCGGAGGCAGGCCAGCGCCAGCGGCGCCAGGCTGCCGTGGTAGCGGGCCGTATTCTCCGACAGCTGCAGCACCACCGGGCGTCCAGCGCTCTCGGCGCCGGCCACGATGCCCTCGGCATGCTCAAGCTGGATGACGTTGAACGCCCCGACGGCCCGACGGTCCCGCGCTGCCGGGATGACGAGTTCCGCCATCGAAGCCAGAGTCATGCTTCCTCCACTCTCACCTGATCACGCCAGCGCCGGTAGGCACGGACGTCCACCTCACCGGCGACCGGACGCAGCACCGCCGCGGCCGACAGCGCCACCGCGTCGACGAGCAGGCCGCGCCAGTCGACGGCGTCCAGCGACCCGGCGGCCGCGAGTTGCCGGGCGACGGCCGCGCAGGCCGCGTCGCCGGCGCCGGTCGCGTTCCCCTCGACCCGCTCCGGCGGCGCCGCCAGCATGGCCCGATCCGGTCGCACAACGGCCATTCCGTCGGCGCCCAGGGTCAGCACGACGGCGGCGACCCGGCCGGCGGGGGGCAGCAGCCGGCGGGCCGCCCGTACGGCCTCGGCCGGCGTCGAGGGCCGGTGACCCACCAACTCGGCCATCTCGTCCGCGTTCGGCATCAGCACCGCCCCGCCAGCTGTCGCCGCCACCTGCAGGGCCGGGCCGCTGACGTCCACGACGGCGGGCACTCCGGCGGACACCGCCGCGTCGACCAGGCGGGCCGGAAGCCCGGGGTCCACGCCGGGCGGCAGGCTGCCGGAGACGACCAGCGCGTCGGCGCCGGCCAGGAGTTCGCTCACGTGCCGGGTCAGGGCGTCGGCGGCTGCCGACGGGTCCACCGGTGGATGACCGGGCTCCCACAGCGACGTCGTCACTCCGTTGGTCTCGTGGACGACCAGCGTGCGCCGGACGTCCGGCAGTACGTCGAGCAGGTCTTCCGGCACGCCGGCCCGGTCGAGGGCGGCCCGCAGGGCCACGCCCCCCGGACCGCCGGACATGCCGGTGACGAGAACCCGCTCCCCCAGGTCGTGCAGCACCCGGCCGACGTTGACGGCCTTGCCACCGGGGCGTTCGCTGACGGTCCGCACCCGCTGCACCCGGCCCCGGTGCAGTTCCCCCAGCCCATAGGTCACGTCGAGCGCCGGGTTCGGCGCAACGGCGAGAATCACGTTTCCCGCTCGGTCATCGTGACTCCTCGTCGGGGTTCGGTGCCGGCAGCTCAGCATGGAGTTTCATGCTCGATATTAACAAGAATCTGTCGCTATCGCGCACCCCCTCCGCCCGGTCGGCGCGGGCCGGCACCCGACCAGCAAGGCCAGACGTCCAAAGTGGCTTCTTGCCTCGCGGCGGACCCTGATCAATACTGATCGCTATCAGTCGGATCCCGGCAATATCGCTCACAGGAGTTGGTCACATGCCTCCTTCCGCACAGTCGACCATCACCTCTCAACCCACCACAGTGGTCCGATCCCGCCGTTTCGGCGTGGGGCTCGCGGCCGTCGCGCTCCTGGTCGGATCCGTCGTCACACCCACTGCGGCCAGCGCGCAGCCACCCGCGGACGTCCTCAAGGTCTGGGTACCGACCGGCGACTTCGCGTCCTCGTCGTTCGAGCGCGTCCCGCAGGCCGCTCCGGAGTCGGTGCCCACCAGCCACGACCGAAAGCTGTCCTTGGCGACCGTCCGGGGCGGACACGCGTCCGCCCAGATCGCCGTGGCCAGCGGTCAGGACCTCGAAGAACTCCACGTGCAGGTGGGACCGTTGAAGCCGGCCGGCAAGGGCGGCGCGATCGCGAAGGCGATCCAGATCCGCTATCCCGCGTACATCCCGGACGACCGGGGCGGGACGATCGCCGACCCGCTGCGCGAGGTCGACCGGGTGGACGTGCCCGCCGGCCAGGCGCAGCCGGTCTGGTTCACCCTCGCCGTACCACCGGACGCCCGCCCAGGCACCTATCACAGCCGGGTCACCGTGACCGCCCACAAGGTCGAGGCGATCGAGTACGACCTGACGGTGACGGTTGCCGACGTGACCCTACCGCCGGTCGCCGAGCGGGACTTCCACCTGAATCTCTGGTTCCAGCCGGACACCGTCGCCGAGCAGGCCGGCCTGGAACTGTGGTCCGACCAGCACTTCAAGGCCATCCGGCCGTACCTGGAGGACCTGGCCTCGCGCGGCCAGCGCGTCATCAACTCGGCGGTCGCTGAGGACCCGTGGCCGGTGCTGTGGCCGGACGGCCAGTGGCGGTCGCAGACCTACGTGCCGTACCACTCGACCGTCGACTGGTTCCACGACGGCGAGCAGTGGTCCTTCGACTTCGCGAACTGGGACCGACTGGTCGAGGAGGGAATGCGAGCCGGCGTCGGCCCGTACATCCACGCCTTCGGGCTGTTGATGTTCCGGGGCTACCAGCACGTCGTCTACACCGACACCCGGACCGGTCAGCGGGTGGACCAGGAGGTGTCGTTGGGTGGCGCGGAGTGGAAGGACGCCTGGTCGGCGTTCCTCGTCGCGTTCGAGGACCACGTACGGGACCGGGGCTGGTTGGACCGGACCTACCTCGCCTTCGACGAGCGGCCCGCGAGCGAGATGCAGGTGGCCATCGACCTGGTCCGGGAGGTCGCACCGGTCTTCGTCGACCAGATCGCGATCGCCGGATCCGCGAGCACTGACGCGTTCGCGCAGGACCTCTCGCTCAACTACTCCGACGTTGACAACTGGTCTCAGGAGATGATCGACCGGCGCCGGGCGGAGGGCAAGAAGACCACCTTCTACACCTGGTCCAACCCGCCCTACCCGAACACCGTGACCCCGGCCGCACCCCTCGGCGCACGAGTGCTGTCCTGGCTCAGCGCACAACGCAACCTCGACGGCTACCTGCGTTGGGCGTACAACTCGTGGCCGCAGGACCCGTACACCGACGGGTCCTACCGCTACCGCCAGGGCGACGAGTACCTCGTCTACCCGGGCAAGGACGGACCGGTGTCGAGTATCCGGTGGGAGCTGTTCCGCGACGGTCAGGAGGACTTCGCCCTGCTCGACCAGCTAGCCGAACGCGGTGGCCAGGACCACCCGGCACGGGTGGCCGCACTGGCCGGTGTCGAACCCACGGCCACTCCCGGGCCCGCCGCCTACCAGGCGCTGCTCGACGCCCGAGCGGCGGTGGTCAATGCATTGGCGGACTACCCGACCGACTGACCACAGGCGCCACCCGCAATCCAACCTGCGGCACGCCACGGGGGTGACGTGGTCCAGGGCCACCCGTGCCCGACCGATGGTAGGTGGGGAAACGATCAGGTTGCCCGAGCGAGTGCCGCCCACCGACAACCTCGGTGGGCGGCACAGCGCTCGAAGCCATGGGGCGGGCCTGAAACCCCCGAAGGCAGGAGTCGTCAGAGGGTGACGACGGCGTCCTCCGCGAGAGTGAACAGGCCCGCGTCGAACGTGATCGTCTTCAGCTTCGTGCCCTTCGGCACGTCGAAGTAGACGTTGGCCTTCACCGAGTTGCCCGGGTTGATCTCGTCGAGGAAGCCCTGCCCGTCGGTGTTGCCGTAGATCGCGGCCTCGCCGTCGGCCTCGTACTCTCGGCCGGATCCGTCCTGCGCGCTGAGGGTGCCGTCGGCGTGGAAGGTGTGGGCGCTCTTGGTGACGTTCTTGACGGTCACGCTTGCCTTGCAGAAGGTGCCCTGCGCCTTGGTGTTCAGGAAATCGCTACCCACTTTGGAGATCCCGCACCGCACGCTGTTGACGGTGAATTCGAAGTCACCGCCGCGCACCTTGTCGCCGATGCCGAACGGTTTGGGCTTGGGCGGGGCCGGGGCGGCGGTCGTCTTCACCGGGGCAGGCTTCGTCGGCGCGGCCGCCTCCGCCGCCGGGGTGGAGAGGCTGGGGCTTGAGGCGGGGATGTCGGTGCTCGCGGAGACGTCAGCCTTCTTGTCGTCGCTGGTCAGGCCGATCACAAGCCCGCCACCGCAGCAGAGCACCACGACCGCAACGACGCCGATGAGGGTGGGAATCAGCCACTGTCGCTTGCGGGCGGGAGGCGTCGGCGGTGCGACAGGCGGCGGGTACTGGCCCGGAGGCGGCGGCGGGTACTGGCCGGCGGGTACTTGGGCGAACTGGGCGGTCGGCGGCGTCGGCTGCTGGCTGGCGGACGACGGCTGGTTCTGCGCAGGATCGTAGGGGGCGGTCATTGGCGCGTGGGTCTCCCAGGTCTGCGGGTGATGCTGCCCAGTTGTGAGCAATGCGCACAACGTTGTCACAGCGTTGCTGCGCGTACAGTCCCCCGGCTGTCTTGTCGCACACGCCGGTTAGCTGGAGAAACACCTCATTTGATCATGCAGCTCGGACGTTTGGTGTGACGGCGTCTACTACCGTCTTCCAGGGGCCGGACGCGGCCTGGTACGGACGCAGGGGCTGGTCCACGATCAGTGGTCGTCGGGAGGCGCTGGCAGCCGGTCAGCCCACGGGGAGGAAATTCGTGCGTTTGCGCAAAGCAACAGCCGCCGGTTCGGTAGCGGTAGCGGTGGCCCTGGTCCTCGCCGGATGCAGCAGCATCGACAGGCCCGATGGGTCGGAGGCCACAAAGGACTCGAAGAGATCCGCCGGTACCGCGCCGGGTCAGCCCGAGGAACTGGGCCCGCCGATCGCCAGCCGGGACATCCAGATCAGCGACAGCGGAAAACTCTTCCCGGTGAAGGTGGAGCTGTACCAGCTGCGGCGCGACAGCGGGTTCGTCACCCTCAACGTCCGGATGACCCGCACGGACACCGCGGGCAACCCGGACCGCTGGCAGATTGGCAGCGCCTTTGAAGGTGAGACCATCTCCCTGGCCTTCTCGGGCGTGACGATGATCGACCGGAAGAACCGCAAGCGGCACCTGGTCGCGCGAAGCGGCGACCCGGACGCGAAACCCGGTCAGGTGAAGTACCTCGCCTCGTCGGGCCTCTCATCGGTGTTCGTCGAGGCCGGTCAGTCGGTGGACCTGTACGCCATGTTCGGAGCCCCACCGGACGACGTCACCGCCGTGGATGTCGTCATCCCCCGAGTCCCGGTCTTCGAGAATGTCCCGCTCGGTTAGCCGCCACACAGCGCTGGCCGCGACCGCGCTGACTTTCCTCCTGGTCGATGCACCGGCCGTCGCCTGGTCCGCGCCGACGTCGACGCCGTCGTCGGGAACCGCCGTCGTGCCCGGACCAACGCTCGGGCCCGGCGAGCAGGTGAGCGCTCCGATCATCGACATCCGGGCGCCGATCGAGGACATCTATCTGCGCACCGAGGACCTCGACGGCTACAGCCTGGAGGCCGAGTCCGGGGGACGTATCGAGCTGACCCTGGCGGCGGACGTCCTCTTCGCATTCGGCAAGGCCGACCTGTCCCCGGCCGCCCGTACCCGGCTGGCCGAGATATCGAGACGGCTACGTACCCAGGCCGCCGGCAAGGTCCAGATCTTTGGACACACTGATTCGGTGGGTGCCGACGCGCAGAACCTGACGTTGTCCCGCCGACGAGCCGAGGCGGTCCGCGACGAGCTGGCCGTGGGCCTCGCCGGCAGCCAGATCACCTACGAGGTCGAGGGCTTCGGGGAGACCCGACCCGTCGCGCCGAACACCGTGGACGGCAGGGACAACCCGAAGGGCCGGGCCAGCAATCGACGCGTCGAGATCCGGTTCGACAAGTGATCGGGTCCGGAGACCAGCCGCCGACACGGCTGGTCTCCGGAGAGCCGGGCCGCTACCTCTAGCCGTTCAGGCCGGCCGCCAACGCCTCGGCGAATGACGTGTCGGCGGCGGTCCCGCTCACCCCGAGCCGCCAGGTTCCCCCGGGAAGGTCACCGAGAGGCAGGGACCGTCCGCCGGGCTGCCACAGCGGTTGCCATGCGATGGATCCGCTGGGGCGGTGGAACCACCGGTTGTCCTCGTTCCAGGCGGAGCCGGCGCGGTAGGCGGCCACCAACGTGGTCGTGTCGTCGGTGGCAAGTGTCCAACTGGTGAAACCCGCGGCGTCGCCGTCTCTGTCCTGCCGACCGGGGTCACCGAGCCGCGGCAGGGCCGAGTCAAGGTTCCAGGCGGCTTCCCAGACCGGCGCGGTGGTCGGGCCGGCCACGTGCCAGACGAGGCCGAGGTCCGTGGTGGCCGTGTCGAACCGGAACCGCCAGTCGGCGGTCACCGGCTCGTTTCCGAGGGGGATGCCGTTGAGGCTCAGGTCGGTGCCGTCGGCGGAGACTGTCACGTCCCTGGCGGCACCGGCCACGTCTGTCGGCCCGAAAGCTCCGACCGCGAGGTAGGGCGCCGTGGAGCGCGACGACGAGTCCGTGACGGGTCGGTACTCGCCGCGTCCGGCTGGATCGGCGTCGTAGGAGACCAGCCGGGCCTGAGGCGCCGTCTGCACCACGGCACGGTAGTACGGAGTCGTGACGACACGGCCCTTCGTCACCACCGGCGTACGCCAGTGCAGCGGTGCCAGCCAGAGTCCGCCCTGGCCCCAGCCGGCACCGGTGACGTACCAGTCACCCGTGCCCGAGTCGTCCTTGACCACCTCGGCGGCGTGCGCGTTGATCTGCCCCGCCAACTGGCCGACGCTGAAGTGGAAGGGATCGGCGCTGCGGTAGACGCGGGTGTCCTGGTAGCCGCTCTCGCAGCACACGAAGAGGTACCACGATCCGCCGTGCCGCACCACGAACGGCGATTCGGTCGGTCCGCCGAAGGTGCCGGTGGCCGGGTGTTCGAAGGCCGTCCGCCGGGCGCCCCAGTGCACCAGGTCGCTGCTGGTGCGGTAGGCGACGATGTGGTGACCACCGGCCGGTGTGCTGTTGGCGGTGTAGTACATCACCCACTGGCTGCCGACGCGGGTGACCATCGGGTCCCGGCCGTCGAACCCGTCGGTGAACAGGGGGTTCGCCGGGTGGCGGGTCCAGGTCTTGAGATCCTTCGACGTGGCCAGCTGCATCCGGTAGGCCGTGTGGTCCGCGGTGCCGCCCGCGTAGTACATGTAGTACGTGCCGCCGTGGAACAGGACGTACGGCGCCCAGATGTGGCTCTCGCCGGCGGCGGGGTCGGCCTCCAGCGCGAACGGCTGCTTCGTCCAGGGTCCGCGCGGTGACGGCGCCGTGGCGTGGCCGAAGAACCGCTCGTCGAGCGGGTTGGCGGGCTCGGCGTGGGTGATCGCGAAGATGTGCCACTCGCCGGTACGGCGGTCGCGCACCATCGTGTGGTCGTTGTAGTACCAGCGCTCGTTCTCGCCGACGCTGGGGTCGTAGACGGGCACGAAGTCACCGGCGCCGACCACGGTGGACCGGTTCTCGTACGGCTGGTTGTCGATCGCAGACGGGTCGGCGGCCCGAGCCGCGACCGGTGTCGCGATCAGGCTCAGGGCGACCGCGAACAGCACGGACAGCCGGCCAACGCGGGACGGTAGTCGGGGCATCGCTCTCCTCCAGGGCTCGTAGCGGGTATGCGGTGGCGGGCTTCCCGGTGGCTGATTCGCCGGTCGTTCGGTGGGGCGGGCCCGCCCGACTTTCGCGGCGGGCCCGCACCCACGGAACTGCTACTGCTTGCCGCCGAGCTCGGTGTAGGCCTGAGCGGCGTTGTCCTTGGTGATCTGCATCGTGCCGAGGGTGGTCGACTTCGGCACGTCCTTCGTGCAGTCGACCAGGATCTTCTTGGCCAGGTCGATCGCCTCACGTCCGCCGGTCGCGTACTGGAACGTCGCCTGCAGGCGACCCTGCTCGACCGCCTTGATGCCGCCGGACGGGACGGGCAACGCGTCGATCCCGGTGAACTTGATCGCGGTTTCCTTGCCGGCGGCCTTCGCCGCCAGGTACGCGCCCTCCGCCATCGGGTCGTTGTGCGCGTAGACGGCGTCGATCTTCGGCTGGGCCTTGAGCATCGCGTCCATCACGCTCTGCCCCTTCTCCCGCAGCCACTCAGCGGTCTGGGTGGCAACGATCTCGATCTTCGGGTTGCTCGCGATGCCGTCTCGGAAGCCCTGGGCGCGCTCGGCGGCCGGGGTGGAGCCGGGCAGACCGGAGATCTCGACGACCTTGCCGCCCTGCGGCAGCAGCGTCTTGGCGTAGTACTCGCCCGCCGCCTTGCCGATCGCCACGTTGTCGCCGCCGATGAAGGCGGTGTACGCGTCGCCCTCGACCTTGCGGTCGAGCACGATGACCGGGATGCCCTGGTCGTACGCCTTCTTCACCACGCCGGTGAGCGGCTTCGCCTCGTTCGGCGAGATGATCAGCAGGTTGATCCCCTGGGAGAGGAAGTTCTCCACATCGGCGACCTGCTTGCTGTTGTCCTGGGCCGCGTCCGCGACCACGACCCGGAACCCGGGCACGGTCTTCGCCGCGGTGTTCACGTCGTCGTTCATGACCTGCCGGTACGGCTCGGCGTTGTTGGCCTGCGACATGCCGATCAGGAACTCCTTGCCGCTGCCGCACTGGGACGAGGCGTCGGTGCCGCCGTCGCCGCCGTCCTTCTCGACGCTGCATCCCGTGGTGACCACGAGCGCGGCCAGTGTGAGGATCGTGAGGGCTCTTCGGGCGTAACGCATGTTTCCTCCATGGTGGTGGTGGGTCAGGCGATGCGGGGACGGAGCCTCTGCAACGCGGCGGCAGCTACGATGACCAGTCCCTTGACGACCAGCTGCACGTTCGCGTCGATGTTGTTGAGGGCCAGGATGTTGTTCAGGATCCCGAGCAGCAGGGCGCCGGCGATCGTGCCGCCCATGGATCCACTGCCACCGGCGAGACTCGTTCCGCCGATGACCACTGCCGCGATCGCGTCCAGTTCGTAGCCGGCACCGTCGTTCGGGCTGCCCTGGTTGAGCTGGCCGGCGTGGATGATCCCGGCGAGTGCGGCGAGCAGGCCGGAGATCGCGAAGACGGTGATCCGGACGCGCCGTACGGGCACGCCGGAGAGCCGGGCGGCCTTCTCGTTGCCGCCGATCGCGTAGACGTGTCGCGCGAAGGCGGTGCTGCGCAGCACCAGGAGCGCGCCGACCCCGATGGCGAGGAAGAGCAGGGCCGGCACCGGCAGCACCCCGTTGATCGAGCCGCTCAGCAGCGAGAATGTCTCGGGCGCCTCCTGCGGACCGTCGCCGTAGGCGATCGGGATGCCCAGCCCGCCCGACCACATCCGGGCGATCCCCCGAGCTGCCTGCAGGCCGGCCAGGGTCACGATGAAGGACTGGATCCCGAGCCGGGCGACGATCGCGCCCTGGGTGGCCCCGAACGCGGTGCCGATGAAGAGCACGATCAGGACCGTCGGCACGATGCCCAGGCCGCTGTCGACCATCAGGGTGGCCGACCCGACCGCGGCGAGCCCGAGCACCGCCCCGACGGAGAGGTCGATGCCGCCGATCAGGATGACGAACGTCATGCCGACCGCGATGATGCCGATCTCGGAGACCGCCCGGACGATGTTGGCGAGGTTTCCGGAGCTGAGGAAGACGTTCTCGCCGTTGCGGGACGGCGAGACGGCGATCGCGATGAGGAAGACGGCGACGAGCCCGAACAGGCTCTGGAACCGGAAGAAGTTGTCGACGATCGCGTGCCGGTCGGTCGGCAGTCGGATCGCCCGGCGGCGGGGCGGTGTCTCCGGCGGCGATTCGGCGAGGCTGGTGGGGTTGGGCGGATTCATCGAGACTCCTTGACGTCGTCCCCGTTGGCCGCGGCGAGGATGGCTTGTTGGGTGGCGGAGGCGCGGGGCAGCGCGGCCACCGTGCGACCGCGGTGCAGGACGACCACCCGGTCACAGAGGCTCAGCAGCTCCGGCAGCTCCGATGAGGCGAGCAGGATCGCCATGCCGGAGTCGGCGAGCCGGTGCAGCAGGTGGTAGATCTCGGCCTTGGCGCCGATGTCCACCCCCCGGGTCGGCTCGTCGAGCAGGAGCAGTCGCGGTCGCATCAGCAGTTGCTTGGCGAACACGATCTTCTGCTGGTTGCCGCCGGAGAGCGTGGCCACGGCGATCGACGGTGACGCCGCCTTCACCGCCAGGGCGGTGAGCTGCGCGGCCACCGTCCGGCGCAGCAGCGGGCGGCGCACCAGCCCGAGTGTGGTCAGCGACGACAGCGCGGAGAGCACGACGTTGTCCGCGACGGAGTGCTCCAGCATCAGGCCCGCGCCGCGCCGGTCCTCGGGCACGAACGCCACCCCGTGCGCCAGCGCCGCCCGGGGCCCGCCCGGGCGGTACGGCCGGTCGTCGATCAGCACCTGGCCGGTGTGCCGGCCGGAGCCGCCCGCGCCGAACAACGTCTCCAGCAGTTCGGTACGCCCGGCGCCCATCAACCCGGCGAGGCCGACGATCTCTCCGGAGCGCACCGTGAGGTCCACGCCGGCCGGTTCGGTCCGCCCGGGTACCGGTCGGCGGGGCGTCACGGCGAGCCCGCGTACGTCGAGCAGCACGTCACCGGGTTCGTTGCGGCCCTCGCCGAAGAGCGCGTCGACGGACCGGCCCACCATGAGTTGGATGATGTCGTCCCGGGAGGCGACCCGTGGGTCGACGGTGCCGGCGACGCTGCCGTTGCGCAGCACGGTGACCCGGTCGGCGATGACCTCGATCTCCGCCATCCGGTGCGAGATGTAGACGATGCCGACTCCGGCCCGGCGCAGCTCGGCGATCGTTGCGAAGAGCCGTTCGACCTCGGCGTCGGCCAGTGCCGCGGTCGGTTCGTCCATGATCAGGACCCGCGCGCGCAGTGACAGGGCCCGACCGATCTCGACCAGCTGTTGCTCGCCGACGCGCAGTGACCCCACGAGCCGGCGCGGGTCCAGGTCGGCGCCGAGTGTCCGCAGGTGCGCCGCGGCCTGCCGGCGCATCTCCCGGATGTCGACTGTGCCGAAGCGGGTGCGCGGCTCCCGCCCGAGGAACATGTTCTCCGCGATGGACAGCCCGGCCACCAGGTCCAACTCCTGGTGAATGGTCGCGATACCAGCGCGTTGCGCATCGGCCGGGCCGGCGAAGCTCACCGGCTCCCCGTCCACCTCGATCGTCCCGTCGTACTCGGTGATCACTCCGGAGAGAACGTTTATCAGCGTGGACTTGCCGGCGCCGTTCTCGCCGAGCAGCGCGTGCACCTCACCGGCGGTGACGGTGAGGTCGATGTCACGGCAGGCGTGCACGCCGCCGAACCGCTTGCCGATGCCGGTCATCCGGACCAGCGGCCGATCTGTCATACGGCACCTCGTGGCTCGTCTGCGGGATCTGGGGTGATCGGAGTCGGAGACCCATGGTCTGGGCCTCCGACTCCGACCGGGTCACGAGGTCAGGCGAGCCTCGATGTAGTCGAGGCCGGCCAGGTAGCCGCTCGACGCGGCGGCCTTGCCGGTCACCGTGAGGGTGAGCGTGTGCCGACCTGCCGTCAGCTCCCGCTGGCCGTAGTCCAGCGGGTCGCTGACGATCACTTCCGGCGAGTGGTACGCGTCGAACGCCTCGCCGATCCCGGTGCCGTCGATCGCCACCGTGTTGGTGCCGTAGTCGCCCGCCAGCGTCTGCACCAGGCGCAGCTGGTAGGTGCCGGTCGTGGGCACCTCGAACGCCACCGTCACGCTCCGGTTGGGCGCGTTTGGTCGGAACCACAGCTGTGCGCTCCGTGACCAGTGGATGCCGCAGCAGTCGCCCTGCACCTCCGCCGGTGCGTCGGCGGAGACCGCGGGCAGCAGCGATTCGGCTTCGATCCGCAGCGTGTCGCCCGTGGCGGCCGACGCCGGCGCCGAGTAGGCGCCGAGGTTGCCCGCGGCGTCCACCGCGCGTACCCGGTAGTACCAGGTCTCACGCAGGCCCAGCCCGCTGTGCTCGAAGCTCGGCCGGGTCGTGGTGCCCACCCGGTTGTCCGGTCCGGGCGTGAACCCGGCCTCTCGCGAGGCGAACACCTGGTAGCTCGGCGCGTACACGTCGTCGGCGGCCGGCCGCCAGGTCAGTGCCACCGCGTTGGTGGTGGCGCTGGTGGCGGTGAGCCCGGTGACCTGGGTGGGCCTGGTCTCGTCGGCGAAGGGGGTGACCTCGCTCAGCACCGCGTACCGGGCCGCGGACCAGGCCGGGGCGCCGGCGGTCGGCGTCAACGTGACGGTCACCGTCGACCTGCCGCGGGTGAGCGTGGGCGGCAGCCGGAACTCGTCCTCCAACCAGCGGTGTGAACCGTTGGCCAGCGGCTGCGACCAGGTGCCGGCGTCCCGCCCGTCGACCTGCACGGCCACCGACTGGTGCCCGGCGGACTGGTCCCCCACCCGGCGCAGCACGGCGCCGGTGTTGTCCCGGTCCAGGGCCACCCGGAACCGGATCGGCGTGGCCGAGGCGCGGGTGTCGTCGGTGACCGGTCGCTGTGCGCCGTCGTCGCCCTCGAAGGTCGCGGTGAGGACCTGACGATCGCCGCCCGAGGAGTACGCGTGCGCCGACTCGCTGCCGGCGTCGCCGACGTCGACGGTGTCGGTCCAGCGCTGCCCGACGGTGTCCTGCCCGTACCAGTAGGCGGTCGAGCCGTACCGGGCCGGGTCCTGGTCGCCCGGGCCGTGCTCGATGCCGAAGCGCAGGTCGGTCTCGAACGACACCGCCTCGGCGAGCATCAGCCGGTACGCGCCGGTGCAGTCGTACTGGCAGCCGTAGTCGCTGACCTCGTGGGCGGGGTTGCCGTTGGTGGGCGCCGAGAACGTGCCGTGGTTGAAGTACCAGCCGCTCTCGTAGAAGTCCTCGGTCCCGGTGCCGTGGATGCTCGGGCTCTGCGCGCCGTCCACGTAGACCCGCTCGTCGCCCTCGAGGTAGTTGCGTTGGTTGCCCGCGGGGATGTGCCCCTCCATGGTGTGCGTGACACCGACGAACTTTCCACTGCCGGCCACGTCGAGGAAGGCGTGGTCGGCGCCGGGGGCGGTGTCGGCGCTCGTCGCGGTGGCCCGGAAGTAGCCCGCCGTGCCGGTTGGACGCAGTGCCGGCGCCCAGCTGGCGGAGCGTGCGGTGGTCACCGACGCCGTCGACGTCGTGATCGGCACGCTGGAGCCGTTGCGCAACTCGACGCTGAACCGCGACCGGTAGGGCATCGGCCACCAGGCCGACAGCGTCGCGGTCGCGGGGTCGACACCGAACATCAGCGACCGCACCGGGTGCAGCCCGAGGCCGGTGCCGAAGAACTCGCCGAGTGGCGCATCCACTGTGGTTGCGCCGTCGAAGGTGATGCGCAGCCGGCTGTCCCGCAGCACCGCGTCGGAGGCCGCGACGGCAGCCTTGCGGTCGGCGTCCGCCGGGTAGCTCATGGTGTTGCTGCCCTGCCAGGTCTGCGTGGTGATCCGGTAGCTGTGGGCGGCCTCGGCGTCGGTGTGGGACGGTCCGAGGTCGAGCGTGTCGGTTCGCTTGGCGGTGCCGGCGACCAGGCTGTCGACCCAGTAGGTGAACTCGTTGACGTCCAGGTCCGAGGAGATGAACTGGTTCCGGATGGTGATCGTGGATTTGCCGGCCGTGGCACTCGCCGGCAGGTCGACGGTCTGGTCGAGCCAGGTGCCGAACGGCACCGGATCGTTGGTCGGCCACTCGGCGACCGGCACACCGTCCACCACGACCTGCGCCCGCTGGTGCCCGATGTGCGGGTCCAGCCGGCGGGTCAGCCGCACCCCGGCGTTCGCCGGGTCGACGGACACCCGGAACTCGCTGCCGCCGCCGGAGCCGTAGGCACGACCGTCATCGGCGAGCGGCGTCGGCGGCCCGACGAGTTGCGGGATCCGCAGTCGCAGCGCGCTGATCGCGCCGGGGCCGGCGCCGCTGGCGAGGGTCACCGCGCCCTTGGCGGGGACGCTGAACTGCCGGTCGGCGGTCGTCGCGCCGGGCTCCGGGCGCTTGGGGTCGCGGGTCCCGGCGGCCTTGAGCTGGTCGATGACGTCCAACGCGCGGTCCGACGGGTCGAAGGTGCGCACCCCGTCGGCGGTGGTGAACTTGCGGTAGGTGACGTGGTAGAAGATCGGGTTCTTCTCGGTCGTCACCCGCATCGAGCTGCGGTAGGTCATGGGCGCCTTGATGTAGACACCCCCGGAGCTCTGCGCCGCGTTGGCGACCACCGGGTAGACGAAAGGTGCGCCGAGCTTGCCGTCCACGACGTCCTGAAGCTTGGCGTCGAGCACTGTCACGCCATCGAGGACGACCTTGATGGTGCCGGTGGCGGAGACGTTGCCCTCGTCCCGGGTGAACCAGATCGAGTCGATCTCACCGGCGCCGGCGGCCTCGGCGAGGACGCAGCCCTCGGCGCTGGTGCGCAGGCACGAGTACTGGCCGGAGAAGCCGTCGTCGTTGCCGCCACCACGGTCGAAGCTGGAGAACTGGTAAGCCCGTGGTCCGTCGGGAAGCTCGGCGAGCCGGTCGAGCCTGCGGTAGACGTCCCATCCGGTGGGACCGTTGTCGGACGAATTGGGCGCCGCAGCCGAGGCCGGCGCGGCGGGGCCGACCAGGGAGGTTCCGGCGAGCAGCGCCGCGGTGAACGCGGCGCGCAGCAGGCGGCGAGCGGAGGTACGTGGTGCGGGGGTGGTGGGTGTCATGAGTCGCCTTCCACGTCGGTGGGTGGGGCGGATCGCGATGCACTGGCAAGGAATCGATTTCTCGCTGCAACCGCGATCAGGGTAGGCACGCCCCCATGCGACGGTCAATGCTCGATCCGCGCCGACGTGCGGCGCTGTTGACAGCGACCCAACCTGCTTTTATGGTCCTCGCTCAGACGAGCAAACGATTTCTCCGCTACCCGGACGGGCGTATTGTCATGACGGTGAGTCGAGGTGGTGGTGGATCGCGGTGACACCCGCGGCTCAGCGTCACCGCTTGACCGTCGCAGACCCCTGTCGGCGACCGCGCCCGCGCCGGACTACCGACGGGAAACGCCCCGCCCCCGATCCGTCACTACCCACCGTAGGATTCCGGGTTCCGGCACCGGAGCCCGCTCGGCGGACGCGCCGAAGCACAGCATCGGGACAGCCGAGCGAATGGAGGCGACTGGAGGCGAATGGCGACGATCTATGACGTGGCACGGCAGGCTCAGGTGTCACCCGCGACGGTCTCGCGGGTGCTCAACGGACGGACCACGGTCGATCCAGTCATGGCGGCGCGGGTCCAGCAGGCGATGCGGGAGCTTGACTACCGCCCCAACGCCGTCGCCCGCAACCTGCGCCTGAGCCAGACCAGCCTCTGGGCGGTCATCATCTCCGACATCGGCAACCCCTTCTTCACGTCGATGGTGCGCGGAGTGGAAGACGTCGCGCAGAGCGCCGGCTACTCGGTGGTCCTGTGCAACAGCGACGAGGATCCGGAGAAGGAGTCCCGGTACATCGCCGCCGCTCTGGCCGAACGGATGGCGGGTGTCATCATCTCCACGTCGGGCCGACCGACAGTCATCAACCGGCTCGTCGAGGCGCGCATCCCGGTCGTGGCGATCGACCGTCAACTGCGCGGCGTCAGCATCGACACCGTACTCGTCGACAACGTGCACGGAGCCGAACTCGCGACCACCCACCTTCTCGACAACGGCTACCAGCGGGTCGCCTGCATCACCGGTCCGCGCCGGATCTCCACCGCCGCCCAGCGACTCCGCGGCTACCAGCGGGCGTTGCGGTCGCACGAGCGGGAGGCGACCGACAACCTCGTGCGGTACGCGGACTTCCGCGAGGAGGGTGGCTACCGGGCCATGGCCTCGCTGCTCGACAGTGACAACCCGCCCGACAGCGTCTTCGCGACGAACAACCTGATGACCGTCGGCGCGGTCGAGTGCCTCGTCGACCGTGGAGTCAAGGTGCCGGCCGAGTTCGGGGTGGTCGGGTTCGACGACATACCCTGGGCCCACCTGGTCAGGCCATCGCTGAGCACCGTCTCCCAGCCGACGTACGACCTGGGGCGGGCGGCCGGGGCGCTGCTCACCGAACGGATCGCCAACCCGGCCCGACCGCCGTCGACCGTCACCCTCAGCACCGGCCTTCAGGTACGCGAGAGCTCCAGCCGCCCGAGGTGACGGAGCCGGTGGCCGGCTCCGGTCCCCCGCACCCGCCCAGCCGTCAGATGTCGACCGCACCGCACAGGTGCACCCGGACGCCGAGTTCGGCGAACATGGCCGCCTTCACCCGCAGCGCCTTGTCGGCGGTCCCCGCATCGGGCGCGTAGGCGACGTTGACGTGGTTGGCCTTGTGCCGCGCCATCAACTGGTCCCGGTCGACCCCGTGCAGGACGGCGTGCATGATCGGCCACTGCGGGGTGGTGGCGTCCAACCGGCGCTGAGTCTCCTCGGCCGGCAGCTCGACGACGGTGCCGCGGCCCAGGTCCACGTGCAGCACACCGTCCATGATGAACACCCGGGACCAGACGATCTCCCCCGGCTTCGACACCCCACTCAGGGTGCCCCCGCCCAGCGGGAAGAACATCGGCGGCTGGCGCATGCTGTACGACCTGTCGTAGCCACCGTTGTGTGACGCCGGCACCGAGCCGGAGATTTCGAAGACCCAGACGAAGTCGTCGCCGTACCGCTCGCCCCACCGGATGTCGTGCAGCGTCGTCGCCGGGTCGAGGCCCATCGCCGTCCAGATCCGATTGGTGACCAGCGAGTCGACCGCCACCCCCTCGTCGACCTCGTTGAAGTGCGGCAACGGCACCCCCGGGTACAGTTCGCGGCTCCCGTCGCGGCTGAGCACGGGCGGCCGCTGGACGTTGTTCAGCAGGCCCTCGGCGAGGTCGCTGGCCGGGACGGTGTCCTTCAGACCCTGCTGGTACTGGATGCCGACCGCGTCCAGGCCGTAGTCGTCGGAGATGCGCAGGGCGGCGATGTACATCTTGAACTGGCTGAGCAGCTGCGCCTCGGTCAGCTCGCTGGCCTCGTCGGTGCCGACGTGAAAGGTCATTCCGGCGTCGTCCAGCCACCGGCGGACCGCTCGGGCCTCCTCGTCGGGTACGCGCGCCATCTCCGCGACCAGGGCGCTCTGCGACAACCGCTCCTTGTAGATCCCCAGTGGATTGATCAACTCGTCGTCGAAGATCGCGTTGTACATACCCATGCATCCCTCGTCGAAGACGCCGATGATGGCCTTCTCCGTCGCGAGCTGCCCGGCCAGCGACCGACCCAACGCGACCTCCGGGTCGTCGGACAGGTCGGGCAGGTCGCGTACGTGGCTGGTGTCGTGGCGCAGCTCGCCGGTTTCGAGCCAGGTCCGCAGCCCGCCGACGGCCCACTCGTCGGTGAAGTCCCGGCTCCACAAGGCGGAGTGCCGGACGCCGGCCTTGGTGAGGCTCGCCGTGAGGTTGAGCAGACCGACCAGGCCGGGGAACTCGCCGCTCCAGTTCGCCACGATGAGGATCGGTCCCCGGTGGCTGCGCAGCCCGGCCAGGACGTGGTGGCTGTACTGCCAGACGGCCTCGACCACGATCAGCGGCGCGTCGGCGGGGATCCGCTTGAAGACCTCGATGCCCGCGCGCTGGCTGTCGATGAAGCCGTGTCCCTTGCCCGCGTCGACGCCGTGCCCGCGCTCGACCTTCCAGCCGAGCGCGTTGACCGCCGCGGTGAGGTCGGCCTCCAGTTGCTGCTGGGTGGGCCAGCAGGTGACGTTGGCGCTGAGCCGGAGATCGCCGCTGGCAACCGTGTAGACGGTGCCGGGTGCCGCCGACGGCGGGTTGGCGGCCACGGGCAGCGTGTAACTAGTCATGGGGCGACTCCTCTTGTGCGTTGCTCTTCACTGGGCGTCCGTCCGAGCGGCGTCCAGGAAACGGACCTGACGTGCGGCGAGCGCGTGAGCGACCCGCTTGGAACTCGTGTACAGCTCGCGGTACAGCCCGTACAGCTCGTCGTAGTCGGCGGCGAACTCGACGCGTGGCTCGCAGACCTCCGTGACGGGGTTCCACGCCTCGATCGAGACGGTCCACCCTGTCTGCGCGGCCAGGAACGCCGCGCCGTAGCTGGCGCCGATGGTCTGCGCGGGGATCACCTGGGCGCGTCCGGTGACGTCGGAGACGATCTGTGTCCAGAGCCCACCCCGGGTGCCCCCGCCGACCGCGACGACGCGCCGGATGTCACCGCCGCTCGCCTCGATGGTCTCGATGTTGTGGCGTACGCCGAGGCCGGTCGCCTCGAGCGCGGCGCGGTAGAGGTCACCGCTGTCGTGCGAGACGGTGAGGCCGGCGAGGATGCCGCGGGCCTGCGGATCCAGGATCGGCGTACGTTCACCGGCGAAGTACGGCAGCATGAGCAGCCCTCGGGCACCCGGACCGGAGGCGTCGGCGAGGCGGAGCAGGTCGGCATAGTCCGGCGAGCCGAACAGCTCGCGCAGCCACGCCGTGATCGCCCCGGACGTCGCCAGGCCACCGGCGAGATTGCGGGTCCCGGGCAGGGCGCCGACGGTCCCCCACAGCGACGGGTCGGTGACCCGGGCCGCGACCGTGTGGACCAGGAACATCGTCGTGCCGTACATCAGCATGAGGTCGCCGACACCCTGAGCACCGACGCTGATCGCCTCCGACCAGGCGTCGATGGTTCCGGTGATCACGGGCACGCCCGGCGGCAGTCCGGTCATCGCCGCCGCTTCCGCCGTCACCCGGCCTGCCACGTCGCCGGGCCAGCGAAGTGGAGGCAGGATCAACCCGGGGGCGATCTCGGCGGCCCACAGGTGGTACCAGTCGTGGCCGTCGGTGTCGTACAGCGGCGTGCACTGGCTCGCCGAGTGGTGGTCCAGCACGTACTCGCCGGTGAGCTTGACGGCGAGCCAGGAGCTGGGCATGAACAGCCGACGGGCGCGGCGGAAGAGGTCCGGCTCGTTCTCGGCCACCCAGGCCACCTTGGCGCCCGCCGCCTGACTGGAGAGCGCCGAGCCGCACCGACGCAGGATCTCGTCCGCGCCGAACCGCTCGTTGAGCCGGGTGATCTGCTCGGTCGAGCGGGTGTCGACGCCGTACAGGATCGCCGGGCGGAGCGGGACGTTCGCGGCGTCGGTGAGCAGTACGCACGGGCCCATGCCGCTCACCCCGACCGCGACGACCTCGGCGTCGCCGGGTGCCAGCAGGTCGCCGCTGAGCGAGACGAACTCCTGCCACCAGATGTCGGCGTCCATCTCGACCCAGCCAGGCCGCGGCCGGCTCACCTCGTGCGTCCGGGTGGACGACCGCAGGACACGGCCGTCGATGTCGACGAGCACGCCCTTGCTGCTCGATGTGCCGATGTCCACGCCGAGGACCGCCGCGACCTTCATGGCGCCACTGTTCCAGCAATCGATTTCCTAATCAAGGCCGAGCCGCCCACGTTTCTCTCCGATCGCTGGTGCCAGGCCGAACCTGCGTCGGCACCGACCCAGGTCCGCGAAAGGACCTTCGAGCAGTGGAGCGCCCGGCCGGTCAGGCGTTCTCGGGGATTCGACAGCACCCAATCGTGGTGGCACCCCGCTCACCGCGCGCCCGCCCGGAACGTGGCCTCAGCGGGAAATCGTTAACTGATCAGCCAGCGGTACGCGGCGACGATGAGCGCGGCGTCCCCGGAGAAGCGCTTGTCGGCTTCAAGTTCCTCGGCCAGCGCCGCCTCGATCTCGTGCTCGAACGGGCTGCGCGGTTCAGACCCGAGCTTCGGCGGGTTGCGGAGCGGCGTCCAGCGGCAGGTCACGCAGCCGGCGGATCGGGGTCGACAGGTAGATGATCGGGGACAGCACGGTGAGCCCCCCGAAGATCAGCAGCGTGGTGCGGGCGCCAATCGGTCCGGCCAGGGCGCCGGCGAGCAGGCTGCCGAGCGGGATGGCGCCCCAGGAGACGAACTTGACAGTGGCGATCACCCGCGACAGAAGGTCCGGCGGACTGGCGAGCATCCGGTAGGTGCGGGTGGTCACGCTGAGCACCACCGAGGAGCCGGCGAAGATGAGGTTGCCGGCGGCGAAGGCGAGGTAGGCGGCGGTGCCTGTGCCCAGCGGGATGATGAGCGCGCCGGCCACGCCGACGAAGGCCGCGATGATCAGGCCGCGTGCGGTGCCGACCCGATCGGTGAACCGGGTGGTGAGCGCGGCGCCGATGAGCGTGCCGAGACCGTCGGCGGCGAGCAGCAGCCCGACCATGAGCGGCGACGCGTGCAGCTCGCGCACCAGGTAGTACGGGAAGAGGGCCAGCATCGCGCCGCAGATGAAGTTCGTCGCGGTGGCGTCCCACATGGCCGGTCCGATGATCGGGTGTCGGAGCACGAAGTGCCAGCCCTCGCGGATCATCGTGACCATCGGTGGCCGCTGGGCCGGTCGCTGCACCCGCCGGGCCGGGAGGGTGCGCAGCAGCACGGCCGAGATCAGATAGCTGACGGCGTCCACGAACAGCGTCGGCACCGCGCCCAGCAGCTGCACCGCGAGTCCACCCAGGGACGGCCCGCCCAGCTGGGTGGCGGCGTGCGTACCGGAGTTGAGGCTGTTGCGCGCCTGCAGCTGCGCGGCGGGCACGATCTCGGGCAGGAAGGTCTGGTTCGCTACGTCGAACAGGACGTTGGCGAAGCTCACGACCAGGGCGACCGCGACCAGCTGGGCCACCGTCAGGGCCTCGAACCACCAGGCCAGGGGGACGGACGCGATCGCGAGGGCACGGATCAGATCCACGGTGACCTGCATGCCGCGCAACGGCACGCGCTGAACGATCACCCCCGCCGGCAGGCTGATCAACAGGTACGCGAGGTAGCCGGCCGCCGTGATCAGACCCATTTCGAAGGCCGACGCGTCCAGCACGGTCAGTGCGGTCAGCGGCAGGGCCACCGCGCCGACTGCCGAGCCGAGATGACTGGTGGTGCCAGCGACCCACCAGCGCCAGAAGACAGTAAGTCTCATAATGGAACTGACTATAGTGGTGGGTACGAAGAGAGTCGACACCTCGCCGACGCGGACTGCGCCATCGCGCAATCCCTCGGCGTGCTGACCGACGATTGACCCGTCAGCGGTCGGTGTCGCGCACGGGGCCACCCGGCAGCAGGACCCGGGTCAGCATCCTGTTCGGCCGGAGCCTCAGCTGATCCCCCGGACCGCCTCGATGATCGTCTCAGCGACCTCGCTCGGCAGGGACACCGCCATCGCGTGCGAGCCGCCAGCGACCTCGCGCTGGCCCCGCGGGTCCGCCCGCTCGGCCATGAACCGGTGCGCGGCGACCGGAATGTTCTTGTCGGCGTCCCCGAACACGAACCAGCTGGGCAGCGATCGCCACGCGGGGTCGCCGGAGAGCCCGTCATTCAGGGCCTGTTCGGTGATCGGCCGCTGGGTCCGGGCCATCAGCGCGGCAAGGTCAGTCGGCACGTCCGCGGCGAACTGCGCGTGGTAGGCGTCCTGGCCGATCGCCACCTCGTTACCACCGCTCGACACCGGGTACTGCACCAGCGTGTCGGCGAGCGTGCTGCCGGGGAACTTCCCGGACAGCGACAGCGCCGACTCGCCGGTGTCCGGGCAGAAGGCGTTGACGTACACCAGGGCCCGCACCGACGGATCGCCAGCCGCGGCCTGCGTGATCACCATGCCGGCGTACGAATGGCCGACGAGGACAACCGGGCCGCCAATCCCGCGCATCACGTCCCGCACGTACGCGGCGTCGTCTGCGACGCTCCGCAGCGGGTTGGCGGCGGCCACCACGTCGTACGCGGCGCCCAGCCGCTCGATCACACCGTTCCAGCTCGCCGACTCGGCGAACGCGCCGTGCACGAGGACGATGGTGGGCTGCGGATCGGGCATAGCACGCACTCCCTCACTCCGTGACGCTGTCACCCGCCGGCCGCGCCGCCGGGACGCCCGAATACCCGTTATGCGAGAGTGAAACATCCAGCCCGATCGGGACCTTCCTATCTGTGCTCGTCCGAGGGCTGCTCCTTCGTCAAGTGAAGCAGCCACCCCTCGCCGGTGCGGATGAGCGCGTAGCGTCGGCGGCCGGCGCGGCCGTGCAGCGTGAACAGCATCCGGCGCTCGCTGCGGTCGTGCTTCTCCCACGTGCCGATGTCGGCGATCGACTTGTCAGCGTCCTCGTAGGTGAGGTGGTCGAGGTGGTGGTCGGCCACGGCGATCGCGAGCCGGTTGTCGCTGGGATCGTCCGGCAGGCCACGGGGAACCGCCCAGGAACGCAGCACACCGTCCTCCTCGAGCCGCAGGTCGAAGTGCGGTCGTGGCTTGCGGTGGTGGTGCAGCACGAAGGCGAGTGGCACTCTTACGATTGTCGGCGCCCGCCCGCCCTCTCGCTACCGACCTGCATGTCTCGGGCCCGGTCAGAGCCCCTCGGTGAGCCGCACGGGTCACACGGTCTGATCCAGGTGATGCTCGGCGGCGATGCGTTCGATCTCGGCCGGCGTGCCGGCCATGATCGTCCGAGAGTGCTAGCCGGTCGCCTGTCGCGACCGGCTCATCGGAGGCAGCGCAAGATCAGGCATCGCGCCGGTGGAAGGTGAGAGCGGCGAGCGCGAGGGCGGCGAGCGTCCAAACGATCGTTGCGGCGGCGCCGCGGGACGGGTCGAGGGCGGCGGTGTCCGGGAGGTAGGCGGCGCTGGTGGCGGACCGGGCGCGCAGCAGCGGGCCTGCGATGAAGTACAAGCTGAGCAGCAGCACCACGGCCGGTACCGCGCGGCGAACGACGCTGGCGACTGCCGCGCCCAACAGCGTGGTGAGCGTCAGGTACGCGGCAGCGATCGGAATCCGCGTGGCCTCACCAGCCGGCAGGGTACTGACAGCCGCCGTCGTGGCGGCCACCGGAAGCACCACCATGGCGAGCACGAGGGCCTTCACCGCCTGCAGGGGCAGGCGCCGGGGCGACGCGAGCAGTGTGGTGCGGATCTGGCCGCCCTCCTGGTACTCGGATGCGACCGCCAGCACGCCGAGCACCAGGAAGCCGGCCTGGGTGTAGGCGAGCGGGGCCAGGGCCGCGTCGCGGCCGAGCGACTCACCGCGGGAGGCGGCCGTCGCGTACGCGTATGTCAGCAGCAGATTGCCGGTCCAGGTCAGCAGTACGGTCAGGCGCAGTGACGGCAGGGTCAGCAACTTGCGTAGTTCGGCGCGGGCATTGTTCATGCGTCCCGCCGGTGAAACAGGACGGCGCCGACCGCGAGTAGCGCCACCACCCAGGCGGTCATCACCAGGCCGGCGGTCAACGGGGCGATCTCGACGGGGAAGTCCGCCCCGCGGATGAACATCTGCGCGCCGACGATGTCCGGCAGGTACGCGGCCAGGTCGGTGACCTTCGTCAGCAGGTACGACACCGAGACGACGGAGCTGTTGATGATCAGCAGCGTCAGCGGCACGATGCCGTTGCGAGTGATCAGCGTGATCGCGTACGCCAGTAGTGCCGTCAGCGTCCAGTAGAGGATCGCGGCGGCGACTCGGGCCGGCGCGGGTGTCGGTGCGTGTTCACCGTGCAGCACCTGCGTGAGGGTGAGTGTGGCGGCTGAGGCGACCACCGCCTGTGCCGCGACGACCAGCACCAGTGCCGTGGTCTTCGCCGCGAGCAGCCGTCGTCGGTCGGGAACGGCGGTGAGTGTCGTGGTGAGCTGGCGGGCGCCGGGGGCCTGCTGACCGGTAGATGTGTATTCGCTGCTCACCACGATCACGCCGAGGATCATCGGACCGATCAGGCCGATACCCAGGTCGCGTAGGCCCAGGTCGGCCGTGTCGGTGAGGGTTCCGGCCGCGATGGCGCGACGGGTGTACGGCGCGTTCAGCAGGACGATCACGGGTGCTGTGAGCGTGCCCAGCACCAGGCCGACCCACGCCGTGGGCAGGCCGAGCAGCTTACTCAGCTCGGCGCGGACCATTCTCACCATGATCCACCCGCCTTGGCGGCGGTCAGCGCCAAGAAGGCGTCCTCGAGCGTGCGATGACCGCCGGTGACATCGGCGAGTCCGCCTTGGATCACGACCCGGCCCTTGTCGATCACAATGATGTCGTCGGCGGTCTCGGCCAATTCGCCCATCAGGTGGCTGGAGAGCAGGACCGTGCAGCCCTCCGCCGCGCTGGCCCTGAGGAACTCGCGCATCCAGCGGATCCCGGCCGGGTCGAGGCCGTTGACCGGCTCGTCCAGGACCAGCACCTCAGGATCACCGAGCAGCGCGGTGGCGAGCCCGAGCCGGCGGCTCATCCCGAGCGAGAAGTGGCCGGCACGCTTCCGCGCGTCGCCCGTCAGGCCCACGATCTCGAGAACCTCGTCGACGCGGGAGTCCGGCAGTCCGTTGCTGGCGGCCACCCAACGCAGGTGAGCGTGCGCCGTACGGGCCCGGTGCGCGCCGCTGCCGTCGAGCAGCGCGCCCACCGTCATCAACGGACGGGTCAGTCTCCGGTACGGTCGCCCGCACACCAGCGCCGCACCACCCTGCGGACGGTCCAGGCCGAGCAGGATACGGAGCGTCGACGTCTTGCCGGCTCCGTTCGGCCCGAGGAAGCCGGTGACCCGGCCGGGCCGGGCCTCGAAGCTGACGTCGTACAGGATCCGCGTCCCAGCCTTGGTTTTGCTGACGCGATCGATCGTGATCATAAGCCGAGTCAACCGGTCTTCCGGCTCTCGTACATCCGACCGTTCTCCGATCTTGACGGCCGGGTCGGTCCACGGACCGTCAGACCCTGGTCTGAGAACTACAGTCGGGCTGGTGAACGCCCATCCGCACCCCTCCGGGCGGTCCAGGACCGTGCCGGTTGCCGCCGTGGTGATCAGTGTGCTGGTGATGGCCATGTGTACGGTCGGCGCGCAGGGCCCGCTCGCGGTCGTACTGCCGCCGCTGATAGTCGGCGGCGCTGTCGCGGCCGCGGTCTGGGCGGTGCGGCGGTCACGCACCGACCGAACCGCCTACGAGTCCCGGCTGACCGCCTGGGCCGCGTCCGAGGCGGTGCTCGCCGAGCGGCTGCGGATCGCTCGCGACCTGCACGACATCGTCTCGCACGGCTTGGGCCTGATCACGGTCCGCGCGGCGGCCACCCGGCATCTACCCAAGCCTGCCGAGGTGCAGACGGCGCTCACCGACATCGAGGACGCGAGCCGGCGTGCGACGGCCGAGTTACGCCGCATGCTGACAGTCCTGCGTGAGCCGTCGGCCGCCAGCCGCCGTGCCCCGGTGGACAATCTCGACGACTTGCCCGGCATCGTGCACGGGGCATCGCTCGCGGGGCTTCGGACACGGCTGACGGTCGAGCCGCTCGGTTCGGTATCGGAGGGTGTACAGGTCGCGGTCTGCAGGACCGTGCGGGAGGCGCTCAGCAACGCGGCACGGTACGCGGGACCGACGGACGTGCGGGTGGGGGTGTATCGGGACGGAACTCACGTGGTGGTCACGGTCGCGGACGCCGGCCCGTCAGTCGACGGATGGCTGGCATCGCCGGGCGCCGGACACGGGCTGGCCGGGTTGCGGGAGCGGATCGACAGCCTCGGCGGCACGCTGTCGGCGGAGCACGTCGACGGAGGATTCCGCATCACCGCACGGATCTGGGACGGGACAGCGTGAGCGACGTCCGCGTGCTGCTGGTAGACGACCAGGCGCTGCTCCGACACAGCCTCGCCATGATCATCAACAACGAGCCGGACCTGACCGTCGTCGGCGAGGCTGGCGACGGCGCGCACGCGGTGGCGCACGCCCGCACCAGCCGCCCCGACGTCATCCTGATGGACGTACGGATGCCGCACCTCGACGGACTCAAGGCCACCCGCCGCATCTGCACCGACCCGGCACTGTCCGCCGCGCGCGTCCTGGTCCTGAGCATGTTCGAACTCGACGAGTACGTGTACGAGGCGCTGCACGCGGGAGCGTCCGGCTTTCTGCTCAAGGACGCCCGCCCCGAGGAACTGCTCGACGCGATCCGGCGCACCCACCGCGGTGAATCGCTGTTCGCGCCGTCGATCCTCACCCGGCTCGTCGCGCACTACGTCGCGGCCCCCAGCCCGGGCCGGCCGATGTCGGCACTGCGGCGGCTGACCGACCGTGAGGTCGAGGTGCTCACGCTGATCGGCGGCGGCCTGTCGAACGACGAGATCGCGACCGCCCTGGTGATCTCGGTGAAGACGGTGAAGACGCACATCACGCACCTGTTGGCGAAGCTGGCCGTACGAGATCGGGCGCAGTTGGTGATCGCGGCGTTCGACGCCGGGCTGGTGCGGCCACGCCGCTGAACCCACACACCGTCCCCCGTCATCGGTGATTTCCGTCAATACCCCGGATCCGTCGTGCCATGTGTCGTCATCGATCACGATGATGGCCGCGCCAGGCCCGTTCGGTACCCTCTTACACGCTCTGACAACGCCTGACGACGACGTCTGACATTGGGGATAGATGGACGACCAGCGTGCTGCCGTCGAGTCGGTTCAAGACGGCACGGCCACCGAGAGATTCGCCGAACAGTTGCGGAAGCTGCGGGCCGCCGCGGGC
Organism: Micromonospora coriariae; assembly: GCF_900091455.1. Taxonomy (NCBI): domain Bacteria; kingdom Bacillati; phylum Actinomycetota; class Actinomycetes; order Micromonosporales; family Micromonosporaceae; genus Micromonospora; species Micromonospora coriariae. Next base: position 5,138,587 of record NZ_LT607412.1, on the reverse strand, counting down.
AACCCGTCATTCCGGAAGATGGCCGGGCGGTCGGGCCGGATCTCGCACACGACGCTGCACGAGGCTGCCGCCGGGACCAGGTTCCCCTCGTGGGAGACCACGCGCGAGTTCGTCCGGGCGTGCGAGGCGGACGAGGTTCAGTGGCGGCGCGGATGGGAGGACGCTCAGCGCCGGGGGGCGGGCCACGCTGCCGCGGACGGCGACCCGGCGACGGTCAACACCGGTTCCCCGGCCGGGGACGATGGTCGCGCCACCATGCAGGCCGCGAGGACCCCCGTCGTGGCCGCCGGGACGTATGACGCCGTGGACACTCCGGCGGCCGGTCAGTCCCTCGTGTCTCGCGTCGCCGCCTCTTCGGATCTCGTGCCGCGGGGCCAGCGCGCGCTGCGGGCGCCCGAGCGGACACCGGCGACGGCGGAGGACGAGGTCACGGGCGCGCGACGGCATCGGTCGCCGTGGCTCGCCGCCGCCGCGGTGGTGGCGGTGGCGGCGATGGTCGCTGTCCTGGGCGTCACCATCCGCGGCCGGTCGTCAGTGGACGACTCCGGCGCCGTGGCGGCGCCACCGACAACGGCAGGGTTCTCGGACGCGATGATTCCCGGGGACTCGAGCCAGTTCGTCGCCGACGTCACCATTCCCGACGGTACGCAGGTGAAGGTTAACGCCCACTTCGTGAAGGTGTGGGCGCTCATGAACGCGGGATCGGTCGACTGGCACAACCGCTTCCTGGCGCGGATAAACCCCACCGCTGACGATGACGGTTGCCAGGTGCCGGATCGCGTGCCGATCGGCGACACGCCGCCCGGCGAGCAGGTGATGATCAGTGTCGCGGTCACCGCGCCGAACCGCCCCGGGAAATGCTGGGTCAGCTGGAAGATGGTCGACGAGCACGGGCGGGCCTACTTTCCCAGCCGCCGACCGGTGTACTTCATGGTGACCGTCACCGCCTGAGCAGGTCCGACGACCGGGTCGTGGGTCGCCCCACGGGTGTCAGGCGTGAGCGCTCCATGTCAGACCTGCTGTGCCACCCGATCTGACAACACCGTGTTCATCGAGGTCGTTGACGGCCTGATAGATCTGACAGGACAGCGGGGGTACCGAACAGCACGGCCCTTCTCGCAGGGTGATGTCCGTTCCGAACGTGACTCACCACCTACGAGGAGGACCGACCATGCGCCGTCCCCGGTTAGCCGTCGGGCTCGCCGCGCTCTGCGTGGCCGTCAGCGTCCCGGCCCACGCGTGGGCCGCGGCACCCGGTGCCACAGCGCAGCGCACCGCAACCACTGCGGCACTGCCCGCCGTGGACATGGAGGCCACCGTCCTGGCCGCCCAGATCGACCCCCGCCGTGCCGACCACACACTGACCCCGGGCGCGAAGAGTTCCGTACTCGCCGTCGAGCAGGCGCTCCAGGCGCGGAACCTGCTCAACGGGCAGTGGGTCGACGGCTACTTCGGCACCGAGACCATCTCGGCGTACGCCGCCTACCAGCGCTCGCTCGGCTACACCGGTCTGGCCGCGAACGGGCTGCCGGGCACGACGTCGCTGACGAAGCTCGGACAGAACCGCTACACAGTCGGCAACACGATCGGCCCGGGCGCGAAGGTCCAGCGGGACGGGTACGTCGTCGACGCCCGTACGCAGGCGATGCTGGCCGAAGCCCAGCGTCTGCTCGGTCACACCCTGGTGCTGGCGCAGGGCTCGTACAACCCCGGGGGCGACCCGACCTCGGCCGGTACGCACGACGGCGGGGGTGTGGTGGACATCGCGGTCACCGGCATGACCGCGGCCAAGCGCACCGCCGTCGTCCGGGCTCTGCGCCAGGTCGGCTTCGCCGCCTGGATCCGTGATCCCGACCAGGGCGACTGGCCGTGGCACATCCACGCGGCGGCGATCAACGACACGGACCTGTCCAGCCAGGCGCAGAACCAGACAGGCGACTACTACCTCGGCATGAACGGCCTGGCCAACCACGGCCCGGACGACGGCCCCCGGATTCCGATCAGAACCTGGGAGCAGTACCAGCGCGGGCAGTGACCCGCACCCGACCGATCCACCATCCATCGCTCACCGTTCACGAAAGGACACCATGAACATCCGAAAGAGTCTCGCCGTCGCCGGCGCCGCGCTCGCCATGACCACCTCCATCCTGACCGTCGCATCGCCGGCGTCGGCGGCGTCCCGGGACGGGGTGTGCGACAGCGGCGAGTTCTGCTACTACTACAACAGCAACGAGGCCGGCTCGATCTCCGACTTCACCGGATCGATCGACGACTACGGCACGACCCAGCCGTCCTGCTACGAGTTCAAGGGCGCGGGTAACGGCCAGGGCCTGTGCGTGAAGAACAACGCCGCGTCGGTGTGGAACCGCACCAGCAAGACCGTGAAGGTCTACTTCAACAGCAACTTCGGCGGAGCGAGCCAGTCGTTCGCGGCCGGGGCGAAGGGCAACCTCAACGCCACGCTGAAGAACAACAACGCCTCGCATGACATCGGCGGTGCCACCACCAACCCGGCCGACCCGCGCGCCGCCGAGGCCGTCGCATTCGCGAAGGCGCGGCTCGGGCACACCGACTGGAACAACGAGTGCGAGCTGTTCGTCGAGCGGGCGTTCGGCACCAGCGGCCGGTTCGCCACGGCCCGCACGCACTACCAGTGGCAGAAGGACAACGGACGCATTCACACCGGCTCGGTGCCGCCCGCCGGAACGGCTGTGTTCTTCACGTCCACCACGTCGGCCGGGCACGTCATGCTCTCCATCGGCGGCAACAGCGCCATCAGCACCGGGCCGACCGTCTACCAGACCAGCACGTTCCGGGACCGGTCCGACTACCTGGGCTGGGCCTACGTTCCGAGCGGCTGGTGACCCGGCATGCGCTCGTACCTGATCAGCGCGCCAGCCAGATTTCAGTACCCGCTCGTGACCGGCGGTCGCCGATGACCACCCTGAAAGGAGTTCCGGGCGTTCTGGCAGTCCTGGTGGCGGTGCTCGTCGGCGTCGCGGTGGCGCCGGGCGCGGCGTCCGCCGCCGACCGCGACGGGGGCTGCGACAGCGGCGAGTTCTGCTACTACTACAACAGCAACCAGGCCGGCTCGGTCTCGGACTTCACCGACTCGCTGGACGACTACGGCACGACCCAGCCGTCCTGCTACGACTTCAAGGGCGCGGGCAACGGCAAGGGCCTGTGCGTGAAGAACAACGCCGCGTCGGTGTGGAACCGCACCAGCAAGACCGTGCGGGTCTACTTCAACAGCAACTTCGCCGGTGCGAGCCAGGACTTCGCGGCCGGGGCGAAGGGCAACCTCAACGCCACGTTGAAGAACAACAACGCCTCGCACGAACTGCTGAGCGGGCCGACGGGCTGCAGCACCGACGGCACCAACAGCAAACTGCCGAGCACAATCCTGGTCTACCGGGTGAGTCTCGGGCGAGTCGACCGGGTCGACTTCAAGACGTACGTCAAGAACGTCCTCCCGAACGAGTGGGTGACGAGCTGGCCGAACGCTTCGCTGGAGGCCGGTGCCGTAGCCGTCAAGAGCTACGGCTGGTACTGGGCGCTGCACTCGACCCGGAAGACCTCCGGCGGGCAGTGCTACGACGTCCGTGACGACACCGGCGACCAGGTCTACCGGCCGTCGTCGGCGCAGGCGTCGACGTCCTCCGCGGTCGACAGCACCTGGTCGACCCGGATGACCCGCAGCGGCAACATCCTGCAGGCGCACTACTGTGCGACCACGACCGCGTGCGGTGGCTGGGTGGACGGGGACTGGATGTCGCAGTACGGCTCGCGTGATCTCGCGAACGCGGGCAAGAACTACCAGGCGATTCTGCGCTACTACTACCGCGACGTGACCGTTTCCTGACCTCACGCGCCAACTGCGCCGCCCGCCGCGGATCCGCGGCGGGCGGCGCGCTCGTGGCAGCGGCACGTGCCGGCGCGACCCGCCGGTCGGAGGCGAGTCGGATGACAGGGCCGAGGTGACCGGGGCGCGAGGCGGTAACCCCGGGAATCGGGCCGGGGCGAAGCCGGATCCCCGGGCCGGAACGCCATTCATCGAGGCTTCACGATGCTATGTTCGACTGTCATCGATTCCACCTCGTACGCCGCGTGCGTCCGGCAGCCAGCATCGACAACCTACCGACGGGGAGATCATGACGAGCCGCAACCAGACACGCCGTGCCATCTGGTCACGCATCATTCCCGCAACCATCGCCCTGGGATCGCTTGTCGCGTCCACGATGACCGGGCCGGCGCCCTACGCCGCAGCCGCGATCTCCGGCCCCCGCCCTGCCAATCCGGTGATCACATGGGACCTCAACGCCCAGACGGCGATCTGGGACGTCGCGGCTCAGCAACCGAACGAGCAGGTGCGCAGCTTCGCAATGGTGAGCGGAGCCGTCTACGACGCGCTGAACGCGATCGCCGGTACCCCGTACCAGCCGTACCTTGCCGCACCGCCGTCGAGCGGGACCGAATCGGCGGACGCCGCCGTCGCCGCCGCCGCCCACGACGTACTCGCCGCCCTCTTCCCCGATCAGCAGGAGCGGCTTCGGGCACAGTACGACGCGGCTCTCGTCGCAGTTCCCGACGGGCGGTCGAAGCGGGGCGGAATCACGATCGGGGCACGAGCCGCGGCCGCGATGGTCACCGCGCGGCAGGACGACGGCGCGTTCGGGGACCAGCAGTGGACGCCCGGGACAAGGCCCGGCCAGTGGCGACCCACGCCGCCGCTGTTCCTGTCCCAGGGCGCATGGACCGGACACATGCGGCCGTTCCTCATCCCCCGCGCGTCGACGTTCCGCACCCCCGCGCCGCCACGATTGACCAGCAGCGCGTACACCCGCGATCTCAACGAGGTGAAGGAAGTCGGCTCGGCGACGAGCACCGTGCGGACCCAGGACCAGACAGAGGCCGCGATGTGGTGGCACGACCGGCGTTCCGCCTCCTGGGAGATCAAGCGCCAGCTCGCCACCACCCAACGGCTGGACGCCCTGCAGACCGCGCGATTCTTCGCGATGACCGACCTCATCGTGGCCGACTCGGGCGTGTCGTGCTTCAGCCAGAAGGACTTCTGGAGCTACTGGCGTCCGGTCACCGCGATCCAACTGGCCGACACGGACGGCAACCCGAAGACGACCGCCGACCCAGGCTGGCAGTCGTTGCTCGTCACGCCCCCCTTCCCCGAGTACCCCTCCGGCCACGCCTGCGGCACCGGTGCGCGGATGTCGCTGTATCGGCACTTCTTTGGCCGAGACGACATCGCGTTCAGCGGATCCAGCGTCGACTCCGGCACGACCAGGCAATTCACCAGCTTTTCGCAAGCGCTCAACGAGCTCATCGGCGCGCGCGTCTGGGGCGGCGTCCACTTCCGCACCGCTGACGTCGAGGGAGCGAAACTCGGTGAGGAGGTCTACCGTTACGCGGTCCGGCACTATTTCCGCCCCCGGAGGTAGCCGTCCCGACCCACCAATGTGGGCGGCACCGTGCAGATCGCGCGCCTGGTCGAACTGAGGCGACCGCTGGCATGGCGGCCGGACCCAGAATCCGGCATTTCTGTGCAAAGCGGCGCAGTAGGTGCGTAACGTCCCCGACATGGTTTCTCGCACCTGGCGCAACCTTTTGCTGACAGCACTCGGGATGGGCGTGCTCGCCGGTGCCGGTCAGCTCGGCATCGCGTTCAGCTTCGGCATCGTCCAGCTCACCAGCGCCCCCACCGGCGCCACCGTCAACCAGTGGCCTGCCCAACTCGTCTGGGTGGGCTGGTTCGCGGCACACGCCGCGGTAGCCGGCACCCTCGTCACCGCACGCCTGGCCCGCCGGTACGGGGTGCTGGGGAACACGGGCAGGTTGGTGGCCGTCGCCGCCACCGCCGCGCTGGGTGCCACCGTCGTGGTGCCACTCTGCATCCGGCCGGCCCAGGCCGCCGGGAGCTTCTCTGTGGACCCGATCTTGGCCGTCGGCATCTGCGCGACCCTCGGCGCGCTGGTCGGCGCGGGTGCCGCGATCGCCGCAGTGGTGAAGCCGCCGCTGGGCTGGAACATGGCGGTGGTGGGCGGCGTGGTCTGGCTGCTCGCGCTCGTCTCAATCGTCCCGTCACTCGCGACCGCCGGGCCGTTGCCCGCGGTACGGCTCGGTGTGCTGGAGCCGGCCGGGCTCGACGCCGGCGCGGCACACCGGCAGGCGATCCTGATTCTGCCGGCGGTGGCCCTGCTCATCGGCGCGGCGACCGGCGGGCTGGCCCGCTGGCGCGGGCATCCGCCGCTGGTCAGCGGAGCGACCGGCATGGCCGGCATGGTCCTTGTCGCGTTCGTCTACCTGACCGCCGGTCCCGGCGACGCCGTCGACCGGTACCAGATCACGCCGTACTACGGCGCGCTGCTCGCCGTCGCCGCCGGTGTATTCGGTTCGGTCGCCGCCGCGCTGCTCCGCTGGCCGCTTCTGCCGCGCACCGACGAAGCGCGGGTCGTCGAGCCGGCCGACGTCCTCCGCCCGCTGTCCGCCGGCCCCGCCACGCCGCAGGCCATGACGCTGGCCGCTGGTGGTACGACCGACGAGCCGGCACCTGACCTGGCCGGCGCGGGGGCACTCGCCGGCGCGAGCGCAGCGAAGCTCTCGACCGCAGCCGAACCGATGGGCTTCGGTGCGCCGGCTGGCGACCGGGAGGCCAGTGCCGTACCGGCCGCCTCCACGACGCGGACGGCCGCACCCGCCGACCTCGACCACACCCCGGAAACATCGGCACCGGCCCCCGCGACGGCGGCCCACCTTCCCGCCGGATCCGGCGGGGACCGCTACGGGACGGCGGAGGCGGAGGCCGACAACACCGAACCCGACGGAACGCCGGCCGACGGGGCACTCGTCGCCCCGGGGACCCGACGGATGTACCAGCCGCCGAAGACCGATCGGACGCCGGTTCAGCCGACCTGGCAGGTCGTTCCGGCGCGGCGGGTGCCGCCCTCGATCGAGCCCGCCCCGGACGCCCGGGCGACCCACTCGGCCGGCACGCAGGAGAAGCCCGAACCGGCGCTCCCACCTCGAAACCGGCCGCCCCTGCCCAACCTGAACCGGGCCGAGAACTGGGAAGCCCTCGCGACCGCCCAGCGTGCCGGGCCGCCGTCCACGATCGACGCCGCACCGGCCGGTCCCGTCGTCCCCGCGCCGGCCGCCCCGGCATCCGTCGTCGAGGCGGGACGGGCCGGCGGCCGGGGGGGCCTGTTCCGGCGCAACAAGTCCCGGGCCGACCGGGAAGGCGCGGGCAGCCCGGCGGACGGCGAGCCGTTGCCGAGGCAGGACGCGGAGTTCGTCGACTGGGTGACCCGGCTGGGCAAGCCGGCGGCGGGCAACGAGGCGGATCAGGAGAGCCATCATCGGTCACTCCACTCCACCGGCCGCCAGCACAGCGACTGACCTCCACTGTCAGGCCCGCCGACACACCAACGTAGGTGGCGGCGGCGAAGCGCCGAGGCCGCGAACCGCCGGTTCGAGCAGCGACAACGTCCGCTGCTGCGCATCGAGGCCGACGCGGATGCCGACCGGCATCGGCAGATTCGGGCCGGCGTGTCCGAACTCGACGTTGCCCAGGACCGGGATGTCACGGTCGCCGAGAACGTCGAGGACCATCTCGGGCAGGCTCGGGGACGCGTCGGGCGCCCCGAGCCCGTCGATCGCGTACGGGACGCCCACGACCATGCCGGAGATCCGATCGAGGATCCCGCAGTGCCGCAGCACCTGCAGATAGCTCCACACGTACGACGCTTGGCCGCCCATTTCCTCCCAGAACAGCACCGCGCCGTCGAACCACTCGAGCGGCAGCGCGTACGGCGTCGCCTGTGCCAGCACAATCCGATTGATCACCCCGCCGATCAGCCGACCTTCGGCACGACCGGCACGCCAGCACTCCCACGACGGGGTGGCAGGAAGCGCACCGATCGCCTCCGTACCGGTCAGCAACGTCGAGTAGAGCTTTTCAAGTTCCGCTCGGCGCGCTGCGGACGCAGCCTGCCACGCCCCGCCGAGTCCCGGCGTGGCCAAGTCGGCATGGAACCCGACCAGACCCGTGCGTGCATAGAGCACCAGATGCAACAGCGAGATGTCGCTGTAGCCGAGGATCGGCTTGGGGTCGGCAACGATCGCCTCAACGTCGATCAGGTCGAGGTAGCCGACCGTCGTCTGGCCGCCGTCATGCGCGACGATGGCGCGCACCTCAGGATCACGCAGAAGATCGTTGAGTTCCCTGGCGATCTCCACCGGCGTAGCCGCGCTCCACCAATGGTGCCGCCCCGCTTCGAGTAACGGTGCCCGACGCACGCGAAATCCCATCCGCTCGAGCACGACCACCGCCTGCTCGAGATCAGGCTCGTAGGCTGCGTGGAGCGGCCCGGACAGCGATGCGATAACGACGAGATCTCCGGGCCTCAGGGCACGAGGTCGGAGCAGTTGAGGTAGTGCGGAACCGGTCACCAGCGCAGTGTCCCGACACGCCCAGCAACACGCTACCCACTTACCGATCGTCCGCCGATCGTCGAGCTGATGCCCTTCTCGGCCCGGCTCGCCTGGCCCCCTTGCGGTACTTTCGCTGCTGTACTGCTGGCATCAGACGAGGCTTGGACGCGGAGTGTCGGGGCGTCTTCAGCCGTCCTGGCTAGTTCCCCCACCCCGCAGGCATGGAAGGAATGCCATGACCAGTTCGGCAGGACCCCCGAAGGGCGAAACTCCGACCGCCCGGCAGAAGCGGGTGTGGGAACAGATGGCACCCGGCTACGACAAGCAGATCGCCCTTTTCGAGAAGATCTGGTTCGCCGGTGGACGCGAGTGGCTTGGCCGACGTGCTCACGGCCGGGTTCTCGAGGTCGCCATCGGCACCGGCCGCAACCTGCCCCATTACCCGTCCGACACGTCCCTCACCGGCATCGAGCTGAGCCCGGCGATGCTGGCCATCGCCCGAGAACGCGCCGCCGATCTCGACCGTCCGGTCGAGCTACGTGAAGGCGACGCCGAGGATCTGCCCTTCGGAGACGCGTCGTTCGACACAGTGGTGTGTGCGCTGTCGCTGTGCTCCATCCCCGACCCCGGTGCCGCGATCGCCGAGATGTACCGCGTCCTGGTACCAGGCGGCACGCTGCTGCTGGTGGACCACATCGGCAGCAGCTGGCGGCCGATCCGGGCAGCTCAGTGGCTGCTCGAACGCATGACGATCCGTGCGGGCGGGGAGCACTTCACCCGCCGTCAGCTGCCCCTGGTCCTGAACGCCGGATTCCAGATCGCCGAGACCGAACGGCTCAAGGCCGGCACCGTCGAGCGCATCCTCGCCCGCAAACCGTCCCTGACCGAGACGGACGCATGAGCCACCGCATGGGGTGGACGTGGTCAGGCCGTCAGCTTTTCATCGTTGAGGGTCACCGGACGGCCCGACGCCGCCGGGTGATGAGCAACAGCATGCCCCCACCCGCCAGCATGACGAGGCCGATTCCGGCGGTCAGCCCGGCCTGTGGCCCGGTGATCGGCAAACCGCCATCACCGCCATCACCACCGCCGCCATCACCGTCACCGCCGCCATCGCCACCGCCGCCATCGCCTCCGCCACTGCTCTTCGCAACCAGGACGACGGCGAACCCGTCCTGGTTGTCGCTGTTGTCCACGTCGGCTGCGCGTACGGCGACGGCGTTCGCGGGAAGTTCGATACCCGTCAAGTCGGAACCGTCTGAAGGCTGATCGCTCAAGCCCTCCACCTGGACTGTCCCATCTCTCAATGTGACAGGCGCTTTCACGGAGGCCGATACCGTTACCAGGTTGTACAGGCCGACGGCGGAGTGGAGCTTGTCGTTCGGGTCGGTGTCCTGGTCGGCAGGAATGAGTGTGAGCCTGTCGTAGGTGCACACCGCCGAACGCCGAGCGTCACCAAGGACGCACCCATCCGGCGGCTTGGTAAAGGTCACGTCCTCCGGCAGGCGCAGCTTGACCTTGACGCCACTGACCGGCTTCAGTCCCTGGTTGGCGATTGTGTAACGCACCGCACCCGTCTCGCCTGGATTCAACGTCCCGGTGGGCTCGATGCGGCCCCCGGCACCGATCCGCACCGACTGCGTTACGTCCGGCGCGAGCACTGAAAGGTCGGCCTCGGGATGGTCCACTACCTCGACCGGGAACCATTTGGTGTTGTCGGCCGGGTTCGTGTCATCCGGTTTGACCTCGAGCGTTACCTTGATCCTGCCTTTGAGCGGCTCCTTCGTTTGGACTGTGGCGATGACGGGGATCTCCACCGTCTCGCCCGGCCCTGGAAGCTGGTCCGGTAGCAGACTGCAGTACCACCCGGTGGTATCGCCGTCACACTCGCCCATGCCGCCGGTCGGCCAGAGAGTGACCCTCTGTGCAGCGGGATCGTCCAGTTCGGACGGGTCGACCCGGACGGTGGTCGCGGTCGGCGTCTCGTCTCCCTGGTTGCTGATCTTCAGGTGGAGCGTCTTGTTCGGGACGCCCAGCGGAATCGTCGCTCCGGCCAGGTCGACGGTGAGATCCATACCCGCCTGCGCCGCCGAGGCGGAAGCGGCGGGCACGCCAACCCCTCCGAGAGTGAGCAGCACGCTGGCCACCGTTCGTGACAGCCATCGATGTCCGAATCTCATGACCAGCCCTTCGAATGGACGGGCAGTGCGTTGGGGACACTATCCGCAACAAGTCGGTTCTGGTACCCCCCACACGACCCGCGCCAAATCGAACCGCGCGGGGAGCGGGTGCGACTCGACCCGACCCCCCGCCCCGGTCAGCGGTGGTTCAGATAGCGGCGGGCCGTCTCACGCAGCCGGGCGTGCACCCCCTCGTACCCGCCGACCCCGCCCAGATAGCGCTTGTCCACCTTCGCCACCATCGTGTAGTTCGTGTCGCACACGTTGCCGACCGGAGCCTCACCGGCCTGGCTGACCAGTTGGTACGCGTCGAGCTGATCCAGCCCGACCAGCTCGGCGGTCCAGGTGACCAGGTCGTGCTGGCTGATCCGGTAGGCGTCCTCCAGCGGACGGGCCGAGCCGGTGGACATCAGTGCGTCGTCCGACTCCAGCCGCGGCCACGGGGTGCCGACCCCCTTGACGACGTCCACCACGACAGTGGTGTTCATCGCCGCCTCGATGCCGGTGCCGCACACCTCGCCATGACCCTGCCGGCAGTGCCCGTCACCGAGGGCGAAGAGCGCTCCCGACACGTTCACGCCGAAGTACGCGGTGACTCCGGCCCGCAGCTCCGGGGTGTCCATGTTGCCGCCGTGCGCGTCCGGGGTGATCGTCATCCGCGCCTCGAAGGCACCCGGCGCCACCCCCGCTGTGCCATGCATCGGATCCAGCGGCAGCGCCACGGTGTAGTCGCCCCGGCGGGCCCGGTACGTCGCAGTGCCGGCGGCGACGTCGACGTCGTACCGCCAGACCACCTCGTCGAGCGGGGGTTGCAGGGTCGCCGTGGTGTGGGTGCCGGTGAGCGCGCCGAAGTGCGGAAAGGTGGTGGACACGGCCCAGTCCCGGGCCGGCTCGATGGAGATGAAGTGCACGGCGAGGGTGTCCCCGGGCTCGGCCCCCTCGATGTGGATCGGCCCGGTCACCGGGTTGAGGTACGGGAACTCGCACACCTGCGACGGCAGATCGTCGGTGCTCCGGACCCGGCCGCCGAAGCAGTCCTCGGTGTAGAGCTCGAGGATCGTGCCCGGGCGCACCCGGAGCACCGCCTCGCGCCCGCCGAAGGTGTAGGAGAGTTGGTCCGGCTCTGGCCGGTACTTCACCACGTCCGTGTTCACTGCGGCTCCTTCACCGGCTCGTCGGTGCTGTCGTGGGCGACTTCGGCGAGCGCGGCGAGCTCTGGACGCCGGCCCGTCAGGTAGAAGGCCAGCAGGACCAGCAGCCCGACGCCCAACCAGACGAAGCCGAGCACCTGGGCGGCGACCTTGGCGTTGATGACGACGTAGAGCAGGATCAGGAATCCGATCGCCGGCACCACCAGATGCCGCAACCAGTCCCGGCTGCCGTTGCGCACCACGTAGTGGGTCACGACGGAGACGTGCAGCGCGAGGAACGCGGTCATCGCGCCGAAATTGACAAGTGTGGACAGCAGCGAGATGCCGTCGTCCCGGCTGGCCATGTAGAGGCCGAGCGCCAGGGAGATGGCGGCGACCAGCAGGGTGGCGTTGGCCGGCACCTTGTGTTTCGGGTTGATCCGGGCGAGGAAGCGCGGCATCTGCCGGTCGCGGGCCATCGCGTACAGCAGGCGGGAGGTCGCGGCCTGCGCGACCAGGGAGTTGGCGAAGCCCCAGGCGATCGCGGTGGCCAGGGCGGTCAGTCCGGCCAGCCAGCCCCCGCCGGCCGCCCGGGCCGCGTCGTAGAACGCGGTTCCATCCGGGTCGCCGTTGTCGAGCAGGCTGGGCGCGTCCGGCACCAGCAGGGCCGCGACCCACGTCTGCACGACGAACAGGGCACCGGCCAGCAGCAGCGCAGCGATCATCGCCCGGCCGATCTGTCGGGCCTCCTCGCGGCTCTCCTCGGCCAGCATGGAGATCCCGTCGAAGCCGAGGAAGGAGAGCACGGCGATCGACACCGCGCCGAACACCAGCGGCCAGGAGAAGGTGCCCGCGTCGAACAGTGGCCGGAGTGAGAAGCCCGCACCCTTGCCCTGCGCCAGCGCGATCACGCCGACGACCAGGAAGATCACGAGGATGACCAGCTCGGCGGCGAGCATCACCCGGTTCACCCGGGCGGTCATCCGGATGCCGAAGTAGTTGACGACGGTGTTGAGCACGACGAATGCCGCCAGCCACGCCCACACCGGCACGCCGGGCACGAGGGAGTGCATGGCCACGCTGGCCACCAGATAGAGCAGACCCGGCACCAGGACGTAGTCGAGCAGGATCACCCAGCCGGCGAGGAAGCCGACGGGCGGTGCGATGCCGCGACCGGTGTAGCTGTAGACGGAGCCGGCCATGGGGAACGCGCGGACCATCTGCGCGTACGACATGGCGGTGAACATCATCGCCACCATGCCGATGATGTAGGCCAGCGCGACCATGCCGCCGGAGCCGGCGTACACGCTGCCGAAGATGCCGAAGGGTGCGATCGGCACCATGAAGATCAGCCCGTAGATGAGCAGGTCGGTGAAGCTGAGGGTCCGACTCAGCTCCTGCCGGTAGCCGAACCGTTCGACCTTGGTGATTGCCTCGGATGCGTCGGGAGGTTGAGTCATGGCGCGCCCCCTTGATCTGCTCAGGCCGCACGTTAGTCCAGACATCGACGAACAGCTAGATCTGTCCGCCCGATTGAGGGCATCGTGAATTCGCGACTCAGCAGTAGCCAGGACCGTCGACCCTCGCCGGGCGACGTGCGTGCTCAGGACGAGCGGAGCTGCTCGCGGAACCAGGCCCGGTCGGGGTTCACGACAGGCTGACCGTCGAGCACGACGGTGGGCACTGTCTCGTTGCCACCGGCTACCGCGCGGACGGCGGCAGCACCCGCCGGGTCGCGCCAGATGTCCACCCAGTGCGCCCGCCGGGCGAGCCGGCCAAGGGAGAACCGGAGCTGGAGGCAGTAGCGGCAGCCGGGGCGCCAGTACACGATTGGCCGCCCGTCCGCCGCGCTGGCCCGCTGCGCTTCGGCGGCGTCCACCGAACGGGGGAAGGCCCACGGCGACAACACCAGTGCCAGCGCCAGGAAGATCAGCAACTCGGCGCCGCCGACGGCGGACATACCGGCGGCCAGTTGCGCCACCAAGACCAGCACGCCGCACGTCGCCATCAGGATCGCCAGAGTCCACCGCCGCAGCACGTCGGGAACCCTACCGCCAGATACGCGGATGGAGGGACGCGCGAGAGGGTGGCTGACCACGAATACGAGACGAACTCGACAATTCGTCCCTTAGGTTACTGCGGAGGGCTGTCGAGACCGGGAGGCGACGTGGAGAGCTATCCGGCGATCGAGGATCACGGGCTCATCGGCGACCTGCAGACCGCCGCGCTGGTGACGTGCGACGGAACGATCGACTGGTTCTGCGCGCCGCGCTTCGACTCGCCCAGCATCTTCGCCGCCCTACTGGACCGCGAGCGCGGTGGCTACTTTCGCATCGCCCCGCACGACGTCCGGTACGTCACGAAGCAGCTCTACCTGCCTGGCACTCCGATCCTGATCACCCGGTTCATCAGCGCCGACGGCGTCGCCGAGGTGATGGACTTCATGCCGGTCACCGGCGATCGGGCCACTGACGCGCACCGCCTGGTCCGCATGGTCAACATGGTCCGGGGCAGCATGCGGTTCCGGTTGGAGTGCCGGCCCCGGTTCGACTACGCCCGGGAGAAGCACCAAGTGGAGCGGCACCCCCAGGGGTACGTCTTCCGCAGCCGGTCAGCGGCGCTCACCTTCAACCCTGTCGACCCGGTGCGGCAGCTGCTCTCGCAGGGAGGAAACGTCCGCCTGGAGGACGGCGACCTGGTCGCGTACGGCACCCTGAACGAGGGTGACACCGGCGGCGTGGTCCTGGAGACGACCGGCACGGAACCACGGATCATCCCACCGGCAGAGGTCCAGGGGATGTTTGAGTGGACCCGGGACTACTGGCGGCGCTGGGTCGAGCGCTCCCGCTACACGGGGCGGTGGCGGGAGATGGTCGAGCGCTCGGCCATCACGCTGAAGCTCATGACGTACGCACCGACCGGCGCCATGATCGCCGCGCCCACCGCCGCGCTGCCCGAGCTGGTCGGTGGCACCCGCAACTGGGACTACCGCTACACCTGGGTACGCGACACGTCGTTCTCGGTGCACGCGCTGCTCGGCCTCGGCTTCACCGAGGAGGTCAGCCGGTACATGAACTGGCTGGACGAGCGGATCCGCGAGGCCGGTGACCACCAGGACCCACTGAAGATCATGTATCGGGTGGACGGCTCCTCCGACCTGCACGAGGAGATTCTCGACCACCTGGAGGGCTACCGCGGCTCCCGACCGGTGCGGATCGGCAACGGCGCCGCCGACCAGCTCCAACTCGACATCCACGGCGAGGCCCTCTACGCCATGCATCTCGCCGACGAGCAGGGCATCCGCGTCTCGCACCAGGTGTGGAAGAGCACCGTCCGGCTCGTCGACTGGCTCTGCCACCACTGGGACCAGCCAGACGCCGGCATCTGGGAGAGCCGCCACCACCCCCGCAACTACACCTTCGGCCGGGTGATGTCCTGGGTCGCGCTGGACCGGGCCATCCGCCTCGCCACCCGCACCGGCCGCCCCGGCGACATCGCCTCCTGGGCCGATCAACGCAACCGGATCTACAACCAGGTCATGGCCCGCGGATACAACCGGGAACGCGGCACCTTCGTGCAGGCGTACGACGAGAACGTGCTGGACGCCGCGCTGCTCTCCATGCCGGCGGTCGGCTTCCTGACGCCGAGCGACCCCCTCTGGCAGTCCACCCTGAGCGCGATCGAGCGCGAGCTGGTCTCCGACAGCCTGGTCCACAGGTACGATCCGGTCCACTCCCCCGACGGCCTTCCCGGGCACGAGGGCACCTTCAACATGTGCACGTTCTGGTACGTCGAGGCGCTGGCCCGCTCCGGTCGCCTGGACGACGCCCGGCTCACCTTCGAGAAGATGTTCACCTTCAGCAACCACCTCGGCCTGTACGCCGAGGAGATCGCCGCGACCGGTGAGCAGATCGGCAACTACCCGCAGGCCTTCAGCCATCTCTCCCTGATCAACACGGCACTTGCGCTGAACGACCTGCTCGACGTCGAGGCCGACGCCCGGCGCCGCCGGTAGAGCGGATCAACCGATGGGGCCGCGACCTGCGCTGCTGATGGCCATCATCATGATCATGGTGCGTCGCCGACGTCGACTCATCAGCGCGAAGCAGGCGGTGAGCGCCACCAGTTCCACGTCGGCCCACTCACCGGTGACGTCGACGCGGATCGGCCCACCCGCCCGACGGGAGAGGAGCACCGCCAGCCGGTTCCCGTCACGCACCAGCTCGCCGCCGCCGCGACCGGGCGCCCAGCGCGTCACCCCGCCAGGTCCCGGCACGTGCGACCGGCGCGGGTCGAGCCGCACCGCGACGCCATGCTCGGTCTGTGCGGTGACCCCGATGCGCCGGCGGTCGGTCGGCGCGACCGTCCAGAGGCCCGCGTCGGTGCGGATCTCGCCGCACCGCCAGGTCCAGCCGGTGGTACGCAGCGACGCGCGCGGCCCGGCACCGGAGTCGAGGACGAAGGCGCCGTTCTGCTTGCGTACGGTCAGCGCGGTCATCGGTTCCGTCCTTCCGGGCGCGACCGGGGCAGGCCGAGGATGAGGACGACGCCGACGCTCAGGTGCAGCAGCGCGAGCGCCGCCTTCGCTCCCCCGCCGACGCCGCTCGGCGGCCCGAGCAGCAGTGACAGCAGCAGGACCGCGACCGCGATCGAGGTCCACCAGAGGCGCGCCCGGCCGGTGCGGGGTTCCAGCAGCGCGAGCAGCGCCCAGCCGGCCAGTGCCGCGACCGCGGCGGCCACCACGACCGCGGCCACTGTGATCTGCCGGGTCGCGTTTCCGGTGCCGGCCGCCAGGTCGACATCGACCGCCGAGTGCAGGATCGCGAACTCCGCCGTCGCCACCAGGATCGCGCCGGCCGACACCGCGGCTCGGCGCAGGAGAAGGTTGTTCGT